>NZ_JBFRDY010000012.1:0-85952 GCF_052114035.1 Janibacter sp. RAF52 | reverse complement strand
ACACAGAGATGATGGATCTGGCTCCGGCGCCGGTGTGACTCGCTGCTACACCGACACCCGTGCGGGTTGTCTTTCAGTGGATTTGTCCATCGACGCCGGAGTTTCCGCAGGCCGGGCGGAACATGACTTGATAGGAGCCTGACCGGGAAGTCGCTCGCCATTGTGCTGTCTGCCCCGACCGGCCTGCGGTGACGTCATTCACCGTTGGAAGGGAACCGTCCTTGTCGAGCATGCCAGCCCTCACGATCGCCGCCAACACGCCTGATCAGGCCCTGTTGGTCGCCGGGATCGACACCCACAAACTCACCCACCACGTCGCTGTCCTGGACCATCTGGGACGCTGCGTCGCTGACCGTCAGTTCGACACGACCGAGGTCGGCCACGCCGAACTGGTGCGCTTCCTCCAGGCCCACGGTCACCTCGGCCGCGTCGGTGTCGAAGGCACCGGCTCCTACGGGGCCGGGATCGCGCGGATGCTCACAACCGCTGGGTTCGTGGTCGTGGAAGTCGTCCGCCAGAACCGGCAGGCCCGCCGCCTGCGCGGCAAGTCCGATCCCATCGACGCCCGCCAGGCCGCGATGTCCGTACTTGCGGGCACCGACACGACGGTCCCCAAGAGCGGCGACGGGCAGGTGGAGTCGCTGCGGATCTTGATGAGCGAGCGACGCTCAGCAGTCAAGGCCAGAACTCAGGCGATCAACCAGATCCAAGCGCTCCTGGTCACCTCCCCCGAGCCGGTGCGCACCGCGTATCGCTCGATGAGCGGCAACAAACTCATCGACACCCTCACTCGCAGCCGGCCCGGCCCCAGTGGCTTGGACCCGGCGCGCGTGGCTCGCGTGAGCCTGAAGCGCCTCGCGATGAGGTGCTCTGCTCTGAGCGCTGAGATCACCGCGATCGATGACCAACTCGAGGTCTTGGTGCACTCGGTGAACCCGCGACTGCTGTCCCTCAACGGCGTAGGAGTCGTGACCGCTGCCACGCTGCTGTCCGCGGCCGGCGACAACCCCGAGCGCCTCGTGTCGAAGGCCGCCTTCGCCGCGCTGGCCGGCGTGGCACCGATCCCCGCCTCCTCCGGGCAACGTGTCCGACACCGACTTTCGCGAGGCGGCAACCGCCACGCGAACAACGCCCTGCACCGCATCGTCCTGCTGCGCATGGCAGCAACCCTCGACGTCCCATACCAGCGCCTGCGCCGCCTCGAGATCGGCACCCGAACAGACCCCGAACTCGAGCAACGCGCAACAGCTCTACTAGCCCAGCTCGGGGCGGATTCCACAGCTTGACACCAATAGGAGCATCCACTATCGGGGACTCAACTGCTGCCGGGCTGGGGACCGATCAGGCCAACGTCCGGCGCATGACGAGCCGCGGCATCTTCGAGGCGACGGCCTCCGTCGTGCCGATGGTCGTGAACCCCGCTGCCTCGAACATCGAGCGCGTCCCGACGAAGGCCATCGTCAGGTCCATCCGCCGCTCCCCCGGATCGACGGGGTAGGCCTCGACGGCTGGTGCCCCGTGCGCGGCGGCGAAGTCCACAGCACCCTCGACGAGGTGCCGCGTCACCCCTGCCGACGGTGCCCGCCGCGGACGACGACGCAGATGATGCTCCAGACCGGCACGTCGTCGACGGGGTGGATCTTCGTCGACCGGACGAGCCGTGGGATGTCGGTGCGGGCGCCGATGTTGCACCAACCGACCGGGGTGCCGTCGCGGTAGGTGACGACCCCCGGAGGGACCTCGCGATCGCACAGCCGCCGGGCGGCCTGCTCGCGGCCGCCCTCACCGAGCTCGTCGATCTGCGGTCCGGTCAGGCGGTGCGACAGGCACCAGCAGTGGCCCTCGCGCCGCTTGGGGTTGATGACGTCGGCGAAGTCCTCGAACCGGCCCGGGGTCACCGGGTGCGTCGTCCACTCCATCTCAGGAGCATGACAGGTGGCCCCGTGCGGGAGCGGGGGTCAGGTGCTCCCGGCATGACGAAGGGGGCTGCGCACCGTGTGCGCAGCCCCCTCGTCGTGGGTCGTGCTGAGGTCACTCCCAGGACGGATTCGCGTTCTTCTTCGCGAGCTCCGACAGGTCGCCGGTGTCGGCGGCCGGGGGAGTGGGGGTGTCGGCAGCGGGCGGCTCGGCCTTCGCCTCTTCGGCCTGGGGCTCCTCCGCCTGGGGCTCCTTCGCCTGGGACTCGGGAGCGGCCTCGGGCTGTGCAGGCTCCTCGGCGACAGGCGTCTCGGCCTGCGGTGCTTCGGTGGCCTGCTCGGCTGCGGGGGCCTCGGCGACCTGCTCGGCCTGCGGCTCGTCGACTGCGGGCTCAGGAGCCTCGGCCGCGGGAGCCTCAGCAGCAGGTGCCGCAGCGGCAGCCGGAGCGGCCGCGCCCGTCTCCCACGAGGGAGCAGCGTTCTTGCGGGCCAGGTCGCTGTCGCCGGCCGGTGCCGCTGGCGGTGCGGCGGCCTGCGGGGTGGGCTCCGCGGCTGCAGGCGCCCGGGGCTCCTCGACCTGAGTGGTGGGCGCCTCGGCCGCAGGGGCCTCGGTGACCTCCGGCTCGGCAGGGGCCTCTGCCGCGGGTGCCTGGGCCTTGGGCTCCTCGGCGGCGGGCGCCTCGGCAGCCGGGGCGGCGGCAGGAGCGCCGGTCTCCCAGGAGGGAGCGGCGTTCTTGCTCGCGAGATCCCCGCCACCGCTCGCCGCGGGGGCAGGAGCCTCAGCAGGCGCGGAGGCCTCCGCCTTCGGCTCCTCAGCCTTGGGCTCCTCAGCCTGGGGCTCCTCGGCGGCGGGTGCCTCGGCAGCCGGGGCAGCGGCAGGGGCGCCGGTCTCCCAGGAGGGAGCGGCGTTCTTCTCCGCGACCGAGCCGGTCTCCCACGAGGGGGCGGCGTTCTTGCTGGCGACCGAGTCGTCAGCAGCAGGTGCCTCGGCCGCAGGTGCCTCCGCCTTCGGCTCCTCAGCAGCCGGGGCGGCAGCCGGGGCCCCGGTCTCCCAGGAGGGGGCGGCGTTCTTCTCCGCAGCCGAGCCGGTCTCCCAGGACGGAGCGGCGTTCTTGTCCGCAGCGGTGGCCTCGGCCTTCGGCTCCTCAGCAGCCGGGGCGGCAGTCGGAGCGCCGGTCTCCCAGGACGGAGCGGCGTTCTTGTCCGCAGCGGTGGCCTCGGCCTTCGGCTCCTCAGCAGCCGGGGCGGCAGCCGGGGTCCCGGTCTCCCAGGAGGGGGCGGCGTTCTTCTCGGCAGCCGAGCCGGTCTCCCACGACGGAGCGGCGTTCTTGTCCGCAGGGGACGAGTCGGTGGCGGCCGCACCAGCACCGGCTGCGGCCCCACCAGCACCCACGGCAGCGCCGGTCTCCCACGAGGGAGCGGCGTTCTTGTCCGCAGCGGTCTCGCGACCGGCGACGGCCTGCGGGTCCTCGCCGGCCTCCTCGACCGCGGCAGCGGTCTGCGCGGTCTCGGCCTCGCTCGGAGCGGCGGGGGTCGCCCCCTTCGCTCCCTCACCCTCGGTGGGCGCGGGGACGGCGGTCTTGGGCTCGGCCTCGGCCTGCTCCTGCGCCTCGGTGGTGCCGCCCTTCGCGGGGACGACCGCCTCCTTGACCGACGCGAGCAGCATCTGGGCCACGTCGACGACCTCGATGTCCTCGGACGCACCCTCGGACTGCTTGGCCGTCAGGCCGTCGCTGAGCATGACGCGGCAGAAGGGGCAGCCCACGGCGATCCGGTCGGCGCCGGTCGCGATGGCCTCCTCGGTGCGGTTGAGGTTGATCCGCGAGCCGAGCTGCTCCTCCATCCACATGCGGGCACCACCGGCGCCGCAGCAGAAGGACTTCTCCTTGGTCCGCTCCATCTCCTTGAGCTCGACACCCGGCAGGGCCGAGATGAGCTCACGCGGCGGGGCGTAGACGTTGTTGTGACGACCCAGGTAGCACGGGTCGTGGTAGGTCACCGACGGCGCGGACGACGCGACGTCCTTCAGGCTCGACTTGCGCGGGCCCTCGGGGCGGTTGACCGGGACGATCTTCTTCTCGCGGACGAGGCGGTTGAGCAGCTGCGTGTGGTGCAGCACCTCGTACTTGCCGCCGAGCTGCGGGTACTCGTTCTTGATCGTGTTGAAGCAGTGCGCGCACGTGACGACGATCTTCGTCGCGCCGAGCTCGTTGAGCGTCTCGACGTTTTGCTCCGCGAGCATCTGGAAGAGCACCTCGTTGCCCGCGCGGCGGGCGGAGTCACCGGTGCAGGTCTCGCCGTTGCCGAGGACCGCGAAGTCCACGCCGGCGTGGTCGAAGAGCTCGGCCACGGCGCGCGTCGTCTTCTTGGCGCGGTCCTCGTAGGCGCCGGCGCAGCCGACCCAGAAGAGGTAGTCGACGTCGTCGGCCGACCCGACGTCCTCGCCGAGCACCTTGACGGTGAAGGGGAGGTCCTTCGCCCAGTCCATGCGCGCCTTGGCGCCCATGCCCCACGGGTTGCCCTTGGACTCGAGCTTCTTGAAGAGGCCGCCGAGCTCGCTCGGGAAGGCCGACTCGATGAGGTTCTGGTAGCGCCGCATGTCGACGATGTGGTCGACGTGCTCGATGTCGACGGGGCACTGCTCGACGCAGGCGCCACAGGTGGTGCACGACCACAGGACGTCCTCGTCGATGACCGCATCGGGGCCGTGCGGGTTGTAGGCCGACAGCGGGTGGTCGATGTCGTACCCGGTCTGGCCGACGAGCGACATCTCGCCCCAGTTGATCGCGTCCGGCTCGGCCGTCGCGACGGCGCCCTCGGCCTGGACGGCCTCGGCGCCACCGAAGGCGACGGCACCGTCGGCGGTCTGGCCCTTCGCTGCGCTCGCCGGGGTGTAGACGCCCGAGACGCCCTGTGCCGCAGCGAGGTAGGGCGCCTTGGCGTGCGCGTGGTCGCGCAGCGTCATCATGAGCAGCTTGGGGGAGAGGGGCTTCTCGGTGTTCCAGGCGGGGCACTGGCTCTGGCAGCGGCCGCACTCGGTGCACGTGGAGAAGTCGAGCAGGCCCTTCCACGTGAAGTCCTCGACCTTGCCGACGCCGAGGGTCGAGTCCTCCTCCATCTCCTCCATGACCTCCATGGAGAAGGGCTTGCCGTCGACGAGCATCGGCTGCAGCTCACCCAGGGAGGTACGGCCGTCGGCGTGACGCTTGAAGTAGATGTTGAAGAAGGCGAGGAAGCGGTGCCACGCGACACCCATCGTCGGGTTGATCGAGATGGTGATCATCCAGGCGTACGAGATGAGCAGCTTGATCAGCGCGACGACGACGATGCCCGCCTCGAGCGCCCCGACGGACATGCCCGAGAAGAGCGAGCCGAGCCAGCCGGTCAGCGGGAAGTGCAGCAGCGACGCGTGGTCGGTCTCACCGGTGTTGAGCAGGAGCGCCCGCTCCAGGCCGCGCAGCAGGGCGATGCAGATGCCGACGCCGAGGATGGTCAGCTCGACGTAGTAGGCCTGCCAGAAGGTCGAGCCGAAGAAGCGGGACTTGCGGCCCTCGTCACCGGCGGCCGAGCGCGGGTGGCTCCGCTGCCGGATGACCATGAGCATGACGATCGTGACGATGCCCGTCATCGCGAAGAGCTCGGTGATCCACTCGTAGACGAAGAAGTGGCCGATGAGCGGCAGCACGAAGTGCGGGTCGAAGAGCTGGAAGGTCGCCTGCACCAGGGTCAGGAAGAGGACCCCGAAGGAGATCATCGTGACCCAGTGGGCGATCGCCACGATGGGCAGCCGCGACATGCGGGTGTGGCCGAGGAACTCCCGCAGCAGCGTCGCCGTGCGCGCGCCGGGCTGGCCGGTGCGCTCCTTGGCCGGCGTCGACGCTCCGAGCTTGAAGACGGTGACGAAGTGCTTGACGGCTCGAGCGAGCAGGCCCCATCCGACGATGGTGATCCCGACCCCGAGGATGATCGCGACGATCTGGAGGGCAGACATGGGTCCGAGTCTAGGACTCGACCCCTGTGTCGACAGCACCGCAGAGGTGCGTCACTCGTCACCTGAGGGTACCCTCACCGCCCCCGTCGCGGCCTCGGACGAAGGGGGTGTGCCCCCTTCGCCCGGCGGCGGTGAGACCCGCTTGCACCGACAGATAACGCGGTGTTGGAATATCCATAACGTCGCGTTCGTTGTCGCGGACGTGCCCGCCGCACTCATCGCGGCACTCGACTCCGAGGGAAGGACCCGCGTTGCCCATCTATGAAGACGCCACCAAGCTCGTCGGCCGCACCCCGCTCGTGCGGATCAACCGCATCATCGAGTCCGAGGCGACAGTCGCCGCGAAGCTCGAGTTCTACAACCCGGCCAACTCGGTCAAGGACCGCATCGGTGCCGCGATCATCGACGCAGCCGAGGCCTCCGGTGAGCTCAAGCCGGGCGGCACGATCGTCGAGGCGACCTCGGGCAACACGGGCATCGCGCTCGCGATGGTCGGCGCGGCCCGCGGTTACAACGTCGTCCTGGCCATGCCGGAGACGATGTCCAAGGAGCGCCGTGCGCTCCTGCGCGCCTACGGTGCTGAGCTCGTCCTCACCGAGGGCGCCAAGGGCATGAAGGGTGCGGTCGAGAAGGCCGAGGAGATCGCCGCCGAGCGCGGCGCCGTCCAGGCCAAGCAGTTCGCCAACGCCGCGAACCCGGCCATCCACGAGAGGACCACGGGTCCGGAGATCTGGGAGGACACCGACGGTGAGGTCGACATCCTCATCTCCGGCATCGGCACCGGCGGCACCATCACCGGCGCCGGACGCTACCTGCGCTCGCAGAAGTCGGACGTCCAGATCATCGCGGTCGAGCCGGCCGAGTCCCCGATCCTCAACGGGGGCGCCCCCGGCCCGCACAAGATCCAGGGACTGGGCGCCAACTTCGTGCCCGACATCCTCGACACCGAGATCTACGACGAGGTCATCGACATCGACGCCCCGACGGCTATGGACTGGGCGCGTCGATCGGCCACCGACGAGGGTCTGCTCGTCGGCATCTCCTCCGGCGCCGCCCTTGCGGCGGCTGACCAGGTGGCCCGCAGGCCGGAGAATGCCGGCAAGACGATCGTCGTCATCATCCCGAGCTTCGGCGAGCGATACCTCTCCACCCCGCTCTTCGAAGGGCTCCTCGACTGACCGTGGCCGCCCACCTGCCGATCCGCGCCACGATCCGTGAGGATCTCGCCGCGGCCATGGAGCGCGACCCCGCCGCGACCTCGCGGTGGGTCGTGCTCCTGACCTCTGCCGGGCTGCACGCCATCTGGCTGCACCGCATCGCCCACCGCTGGTGGGTGCGTCCCGGCGGCAAGTGGCCCGCGCGTGTGCTCGCCTACCTCTCGCGCTCCTTCACGGGGATCGAGATCCACCCGGGTGCGCACATCGGGCGCCGCTTCTTCATCGACCACGGCATGGGTGTGGTCATCGGCGAGACGGCGGTTGTTGGAGACGACGTCATGCTCTTCCACGGCGTGACGCTCGGCGGCACCTCCGGCAAGCGGGTCAAGCGTCACCCGACGCTGGGGGACAAGGTCATGGTCGGCGCCGGGGCCAAGATCCTCGGCGACGTGCACGTCGGCAGCAATGTCAAGGTCGGGGCCAACTCGGTCGTCGTCAAGGACGTCCCGACCGGCGCCGTCGCCACGGGCATCCCGGCGCAGTACCGGTTCCCGGCGCTCGAGGACACCACGGGCCGCTCGCCGCAGGAGCTGCTCTACGCGGACCCGGCGCTCTTCATCTGAGTCCGCTCGCCGGGCCCTGAGGTGCGAGCGCCAGCGAGCCTCGAAGGGAGGGGACCCACCGATGACCGGTGGGTCCCCTCCCTTCGTCGTGTCGCCACGGGCCCTGCCCTTCGAGACACTCGCCCGCTGCGCGGACTCCCTCCTCAGGACCCGGAGGTCGCGCAGCGACCGTCTCGAAGGGTCAGGCGGGCGTCGGGCCGTCGCCGAGCGGGTAGGTCGACGGGCCCTGCGTGTCCGCCGCGACGCCGCTCGGGACGTCGCGCGACGGGTCGCCCGTGATCTTGCTGGCGCCCTCGCGCATCTTGTCGCCGGCGACGGAGGCTGCGCTGCTCACGGCATCGAGCGCGGCAGGGGCGGCCTTCGTCTTGGCGGCGTGCTTCGCGGTCGCGACCTGCTGCTGCACCGGCTGCGACTGCCAGGCCTTGGCGGCGCCGGAGCGGATCTGCTCGTAGCGCTGACGGCCAGCCCTGGCCCCGAGCACGTACCCGGCGGCGGCACCGAGGAGGAAGGAGATCTTCGACATGGGAGTCCTTTCGATCTGGTGGTCGGCTCACCCCGACACTACCCACACTCATCATGGCCTACCGTGGACTCGCCTGCCGCGCGGCAGGCGAGGAGGGCTCGCATAGTGGCCTAGTGCGGCGGTCTTGAAAACCGCTATGGCGGCAACGTCATCGTGGGTTCGAATCCCACGCCCTCCGCATGACATCCCGGCCCGCCCTCGTGGTGCTCAACGGACCCAACCTCAATCTGCTCGGCGAGCGTGAGCCCGAGGTCTACGGCCACGAGACGCTCGCCGACGTCGAGGCCCTGTGCCGGGCGCGCACCGACGCGCTGGGGTGGCATCTCGACTTCCGCCAGACCAACCACGAGGGCGTCATGATCGACGCGATCCACGAGGTGCGCCGCAGCGCCATCGGGCTCGTCGTCAACGCCGGCGGCTGGACGCACACCTCCGTGGCGATCCGGGACGCACTGGCCGCGGTCGCCGGACCGGTCATCGAGGTGCACATCTCGGACATCCGAGCGCGTGAGCCCTTCCGTGCCTTCTCCTACCTCGCCGACGTGGCGAGCGCAGAGGTCGTCGGGCGTGGGGTGCGCGGCTACGTCGATGCGATCGACGAGGTGCACCGGCTCGCGGGGTGACGGCCAGGCGGCCGTCCGCACCTTCCCGCGTGCGTGACCATGCTCCCGCAGAGGTTTGCTGGTAGCGTCGCTCTCGTAGTTGCAGTACAGAACTTCTCGCATGATGCGAATGGGGTCGGCCGCCACGCCGGGCTCACAGTGTTACCAGGGGCGTGTACCCCTGCCGAGGGGAGCTTTGCAGCTTGCACAAGGGACCGCGACCTGCGGGCCCGGATTGTTCAACAGGAAAGAAGATTCACCCCATGGCACAGGGCACCGTTAAGTGGTTCAACGCTGAGAAGGGCTTTGGCTTCATCGCCCAGGACGGCGGCGGCCCCGACGTGTTCGTTCACTACTCCGCGATCGACACGACCGGCTACCGGTCGCTCGACGAGGCGCAGCGCGTCGAGTTCGAGATCACCCAGGGCCCGAAGGGCCCGCAGGCTGAGCGCGTCCGTCCCGTCTGAGACGACGCACCAGTGATGCGGTGATCTCACCGCGCACCCTCGAAGGCCCCCACCAGATGGTGGGGGCCTTCGGCATGTGCGGCTAGTGTGTCCCCCCGATGGAGGACGACGGCGCCCAGTACCAGCCCCCCGCCAACCGGCGCGGGGCTCCGAGGAGACGGCCCCGCCGGCGCGACCGGGTGACCACCCCCGTGGGTGCCACCCGGGCCGAGCGCCACACCGGCGGCACCACTCGAGCTGCCCGCCGCGAGCACCGCCTCGCCCGGCGCGCGCGGCTGCGACGCCGGGCTCTGAAGGTGACGGGTGCGGGGGCGGCGCTCGTCGTCGCCGCCGGGCTCGGTGTCACGATGCACCTCGGCAACAACATCTCGCGCGTCGACATCGCGCACGGGTCGGCCGAACGTCCCGACGACGTCGACGGCGCACTCAACATCCTGGTCATCGGGTCCGACACCCGCGAGGGGCTCGGCACGACCGAGTACGGCACGGGGACAGCCGAGGGCGGGGCGCGATCCGACACCAACCTGCTCGTGCACATCTCCGCGGACCGTGAGTCCGCCTATGTCATCTCGATCCCGCGGGACTCGATGACGCAGGCACCGACGGACTGCGCCGATCCCAAGTCCACCGTCGCCAACGGCGAGGTGCGTCGGTGGAACGACAACTTCAACCAGGGCGGTCCGGCCTGCACGGTCAAGACGCTCGAGGGACTGACGGGGATCTACATCGACCACGTCGCAGTCGTCGACTTCAGCGGGTTCCAGTCGATGGTCGACGGCCTGGGGGGCGTCGACGTGTGCCTGCCCAAGCCGGTGTCCGACGCGGACGCCCAGATCGACCTGCCGGCCGGTCGCCAGCGCCTCGACGGCAAGGAGGCTCTCGGGTACGTGCGCATGCGCAAGACCCTGGGGGACGGCTCGGACCTGCAGCGCATCGAGCGCCAGCAGGTCTTCATGTCGTCGATGGCCCAGGAGGCGACGAAGACCTCCCTGCTCCTGCGCCCGGACCGGCTGTACCGATTCCTCGACGCGGCCACGAAGTCCATGACGGCAGACGAGGACCTCAGCCTGACCCGGCTCACCTCGATCGCCTCGAGCCTCAGGGACCTGGGGACGGGAGAGCTCGTCTTCGTCACCGTGCCGACCGAGCCCTACCCCGCCGACACCAACCGGGTGCAGTGGCGCACCGAGGCCTCCGACGAGCTGTGGGCCGCCGTCCGCAACGACACGGCGCTGCCCGGGGCCAAGCGCGAGACCAAGGCCGCGCCGAAGCCCACGGTCGCACCGTCGGAGATCACCGTCAGCGTCGTCAACGACACCGGCGTGACCGGGCTGGCGGCGCAGGAGGCGGCTGCTCTCGAGGTGCAGGGCTTCGGCGTCCAGATCGCCGACGTCGCCCCGACCTCCTCGGTGACGGGCGTCGTCGTCCACCACGCGCGCGGTGACACCGCCTCCGCGCGGACCGTGGCCGCCGCCTACCCGGGCGCCAAGCTCAAGGTCGACCCCCAGCTGACGAAGGGGGCCACCCGTCTCGTCATCGGCGCCGGGGCCGACCCCGCCCGTGAGGTCCCCAACCGGGAGGGCACAGACCCCCTGCCGTCGCACTCGGTGACGGCACCGCCGGCGCCGACGGCGGTCAAGAGCCGCACGGCCGACCAGGACATCTGCGGCTGACGGCCGGGTGGGCGACCTGTCGCCCACCCGAGTTGGAGCGCTGCGCACCCGGCAGATACTCTGTCCGGGTTGTCTGGAGGCGTCGCCTAGTCCGGTCTATGGCGCCGCACTGCTAATGCGGTTTGGGCTAACCGCCCATCGAGGGTTCAAATCCCTCCGCCTCCGCCAGCGGACGAGACCCCGGTCGCCACGTGCGGCCGGGGTCTCGTCATCTCCACGCCCGGGTCGACGGCTCGCCCCAGGTCTCGTCGACCAGGGCCAGGAGCGCGAGCGCAGCGAGGCCGAGACCCGCGACGACGGCCCAGACGAGTGCCCGGGCGGCGGAGGGCGGCTCCTCGAAGGACACCACCCCACGCCAGAAGCACAGCCCCGCGACGACGAACCACGTCGGCAGGCCGAGGCCCAGCCGCAGGCAGCCGGGACGCACGAAGCCGAGCACGCAGGTGATGCACCACGCGTGCGTCGCGACGAGCGCTGCGACGACGGTGAGCAGCGAGATCGGGTCCGACGTGATCGTCATCAGGACCGAGTCCGTCGGAGCTCGCCCGTCCATGAGCAGGGACCATCCCATCACCGCGGCGGCACCGATGGCGCTGACCACGAGCAGCGCAGGCAGGAGGATGCTCGTGAGGTTGCGTCGCGGGTAGCCGTGGTCGTCGCGCTCCGTGGACAGGAGCAGGAAGGGCCACATGAAGCCGCACCCGACGGCGAGGATCGCCACCCACGCGGTGTCGGCCTCGATGGTGTCGCTCGACGCCGGGCTGTAGCGCAACCACCCGGTGAGGGAGAAGAGGAAGACACCGGAGAAGAAGGCGAAGGCCCCGGCCCCGTAGCCCACGGCCCGACGGGCCTCGGCCCACCATCTCGGGGGCCGGTCCTCCACCGCTCGCAGGTCCTCGGCAGTCCGCGGCGCGAGGCGCCGGTACGGGTCGTGGGCCATGCCTCCATCATGGCCGCGGCCAGGGTGGGCTCAGCGGGCGACCTCCACCTCGCGGTGGTCGGACCCCCCTTCGGCCGTGGCGTCGACGGAGCCCACCGGCAGGTCGGGATCGCTCCGGTCGGCGAAGATCCACGAGCGCATCGCGACGAACTTGACGACGGTCGCCGCGATGTTGGCGACCCCGATGACGAGCGTCTCGACCGCGACGGGCGTGGCCGGCCAGGCAGCGTGGAGCAGCCCGAGCGCGCCCGAGGTCATCGCCCACGTCCCGCCGAAGACGAGCAGCCCCTGCAGCTGGTGACGCAGGCTGCCTGCGCTCCCGCGGATGCCGAAGGTCCATCGACGGTTGGCCCAGGTGTTGGCGACGGTCGCGACGAGCAGCGCGGCGACGTTGGCCGTCTGCGAGCCCAGCCCGACGGCTGTGGCCAGCAGCGCGAAGAGGCCGAGGTGCAGCAGCGTCGAGGCGACCCCCACCACGCCGAAGCGGACGACGTGGGCGCCGACCCCCGACGAAGGGGGGATCCGCCCCATGCGCTGCCGGATGTCCTCGACGGGCAGCACCCCTGCTGCGAAGGTGCGCTGCATGCGCCAGACGCCCCGCAGGTCGTCGGTCGCGGTCCCGACGACGTCGACGCGGCTGTCCGGGTCGTCCCACCAGTCGACGGGCACCTCGTGGATCCTCAGCCCGCAGCGCTCGGCGATGACGAGCAGCTCGGTGTCGAAGAACCACGTGGGGTCCTCGACGAGCGGCAGCAACTCGCGGGCGACGTCGCCGCGGATGGCCTTGAAGCCACACTGCGCGTCGGAGAAGCGCGCACCGAGTGCGGCCCGCAGCACGACGTTGTAGGCGCGGGAGATGAACTCGCGCTGCACCCCGCGCACGACCCGGCTGTCCTGGTGGAGCCGGGTGCCGATCGCCATATCGGAGTGGCCGGACATCAGGGGCGCCACGAGCGGCCACAGGGCGTCGAGGTCGGTCGACAGGTCGACGTCGGTGTAGGCGAGCACCGGTGCCTCCGAGGCGAGCCAGACCTGCTTGAGGGCGCGGCCGCGCCCCTTGGCCTCGAGCCGGACCACCGCGACGGCCGGCAGGTCGCGGGCGAGGGCCGCGGCGACGAGCGGGGTGTCGTCGGTGCTCGCGTTGTCGGCGACGGTGATCCGGAAGGGGTAGGGGAAGGTCGCGGTCAGGTGTTCGTGGAGCCGGCGCACGCACGCGGCGAGCGTGTGCTGCTCGTTGTGGACGGGGACGACGAGATCGAGGACGGGGCCCCGGGTCATGGTCACCTCAGACATCGGTCGTGCCCCCCGTCGAGGTCGACGTGGTCGACGACTTGATCGGCTGGGTGAGGTCGTAGAAGGTCGTACCGCCGATCGTCACCTCCGTGAAGTTGGCCTGGACCCAGGTCGTGATCTGCGAGCTGCTGCCCGATCCGCCCATGCCGCCACCCATGCCGCCGCCGGCGACGAGGTAGTGGATGTCGCCGTCCTCGACGTACTGCTGGAACTGCTCGAGCGTCGGGGAGGGGTCGGAGCCGTTGAAGCCGCCGATGGCCATGACGGGCAGCTCGGTGCCCAGCTGCAGGCCGGCAGCATTTTGCGAGCCGACGGCTGCGGCGACCCAGCGATAGGAGTCTGCGTCCTCGGAGAGGGCGGCGACGACCTCGGTGCTCGGGGTGCTCGCATCGAGGAGGCCGCCCATCCCGCCGCCGCGGCCCTGGGGTGCGGTCCCGGTCCCCCCGCCGGTCCCGGGGCCGCCCGCCCCCTGCGGTGCGGTGGTGGTGCCACCTCCGGCCTGGGGTGGTGTGCCGCGTCCGCCGCCCATGCCCCCGTCACCGGGGCCTCCTCCGCCACCGGGCCCGCCGGTCGACGGTCCTGCCGTGACGATCGAGCCGGTGTGGCCCTCCGCGAGGGTCGTCGCGCTGTAGGCCGCGGGCCCGGCGAGGCCGGCGAGGACCGCTGCGGCGGCGATGACGGCGACGGCCCGGCGGTGGACCCGGGCGATGACGAGCAGCAGGAGAGCGGCCGCGAGGCCGACGGCGAGGACCGCGACACGCAGCCAGCCGTACTCGGTGGTGCGGCTGAGCAGGATGAATCCCCACACTGCGGCGGTCGCCGTGGCCACCGCGAGGGTCACCGACCCGATGGACTGCTCCCGGCGCTCCCAGGCCTCGACAGCGCCGGCGCCGACGAGGACCGCCACAGCAGGGGCGAGGGCGACGGTGTAGTACTCGTGGAAGATGCCGGCCATGAAGGAGAAGGTGAGCATCGTGACGACCAACCAGCCGCCCCAGGCGATGTAGGCGGCGCGGCGCAGGTCCGTGCGGGGGGCTCGACCGCGCAGCCACAGGCCGACGGCGAGCAGGACGAGCGCGGAGGGGATGAGCCACGAGATCTGGCCGCCGATCGACGTGCTGAACATCCGCAGGATGCCGGTCTCGCCCCAGCCGTTGCCCCCGCCGACCGACCCGGTCTCGTTGCCGTTGATGCGGCCCAGTTGGTTGTAGCCGAAGGTCAGCTCGAGGAAGGAGTTGGTCTGGCTGCCGCCGACGTAGGGCCGCATGCTCGCCGGGACCAGCTCGACGATCGCGACCCACCACCCGGCGGACACGAGCGCGGCGACGCTGCCGGCGACCGCACCGACGAGGCGTCGTCGCAGGGTGGTGCGGGCGGCGACGACGAAGGCGAGGCCGAGGCCGGGGACGACGAGCAGCACCTGCAGGGTCTTGGTGAGGAAGCCCAGGCCGGCGAGGACTCCGACGAGGACGAACCACCGGGTCGAGCCACGCTCCACCGCGTGCACGGTCGCCCACGCCGCGGCGGTCATGAGCAGGACGAGCAGCGCGTCGGGGTTGTTGAAGCGAAACATCAGCACCGCGACGGGCGTCAGGGCGAGTACCGCGCCGGCGAGCAAACCGGCGGCTGCGCCCCAGTGCCGCTTGACGCTGGCGTGGACCAGGCCGACGCTGGCGACCCCCATGAGCACCTGCGGGGCGAGGATCGCGAAGGAGTTGAGCCCGAGCAGACGCACCGACAGGGCCATGACCCACAGCGAGGCGGGGGGCTTGTCGACGGTGATCGCATTGGCCGCGTCGGACGAGCCGTAGAACATCGCGGTCCAGCTCTGCGAGCCGGCCTGTGCGGCAGCGGAGTAGAAGGAGTTGGCCCAGCCGCTCGCGGTGAGGTTCCACAGGTAGAGGGCGCCGGTGGCCACGAGCAGCCCCACCAGTGCCGGTCGGGCCCAGGCGGGGTCCCCGTGCGGGCCGCGCAGCAGTCGTGCCCAGCGCGAGGTCGCGCCGGCGGCCGTGCGGGGGGCAGGTGGTGAGGCGGGCGAAGGGGGCGGGGCCAGGGTCATCGTGTCCATGACCGCAACGCTCCGGCCGGGCCCTGTGGGGAGGCTGTGGCCCGCCGTTGGCCGTCGTGTGAGATCAGCTGACGGGCAGCGTCACCGTGAAGACGGTGTGCCCCGGCTGCGACCGCACGTGGACCTCTCCGCCGTGGGCGCCGGCCACGGCGGAGACGATCGACAGCCCGAGGCCGGTGCTGCCGGAGGCACGCTGTCGCGATCCGTCCCCGCGGGTGAACCTCTCGAAGACGTCGGGCAGCAATGCCTCGGGGATGCCGGGGCCGTCGTCGGCCACCTCGATGACGGCACGTCGTCCCCCTTCGTCGAGGCGGAGGGAGACCCGCACCGTCGTCCCGGCCGGCGTGTGGGTGCGTGCATTGGCCAGGAGGTTGGCGAAGACCTGGTGGAGGCGGGCCCGGTCGCCGATGACCTCGACCGGCTCGGGCGGCAGATCGAGGACCCACCGATGGTCGGGGGAGACGGCGCGGGCGTCACCGGTGACGTCGATGGCGAGCACCGTGAGGTCGACGGCCTCGCGCTCGAGGGGGCGGCCGGTGTCGAGACGCGCGAGGAGCAGGAGGTCCTCGACGAGCCCCTGCATCCGCAGGGCCTCGGACTCCACGCGGGAGAGCGCGTGCGTGACACCGGGCGGGACCGGTGCGGTCTCGCGGCGGCTCAGCTCGGCGTAGCCGCGGATGGAGGCGAGGGGGGTGCGCAGCTCGTGGCTGGCGTCGGCGACGAACTGGCGCACCCGCATCTCGGACTGCTGCCGGGCGCGGAGCGCACCGTCGACGTTGTCGAGCAGGCCGTTGAGCGCCAGCCCGACCTGGCCGACCTCGGTGCCCGGGTCGACGTCCGGCACCCGCTCGACGAGCGTCACCTCGCCCGACCCGAGCTCCAGCTCGGAGACGCGGCGGGCGGTGCCGGCGACGCGCTCGAGGGGTTGGAGGTTGCGCCGCACGAGGTAGGTCCCGCCGGCCCAGACGCCGACCAGCCCGACGAGGCTCGAGCCGGCGACGATGAGGACGATGGCGCCGACGGTGCGACCGATGGGGTCGACGGGGACCCCGGTGATCGCGGTCCACCCGTCGGCCGTGCGCACGGAGACGAGCCGGTAGGTGCCGATGTCGTCGCCGAGGTCGACGGTCCGCGGACGGCTGCTCAGGCCGGCGGCGTTGAGCTCGGCGACCTGCGCCTCGTCGAGGGTGTCGTTGCGGCCCGCGGTGTTGACCGCGTAGTTGAGGTCGTTGCCGCGCTCGTCGACGGCGACCTCGCCGTCGCGCAGCACGAGGTGGAGCACGGCGTTGCCGCTGCCGGCGGGAGGCCCGCCGCGCAGCCCGGAGCCGGGCCCGGGCGGCTGGGTCCCGTCGATCGCGCCGACGAACCGCTCGGAGGCGCTCATCAGGTCGTCGTCGACCTGCTGGGTGAGGTACTGCCGCGCGGCGAGGCTCGTCAGGGTTGCCATGACGACGGTGACGGCGAGGAAGAGCAGGACGACCGACGCGACGAGCTTGGCCCGCAGCGTCCAGGTCGACGGACGGCGGAGGGAGGTCACTTCGCCGGCTTGAGGACGTAGCCGGCGCCGCGCATCGTGTGGATCATCGGGTCGCGCCCGGCGTCGATCTTCTTGCGGAGGTAGGAGACGTAGAGCTCGACGACGTTGGCCTGCCCGCCGAAGTCGTAGTTCCACACCCGATCGAGGATCTGCACCTTGGACAGCACCCGCTTGGGGTTGCGCATGAGGTAGCGCAGCAGCTCGAACTCCGTGGAGGTCAGCGAGATCTCGTCGCCCCCGCGGATGACCTCGTGGCTGTCCTCGTCGAGGGTGAGGTCGCCGACGACGAGGAGCGAGGAGGACTCTGTCGCGACGACGGCGGTGCGTCGCAGCAGCGCCCGCACCCGGGCGACGACCTCCTCGAGGCTGAAGGGCTTGGTGACGTAGTCGTCGCCGCCGGCTGTGAGGCCCGCGACCCGGTCCTCGACCGCGTCGCGGGCGGTGAGGAAGAGCACCGGGACCTCGGGCTCGTCCGCACGCATCCGGCGCAGGATCTCGAGCCCGTCGATGTCGGGGAGCATCATGTCGAGCACCACCGCGTCGGGGGAGAACTCCCGCGCCGTGCGGACGGCCTCGGTGCCGGTCGCGGCCGTCCGCACGTCCCACCCCTCGTAGCGCAGCGCCATGGCGACGAGCTCGGTGAGGTTGGGCTCGTCGTCGACGACGAGCACGCGGACGGGCGAGCCGTCCGCTCGGGTCAGTGGGGGGAGCGTGGTGCGCTGGGCCATGAGGACAGTCAACTCCCCTCGCCCCCCTTCGAACCCATGCGTCGGCTGTGTGTCACCTGTGAAGGATCGGCGGACGGTCCTCGTGGTGCGTAGGTGGGTGACGGCTCGGCCACAGCGCCACCACAGGGAGCGGTCCGAGCGTGGAGCCATGAGCACCTCCCACGACCCAGGAGCACCGATGACCCAGCAGTACCCGACCCAGCCCGACCCCGAGGCGACCGCGCCGCTGCCCAAGACCGCGCCGGCCATCAACCCGCCGCGTTGGCGGGGCCGCAAGACCGCCGTCGCTGCGGCCCTCGCGATCGGCCTGAGCTCGGCCGGTGCCGTCGCCGCGGCCGCGACCGTCGAGCAGGGCAGCACGGGGCGCGAAGGGGGTGGCCCCGGCGGTGGTCAGGGCTTCCCCGGCGGCCAGCAGCAGGGACAGCACGGACAGCAGGGCGGGCAGAACCAGCAGCAGGTCCCCGGTCAGCGGGGTCAGCAGCAGGCTCCCGGCCAGATGGGCCAGCAGGGCACCCTGCCGAACGACCAGCCGAGCGGCCAGCAGAGCGCCCAGACCTCCTGACGTCCGTCGATTTCGCCGCGCGGCCGGGAGCAGGTACTCTCTTCACTTGTCGCCGGACACCGGCGGCGAGCGCCCGTAGCTCAACGGATAGAGCATCTGACTACGGATCAGAAGGTTTGGGGTTCGAATCCCTACGGGCGCGCTCTGTGTTGAGACAGACGGAACAGGCCCTGCCAGCGGTAACGCGGCAGGGCTTGACTCGTTGACCGACCTTCACGACTTTCGTCAGGGAAGTTAGGCTGCCGGCAGCAGTCCACCCGTGAGAGGTCCGCCCATGCCGTTTCGCTCCGACTGGTCCGACGAGCTGTGCCCGATCCGTCGTTCGCTCGACGTCCTCGGTGACGGGTGGGTCCTGCTCATCATCCGTGACGTCCTGCACGGCCGGGGTCGATTCGACACCCTGCGCGACAACCTCGGCATCTCGGAGGCCGTCCTCAGCCGCAGGCTGCGCGCGATGGTCGAGGCCGGGCTGCTCGAGCGTGTGGACTACGACGACGGCGGCCGGACCCGGCAGGGCTATGCGGCCACCGAGGCCGCAGCCGAGCTGCTGCCCGTCCTCCAGCAACTGGCCATCTGGGGAGAGCGGCACACGCCCACGCCCTCCGGTGGTGGTCACATGGCGCTGATCCACGAGGACTGCGGCCGGGAGACGACGCGGGGCGAGACGTGCAGCCACTGCGGCGAGGCCCTCGTCCCCGAGCAGATGTCGTGGGACAAGCCCTGGCACGGCCGCCGCGACCGTCTCGTCGCTGCCGGCGAGCTCGGTTCGAGGCCTGCTGCCCGACGGGCGACTTCTAGCGTCTCTCTGAGCTGACGTGGTGCCTAGCGGTCATAATGCTGTTGCAGCTGGCGGAACGCTCCCTTCGTGCCGCAGGAGTGAGTATCAGCCCGCTATGCCCACATCAGCGTCCATGGGCTCAGCGTGCTGGGAGAAAGACTCGCCCTCGATCTTCTTTGGCCAGCCTGACCAATACTTTTCATCGCCTCTTTGTGGCAGAAGTGAGAACCTCAGGGGGCCTGCATCACCCAATTTTCCCCCAGGAAGGATGACTAGCCGCTGCTGGTTGCTCGGGAGCTTGGCGGATGCCGCCCAAGAATCGGCTGGCACCTGAACTTCCTCGCCGCCATTCCTAAAAAAGAGGACCTTCCGCTCTAGAGCGTCCGTGGTGGAACCGGTGCGAATGAAGACCCGAGGGCTCAATCCAGTCCTGAATAGGCAGTTCAGCATGCTTTCGAGACTCGTGGCCGCACTGGCGACATCTTCCACCGTTGGAAATGTAGTGTTGCCGTGCAAGCCAGCATTTCGCACACCGGTGACACCTTGATCGCATGCAGTTCTCGCGGTTTGCATTAAGGCACTAAGGAGATCGTTCCGGTTTGACTCATCGAGGTTCGTGAACGGGATCGAGTTCGGGAAGAAGAACGGCCTTCCTGCGCGAGTTGTGGAATTGGGAAGTTGCCCTGGGGGTCGCCGATGGTCCTCTCGGGTGCTGGTGCGCAGTTGTCCGGCTAGGCGACCGTAGGCTGATCCGAGTTCTGCCAGCGAAGGCTTGTCCATCCTTTGCCAGATCCGCTCCTCCCCTCTCGTCCCGGATAGGTCCAACGCCTCGTCGAGGTCGAAATAGCGGTTGTGGTCAGGGTGGAGGCGAAACGGGTAATCGCTCACGTAGTGATCATCAAGTAGCGCCCAAGCGGAAAACTTCAAACTGGAGAGAAGGACTTCTTCGATTGCTACGAAGCAGTTCGCTATAGACGCTCTCATGGAGTTTTCACTAGAGCCATCTTGCGTGGTGGAGGCTAGTGTGGCCAGGGCCTCTTTCGCTAGGCCATGGAGTTGATTGTGCGAGTCTTCAGCGTTGAAGCCTAGGCGCCAAGAGATCCGTTCTTCGAGTATCGTGCGGTCGGTGGCGTACTGGTCAAGTCCGAGATGACGCGCTGAGGCCTCAGCTGTGGTGCGACTTCCCAACAATGCGCGTTCGATGATTCGTTCGTCGCTCGCATTGGCGTAAACATAGGCTTCCAGTTCCCGCGTGGTGGTGGCCTCGGGCAATCCAAGCGTGAATGCAAGGTCTCGAGTGTCGACATTGGTGGACTCAGCGACGATCCTGAACAGATTCGCCAATCTGGCAGCTGATTGAGTCGGTTTCGAAATGCGAAAGCCATTTCGGGACAGTTGCGGCCTAGCAGAGGATCGGCCCGGGGAGCGCGCGATTCGAGGCTCTCTAATCTCGTTCATCAAGATGGGTATTTCGTTCGAGTCCACAAGTCGATCGAGCGATCTCGCGATCTCGCGATCAGTGAAGTACAGGATAATCGAGATGAGTTGCGCTCGGTGCATGCTCCCCACCGCGGTCTCCGGGTCACCGAACACGGTCGAGAAAGTGCGCTGGAGTTCGGTCCTCCCGGCCCGATCGCTCAGGTGCAACCGGACGCAGTCGGCCGCCAATGACCGGAGTTCGCCGTCCAAGAGCACATCAGCCACCAAGTCTATTAGTCCAGGGGCGGACTCGAGGTCGAATGCGCCCAGATGCGCCGCCATGTCTTCACGAAAATTTAAGGGTGAAAGGGAGTGGCTCGTGCTCTTCGCGTTGAGAATTCGATGCAATTCGGTCCGTGCTCGGGATATTTGCGAATTGTCGGCCGTCGAGAGCGTGGCCCAGTGGACGCTGAGGCAACGTTCGTCGGGGCATCTGTACGCCGGGAATGCGCGTTGTTTCGTGGTCTTTCCACGAGGTTGGCGCGACTTAAAACACCCGAATGGGCCGACGACTGTATCGGAATATTGGACTACGCCCTTGGGCTGGTCTTTTAGGAGCTTTTGAGACTCGTGGGCGGTGAGGGTTGTTTTCCCCTCAAAAGACTCCCACCAAGCATCGTGAAGGTCTCTGCCATACGCGTACGGAAACTTGATCCGGTCCGCCATCACCTCTTTGCCAATTCCGTCGCGAAGGGAGTCGGTGTCTGTTTCAGGATGAATGAACAGGTCGCCGCCGAAGCCAATCTTGAGCGCCACGGCAAGTTTGGCTTCGTTTGGCCGGAACTTGCGGTTTCTTTGGGTGAACTCGCCGAGGAGTTGGTCTCCTGCTTCAGTGAGGCGAATGGGGTCGACCAAGACGTCTGGCACCTTGTAGCTATCGCGGATGATGCATTCGTCCAGCAGGGCTGCCATTCCAGCGAATTGCAGCACCGAGAGCGGCGTGCTGCTTCTGCCTGAGTCGCTGAGCTGTTCTTCCAAGACTGATCTCCATCGTCCTGCGTTTTGACATTCTCCGCGGTTTGCCGGACCAGCCCTGTCCATTGGGGTGAGCCTTGCGTCCGGAACTGGGGTCCTAGTCTACGAGGGGGCTAGGCCGAGGGTCCATGGCGCCGTTAGTTTCTGGTGCGTGCCTGATTGCGGTCGACGAAGGGCGCCACCCCAGCGGGATGACGCCCTTCGTCGTGCTCTGCTCGATCAGGCCTGCGCGTCGAGGTCGGCGGCCACGCGGCGGTGGGCCTCCCAGATCTCCTCGGGCAGACGGTCGAAGGCCTTGAGGTGCGCCTCGCGGAAGCTCATCTCCTGCTGCCAGCGCGGGACGTCGATGTCGAGGATGCGGTCCAGGTCCTCCTGGGGCAGGTCGAGGCCGGTGAGCTCGAGCTCCTCCTGCGTCGGGATGATGCCGACCGGGGTCTGGCGACCGGTGACCTCGCCCGCCTTGAGCTGCATGAGCCACAGCAGCGGACGGAGGTTCTCGCGGTAGCCGGGCCACAGGTAGTGACCGTCCTCCGGGTCCTTCTGGAACCAGTTGACGTGCGCGAAGAGCGGCTTGTCCTTGGCGGCCCCGATGATGTCGAGGTAGTGGCGCGCGTAGTCACCCTCGCCGTAGGCCATGAAGGGCCGGTTGGACATCGGGTCGTAGCGCAGCTGGCCCTCGACGCCCTCGGCCGCGGCGGTGGCCTCGGCGCCCAGCGTCAGGCCGTCGTAGACGCCCTCTGGCAGGTCGGTGATCGCGCGGATCAGCGGCTCGCGGTCACGGGTGCGACCACCGAAGATGATCGCGTCGATCTCGACACCCGCAGCCTCGTCGAAGTCCTCGGCCGCGTTGGGGACGTTGGCCAGGGTGGTCGTGAAGCGGCTGTTGGGGTGCGCCCACGGGGAGGTGTCGCCCGGCTCGCGGTCGGCGATCGCCTCGCCCTTCCAGTCGAGCCAGCCGTCGACGTCGGCCGGCGGCTCGGGCGTGCGGCCCTCCCACCAGACCTCTTCGGTCTTCGGGTTGTAGGCGATGTTGGTGAAGATGACCTTGGTGCCCGGGTCCACGGAGTGCAGCGCGGTCGGGTTGGTCGTCTCGTTGGTGTCCTTGGCGACGCCGAAGACGCCGTACTCCGGGTTCATGCCCATGAGCTTGCCGGTGGACTCGTCGACCCACAGCCACGCGATGTCGTCGCCGTAGAAGTCGACCTGGTAGCGGTCGCCGAGGGCGTCCGGCGGCAGCATCATCGCGAGGTTGGTCTTGCCCGAGGCACTCGGGAAGCCACCGGTGATGTGGTACCGCCTGCCGGTCTCCTTGTCGGTGATGCCGATGAGCATGTACTGCTCGGCGAGGAACTTCTTCGTGGCCCAGCCGTCGTAGGCGCCCTGGCGCAGGCCGTGGGCGATCTTGCCGAGCAGCGCGTTGCCGCCGTAGGACGAGCCGAAGTGCAGGATCATCCGCTCGTCGGCGACGGTGACGAAGTAGCGCTTGTCGTCCGGCGTGCCCTGGCCGAGGTTCTCGAGGTCACCCGTGACGTGGACGGCGCGGACGAAGTCGTCCTGGACCGGCAGGTCGTTGACGTGCTCGACGCCGACCCGGGACATGCGGATCATGTGCAGCACGACGGGGCGCGAGTCGGTGAGCTCGACGCCGGTGGCCCACTGGGCCAGCTCGTTGCCCTTGGGCGACATCAGGTAGGGCAGGACGTACATCGTCTTGCCCTGGGACTGACCGCGCATGAGCTCGGTCAGCTTCTCCTTCATCTCCGCAGCGGGACGCCAGTTGTTGTAGACACCCTTGTCCTTCTCGTCGTTCGTCGCGACGATCGTGCGCTCCTCGGAGCGCGCGGTGTCCTTGGAGTACGAGCGCGAGTAGTAGCGGCCCTCGCCCGCGGGCTGCAGCTCGCCGGCCTCGAGGGCCTCTGCGATGAGACGGTCGTCGTCCTGAGCGCCCACCACCTCAATCCGGTCGGGCTGGGTGATCTCGGCCCAGTGCTTCACGTACTCGCGGACGGCCTCGTTGGTGAGACCTGACGCGTCAAGTGCGGCGTCGACGTCGACCATGCTGTGTTTCCCTCTCACGTGCTGGGTGTGCGGGCGGTCCCTCGCAGGTTCTCCCGGTTGCGGGCAGGTTACCGCCCCGTTGCGGGGGATGACATGGCGGCAGGTCCGGGGCAGGCGTGATCTGACGCACGCGCCGGACGGCGGGGCCGCTCGGCGGCCGCCGGGCCGGCTGTGCGGCAGGTCACCGGGCTCCGAAGTGACTCACCGGTTTACCGATACGCGGTGTAGCAGGTACTGTCGGTATCGAACACTTTCCGTTCCATTCAGCAACGTCGCGAAGGGGTAGTCCCACATGGCTTCCAGCGAATCGATGTCCTTGGCCGACAAGGGCCAGCGACTTGGCCTGCGGCTCATCGCCAAGGCGGGCGGGCTGCCCGGCCTGAAGGACAAGGAGGTGCGCTCCAAGGTCGAGCGGTACCTCTACAAGGGGGCCGTGACCGGCTTCAAGGTGCAGACCGCAGCCGGTCGCGCCTTCGCCAAGAAGAAGGGCTCGGGCGACCCGACCCGCGCCGCGACGGCCAAGCCGAAGCAGCTCTTCGACCTCACGCCCTCCGAGGACCAGCAGATGATCCAGGGCGTCGCGCGCGAGCTCGCCGACGAGGTCATCCGCCCCGCGGCCGCCACCGCCGACGCCGAGCGCGCCGTGCCCGACGAGGTCCGCAGCGCGGCCGCCGACATGGGTCTGCACCTCGTCGGCGTGCCAGCCGAGCTCGAGGGCATCGCCGAGGAGCGCTCCGCGGTGACGGCCGCCATCGTCCTCGAGGAGCTCGCCCGTGGTGACCTGGGCATCGCGACCTCGATCATGGCCCCCGCCGCCGTGGCCACCGCGATCGCCGCCTACGGCGACGCCGACCAGCAGGCCACCTACCTCCCGGAGTTCACCGGGGAGAAGCCTCCCGTCGCCGCCCTGGCGCTGCACGAGCCGCAGCCGCTCTTCGACCCCTTCGCTCTGCGGACCACGGGCAAGGTCGAGGGCGACGAGATCGTGCTCGACGGTGTCAAGGCGATCGTCCCCGGCGCCGAGAGCGCCGACCTCTTCGTCGTGTCGGCGGCCGTCGACGGCGTGGCCCGGCTCGTCATCGTCGAGCCCGGCACCGAGGGGCTCAAGGTCGAGGACGACCCGGCCATGGGTCTGCGCGCGGCCAAGACCGCCCGCCTGCACCTCGAGGGCGTCCGCGTGGCCAAGGGCGACCTGCTCGGCACCGCCGAGGACCACGCCGACGCCGTGCGTCGCGCCCGCCTCGCCTGGGCGGCTGCCGCCGTCGGCACCTCGCAGGCCGTGCTCGACCACGTGAGCGAGTACGTCAAGGAGCGCAAGGCCTTCGGCGAGCCGATCGGCTACCGCCAGGCCGTCGCCTTCACCGTCTCCGACATCGCCATCGAGCTCGCCGGTCTGCGGCTCGTCGTGTGGAAGGCCGCCGCCCGCCTCGACCGTGGTGAGGACGCCTCCGCCGAGATCGCCCAGGCCCGCAGCCTCGTGAGCCGGCACGCGACCTGGATCGGCTCGAGCGGTGTGCAGCTGCTCGGCGGCCACGGCTTCGTCAAGGAGTTCGACAACGAGCGCTGGTACCGCGACCTGCGGGGCGCCGGAGTCCTCGAGGGCACGCTGCTCGTCTGAGCGCGGCCCCCTTCCCTCACACAGACCTGACACGAAGGACACGATCATGATCGACCTCGAGGTTCCGAAGAAGTTCCGACCCCTCATCTCCCAGGCGCGTGGCATGGCCGAGGAGGTCTTCTGGCCCATCTCGCGCAAGTACGACGTCGCCGAGCACGAGTACCCCGCCGAGCTGGACCTCGTCTCCGCCGTCATCGACGGCATGTCCGACAGTGGTGCCGGCCAGGGCGCGGGCGCGTCCTCCTCGACCCGCGCCAAGGACGACGGCGCGGAGGAGGGTGACGTCGCGGCCGTCGGCTCCGGCCGCAGCTCGAAGAAGGGCGCGAAGGAGAACAAGAACGGCTCCAACCTCTCCTCGGTGCTCTCGATCCTCGAGACCTGCCGTGGTGACGTCGGCCTGACCCTGTCGATCCCGCGCCAGGGCCTTGGCAATGCGGCGATCGCCGCCGTCGCCAACGACGAGCAGAAGGCGCGCTACGCCGGCAAGTGGGCCGCCATGGCCATCACCGAGCCCGACGTCGGCTCCGACTCCGGCGCCATCCGCACGACGGCGGTCAAGGACGGGGACGAGTACGTCCTCAACGGCGAAAAGATCTTCGTCACCTCGGGCGAGCGTGCCGAGCTCGTCGTCGTCTGGGCGACCCTCGACCGCAGCCTCGGCAAGACGGCCATCAAGTCCTTCGTCGTCCGTCGTGACAACCCCGGACTGCAGCTGGTGCGCCTGGAGCACAAGCTCGGTATCCGCGCGTCGGACACCGCGGCCTTCGTCCTCGACAACTGCCGCGTGCCCGCCGAGGACCTCCTGGGCGACCCGGAGATCAAGATCGAGGGTGGCTTCGGAGGGGCCATGCAGACCTTCGACAACACGCGTCCGCTCGTCGCGTCGATGGCCCTCGGCCTGACCCGTGCGTCGCTCGACAAGACCACGGAGCTGCTCAAGGAGGCCGGCATCGAGGTCGACTGGGACCGGCCGGCCAACGTGCAGTCCGCGGCCGCCGCCAAGCTCATCGAGATGGAGGCCGACTACCAGAGCGCCTACCTGCTCACCCTGCGGGCGGCGTGGATGGCCGACAACGGCAAGCCCAACTCGATGGAGGCCTCGATGGCCAAGGCGAAGGCCGGGCGCACCTGTGTCAACGTCTCGCTCGCCTGCGTCGAGCTCGCCGGCGCCACCGGCTACGCCGAGACCCACCTGCTCGAGAAGTGGGCCCGCGACTCCAAGATCCTCGACATCTTCGAGGGCACGCAGCAGATCCAGCTGCTCGTCGTCGCCCGCCGGATCCTCGACTACTCGAGCAAGGAGCTCAAGTAATCGCATCTCCCTAGGCAGATGACACCGACCGTGCGCATCTCCCTAGGGAAATGCGCCGTCGGGTGGGGATTTCCCTAGGGAGATGTGGCGGGGTGGATGCCCCGGAGCGCCCCGACCGGCGGTCTCGCGCCCCCTTCGTCCATCGGACGGAGGGGGCGCGACGCATATCATCGGTGCGTGGTCGTCATCGCGGTGTGCAGCCTCAAGGGGGGCGTGGGCAAGACCTCCGTGACCCTGGGTCTGGTCTCCGCCGCGCGACAGGCGGGACTGCGCACGCTCGTCGTCGACCTCGACCCCCAGGGCGACTCGACCGCCGGGCTCGACGTGGACGGTGACGTGACGTCGACGAGCGCCACCATCATCGACGACCCGCGTCGTCGCCACCTGCGGGCGGCGACCCTGCGCAGCCACTGGAGCGAAGGGAGTGCCGCCCCGGTCGACGTCGTCGTCGGCGGCGCAGAGCTCGCCCGGCTCGACCGCACCGACCTGTCCACCCGAGCGCTCACCTCCCTTCGCACGGTGCTCGACAAGGTCGACGGCGCCTACGACCTCGTCGTCGTCGACTGCCCGCCCTCCCTCGGCGGGCTCACCCGGATCGGCCTCGCCGCGGCCCATCGAGCGCTCGTCGTCACCGAGCCGGGGGTCTTCGCGATCGCTGCGGCCGACCGTGCCCTGAAGGCGGTCCACGAGGTGCGCAGCTCGCTCAACCCCCGGCTGCAGCCGCTCGGCATCGTCGTCAACCGGCTGCGGGCCAACATCGGCGAGCACCGGTACCGGGTCGAGGAGCTCGCCTCCCTCTTCGGGCCGCTCGTGCTCACCCAGCGGATCCCCGAGCGCACGTCGGTGCAGCGCGCCCAGGGGGCCTTCGTGCCGATCCACGACCTGCGCAACCCCGGTGCGCGGGAGGTCGCGGGGCTCTTCGACGGCCTCCTCGCCCACGCGCTGCGCGCCACGCGGCGACGTTGGCAAACCTGACGATGTCCTGACGTTGTGTTCGAACAGCCCACGTGAGCCCGGTCATAGGTTGACGGAGGGCGGCTGACCGCCGCCGACATCCACCGGGAGGAAACTCATGCGACACCAGCGCATGGCCGCGGTCCTCGGAGCGTTCGCGCTCGGGGCAACCGGGCTCACCGCCACTGCGTCCGCCACCGCAGCACCGACCGCCGACGCAGGGACGAGCGCGTCGACGACCTCGACCACCGGGCCGGAGACGAGCTACGTCGTCCTGGCCGACCGCGGAGGCAGCGCGTCCGATCTCGCCGACCGCCTCAAGGCGAAGGGGGCCAAGATCGTCTCCGTCAACGACAAGATCGGGATGGTGACGGTCACCTCCACCGACACCGGCTTCGCCGCGAAGACGCGCACGATGGACGGCGTCTACGGCGCCGCGGAGGAGGGCGTCGTCGGCCGCTCCCCACAGCGGTGGTCCCAGGGCAAGCTCGACAAGAACAAGCGCATCGAGCGTCCCCCGACGCCGGCGGCGAGCCAGGCCAAGGCAGCCTCTGTGGGCAAGGGCAAGGGCAAGGGCAAGGGCAAGGGCAAGGGCAAGGGCGCGAAGGGAGACGACCCGCTCGACGACAAGCTGTGGGGCCTGGACATGATCAACACGGCTGCCGCGCACCAGGTCGAGTCGGGCGACAAGCGGGTCAAGGTCGGCGTCATCGACACCGGTGTCGACGCGAGCCACCCGGACATCGCCCCCAACTTCGACCGCAAGCTCTCGCGCAACTTCACCTACGACATCCCGGCGATCGACGGGCCCTGCGAGGTCGAGTCCTGTGTCGACCCGGCGGACGTCGACAACGGCGGCCACGGTACGCACGTCGCGGGCACCATCGCGGCGTCCAAGAACGGCATCGGCGTCTCCGGCGTCGCTCCGGACGTCTCGATCGTCAACGTGCGCGCCGGCCAGGACTCGGGCTACTTCTTCGTCGGCCCGACGGTCAACGCCCTGACCTACTCGGCCGACGCCGGCCTCGACGTGGTCAACATGAGCTTCTACGTCGACCCGTGGGCGTACTACTGCCAGGGCGGCGCCCCCGAGGACAGCCCGGAGGAGGCGGCTGAGCAGGACATGACCATCGAGTCGATGTCCCGTGCGCTGCGCTACGCGCACAGCAAGGACGTCACCCTCGTGGGTGCTCTCGGCAACGCCTCGACGGACCTGTCGAACCCCGGCACCGACTCGAGCAGCCCCAACTTCCCCGAGGGCAACGAGCACGAGCGCACCATCGACAACGCCCGGTGCCGTGACCTGCCGGTCGAGGGGCCCGAGGTGATCGGGGTCTCCTCCGTGGGCCCGACCGAGCGCAAGTCGTACTTCTCCAACTACACCAAGGACCTGCAGTCGGACGAGATCGAGGTGAGCGCCCCCGGCGGTGACTCGCGCGAGTACCACGGCACCCCCGACTACCGCAGCCCGGCCAACCTCATCCTCTCGTCGGTCCCGGAAAACGTCGTCAAGTCCGAGGGCTCGGTCGACGAGGACGGCAACGTCGTGCCCGAGGCCGAGGGCTCGGTCTTCAAGGACTGCGGCAAGGTCAAGGGCAAGCAGGTCTGCGGCTACTACGAGTACTACCAGGGCACCTCGATGGCGTCGCCGCACGCGGCCGGTGTCTCGGCCCTGATCGTCAGCCGGTACGGCACGAAGCAAGGGCGTTCGGGCTTCGGTCTCGACGCCGACACCACGCGGTCGGTCCTGCTGCGGTCGGCCCGTGACAAGGCCTGCCCCGAGCCGCGGACGCAGACCTACCCGGGTCTGCCCTCGGACTACGACGCCGAGTGCGTGGGGAGCGAGCGCTTCAACGGCTTCTACGGCGAGGGCATCATCGACGCCCAGGCCGCGGTGGCCAAGAAGAAGCCCTGACGCCACCCCGGCACGAAGGCGTCGTCCTGAGGTGCGACGCAGGAGCCTCGAAGGGGGGCCGGTCACCGCGAGGTGACCGGCCCCCTTCGTCATGGCGCGAGGACCTCGTGGGCCTCGACCATCGCCGGGCCGTACCAGGTGAGCAGGCGACCGCTGACGAGCCGGGTCGGCACGCGGGTGAAGGCCTCGGGTCCGTCATCGGCGGTGAAGACATAGGGCTCGTCGGGTAGGAGGACGAGGTCGGTGCCGGGGTGGTCGAGGTCGGCGAGGTCGACGTGCGGGTATCGGTCGCTCGGGTCGGCGTCGGGGCCGGCGAGGGCATTGGTCCAGCCGAGCCGGGCCAGCAGGTCGGTCGTGTAGGTGCGCGGGCCGACGGCCATCCACGGGTCGCGCCAGATGGGCACGACCACAGTGCTGCGCGTCGCCGGCGCCGGTGTGCCCCAGAGCTGCTCGGCCCGCTCGAGCCAGTCAGGGACCGGCCGCTGCAGGCCCTCGACCCACAGCCGGCGCATCGAGGTCAGCGCCGACGGCACGTCCTCGATGTCGGTGACCCAGACGGCGGTGCCGCGCTGGCGCAGGCGGCGCACGTCGAGCTCGCGGTTTTCTTCCTTGTTGGCCACGACGAGGTCGGGGGCGAGATCGGCGATCGCCGCGAGGTCGGGGTTCTTCGTCCCGCGCACCCGGGCCACGTCGAGGTCGGCCGGGTGGGTGCACCAGTCGGTGGCCCCGACGAGCAGCTGCGGGCAGCTCGTCGCGATCGCCTCGGTGAGGCTGGGGACGAGCGAGACGACCCGCGCCGGAGGGCGGGGCAGCTCGACGGCGGCGTCGAGGTCGTCGCGGGACATCAGCGCACCGCCAGGGCGAGCAGCTCGGTCAGGCCCATGCCCGTGATCGCGACGGCCAGGACGAAGGGAGCCCGCCCATCGCGCCGCCGGGAGGGCTCCGCGGGGGTTGCCGCGTAGCGGGTCCGGCCGAGGGCGAAGGCCGCCCCCGCCAGCGCGAGCGTGGCGAACATGATGAGCAGGGCAGCCGGGCCGAGCTCGCCCCCGGTGTGGCGGGCGATGATCGCCGCCCCGGTCGCGGTCGCGAGCGAGGTCCGCTGCCACGACAGGGCGGTGCGCTCCGGTTGTGCCCCTCGGGGTGCGGCGGCGGCGAGCTCGCTCACCTCGAGGTCCCGACGACCACGGCCAGGGCCGCTGCCGCAACGAGGACCAGGCCGGTGGCGATCGCGGCCGACACCCCGAGCGAAGGGAGTGGCTCGCCCCGTCGCATCGCCCGCTCGGCCATGGCCCACCGGGCGAAGGCCAGGAGCGGGCACAGCGCCCCGAGGGTGAGGAGCATGGCGGCGAGGGCGCGCGTCATCGGGTCGGGGACCCCGATGTCGACGACGTCGACGGCGACCCCCGCTGCGAGCAGCGCGAGGGTGGTCCGCAGCCACGCGAGCAGGGTGCGCTCGTTGGCGAGGCTGAACCGGTAGTCCGGCTCCTCCCCTTCGCCGTAGACGTACGCGGGCCAGCGCTCGGAGGTCACGCTCGCAGGGTACCGACGTGCGCATCTCCCTAGGGAGATGACGCCGGGTGGGCGCATCTCCCTAGGGAAATGCGCCCACCCGGTGGTCACGACTCAGACATTGCGGCGGTACTGGCCGCCGACCTCGAAGAAGGCGTCGGTCACCTGCTGAAGGCTGCACACGCGGGCGGCGTCCATGAGCACCTCGAAGACGTTGGCATCGGTCGTCGCCGCCTCCTTGAGCCGGGCGATGGCGGCCTCGGCGCACTCGCGGTGGGTCTCCTGGTAGGCACGCACGCGCTCCAGCTGGGAGACCTTCTCGTCCTCGGTGGCGCGGGCCAGCTCGATCTCGTCGGGCTCTCCCTTCGCGCCGTCCTCCCGCAGGAAGGTGTTGACGCCGACGATCGGCAGGGACCCGTCGTGCTTGCGGTGCTCGTAGATCAGCGACTCGTCCTGGATCCGGCCGCGCTGGTAGCCGGTCTCCATCGCGCCGAGGACCCCGCCGCGGTCGTTGATCCGGTCGAACTCGGTGAGCACGGCCTCCTCGACGAGGTCGGTGAGCTCGTCGATGACGAAGGAGCCCTGGAGCGGGTTCTCGTTCATCGACAGGCCCCACTCGCGGCTGATGATCAGCTGGATCGCCAGGGCCCGGCGCACCGACTCTGTCGACGGGGTCGTCACGGCCTCGTCGTAGGCATTGGTGTGCAGGCTGTTGGCGTTGTCGTAGAGGGCGTTGAGCGCCTGCAGCGTCGTGCGGATGTCGTTGAAGTCCATCTCCTGCGCGTGCAGCGACCGGCCGCTCGTCTGGATGTGGTACTTCAGCTTCTGGCTGCGGTCGTTGGCGCCGTACTTCTCCTTCATGGCGACGGCCCAGATGCGGCGGGCGACGCGACCGAGCACGGAGTACTCCGGGTCCATGCCGGAGGAGAAGAAGAAGGACAGGTTGGGCGCGAAGTCGTTGATGTCCATGCCGCGCGCGAGATAGGCCTCGACGTAGGTGAAGCCATTGGCCAGGGTGAAGGCGAGCTGGCTGATGGGGTTCGCCCCGGCCTCGGCGATGTGGTAGCCGGAGATGCTCACCGAGTAGAAGTTGCGCACCCCCTGCTCGATGAACCACTCCTGGATGTCGGCCATCATCCGCAGGCTGAACTCGGTGGAGAAGAGGCAGGTGTTTTGTCCCTGGTCCTCCTTGAGGATGTCGGCCTGGACGGTGCCGCGGACGTTGTGCAGGGCGTGCGCCCGCAGCTCCTCCGCCTCGGTGACGGAGGGCTCGCGCCCCTCCCGCTCGCGGAAGGCGTCGAGCTGCTGGTCGATGGCGGTGTTGAGGAAGAAGGCGAGCACGGTCGGAGCGGGCCCGTTGATCGTCATCGACACGCTCGTCGTGGGGGAGACGAGGTCGAAGCCGGAGTAGAGCTCCTTCATGTCGTCGAGCGTCGCGACGGACACGCCGGAGGTGCCGACCTTGCCGTAGATGTCGGGGCGCTCGCCGGGGTCGCGACCGTAGAGCGTCACCGAGTCGAAGGCCGTCGACAGGCGGGTGGCCGGCTGCCCCTGGGAGAGCAGCTTGAAGCGGCGGTTGGTGCGGAAGGGGTCGCCCTCCCCGGCGAACATGCGGGCCGGGTCCTCGTTGTCCCGCTTGAAGGGGAAGACGCCGGCGGTGTACGGGAAGAAGCCGGGCAGGTTTTCCGACCGCCAGAAGGTGACGAGGTCACCGTGGTCGGTGTGCTTGGGCAGGGCGACGCGCGGGATCTTGTTGCCCGACAGCGACTCCTTGGTCAGCTTGGTGTGCAGCTCCTTGCCGCGGATCGTCACGACCTGCTCGTCGCCGGAGTAGGACTCGACGACCGAGGGCCAGCGCTCGATCTGCTCGGCGACCTCGGTGGGCAGCTCCTGGCGCGCGGCGTCGAGCAGCTCGTCGACGCCGTGGCCGTCCTTGCCCGCGGCGGTCAGCTCGTCGTCGACGGCGGCCAGGCGCTGCACCCGGCGGGCGCTGGCGGCCAGCGCCCGGGTGCGCTCGTGGTAGCCGCGGACCGTCTCGGTGATCTCGGCGAGGTAGCGCACCCGCGTCGCGGGGACGACCTGGCCGAAGCGGGTCGAGTGCTTGGTGTCGACCGGGGCGAGCTGTCTCTCGTCGACGGGCAGTCCCTTGTCGGCGAGCAGGTCGCGCAGGTGCTGGTAGAGCCCGGTGACACCGTCGTCGTTGAAGGTCGCCGCCGAGGTGCCGAAGACCGGCATGTCCTCGGGGCGCTGGCCGAAGGCCTCACGGTTGCGGACGAGCTGGCGGCCGACGTCGCGCAGTGCGTCGGCGGCGCCGCGACGCTCGAACTTGTTGATCGCGACGACCTCCGCGAAGTCGAGCATGTCGATCTTTTCCAGCTGGCTGGCGGCGCCGAACTCAGGCGTCATCACGTACATCGGCACGTCGACGAAGGGGACGATGGCGGCGTCGCCCTGCCCGATGCCGGGCGTCTCGACGATGACGAGGTCGAAGCCGGCGGCCTTGGTCAGGTCGATGACCGTCGAGAGGGCCTCGGGGACCTCGCGGTCACCGCGGGTCGCCAGGGACCGGAAGAAGACGGGGGAGGAGCCGGAGGTGCTCTCGCCGAGGGAGTTCATCCGGATGCGGTCGCCGAGCAGGGCGCCGCCCCCCTTCCGGCGGGTGGGGTCGACGGCGATGACCGCGATGCGCAGCTTGTCCTGCTGGTCGACGCGGAAGCGGCGCACGAGCTCGTCGGTGAGCGAGGACTTGCCCGAGCCGCCGGTGCCGGTCAGGCCGAGGACGGGGGCGTGGGAGCGCTCGGCGGCTTCGCGCACGCCGGTGAGGAAGGCCTCGTCGAGGTGACCGAGCTCGGCGCCGGAGATGGCGCGCGCCAGGGCGGCGCGCTCGCCGGCGAGCACCGGCTCGAGGGCGACCGGGCCGCCCTCCCACACGTCGGTGTCGCAGTCGGCGATGAGCGTGTTGATCATGCCGGGCAGGCCCAGTCGCTGGCCGTCCTCGGGGGAAAAGATCGTCACACCGGCCTCGCGCAGGCGCGCGATCTCCTCCGGGACGATGACGCCGCCGCCGCCGCCGAAGACCTTGACGTGGCCGGCGCCCTGCTCGCGCAGCAGCTGGGTGAGGTACTCGAAGTACTCGACGTGCCCGCCCTGGTAGGACGAGACGGCGACGCCCTGGACGTCCTCGTCGATCGCCGCGTCGACGACCTCCTGGACGGAGCGGTTGTGCCCGAGGTGGATCACCTCGGCGCCCTGGCTCTGCATGATCCGCCGCATGATGTTGATCGAGGCGTCGTGGCCGTCGAAGAGGGCGGAGGCGGTGACGAACCGGACCGGGTGGGTCGGGGTGTGCAGCTCGGGCGTGGGCATGTCCTACCTCGTCGTCGAAGTGCGGGTCACCTCAGATGCTAGGACATCCAAGTATTTCTGGAAAGTCGCACCCGCTTCCGGCCAGCAGGGGCGGCGCGCTGCCGAAGTCCTTCGTCGTCGTGTGCTCCGGTTGTCGTCTTCGACTTCGGCTTGAGGCTGCGCCACTCCTCCCGGCCGTCCGCTCCTCGGCGACCTGCGGCCGTCTCGACCCGCTCCCTGAGGAGGCCGCCTGCGGCCGTCTCGACCCGCTCCCTGAGGAGGCCGCCTGCGGCCGTCTCGAAGGGAGTCTCAGTCCACGTCATCCCCGTGCGCGGCGCGAAGGGAGGACAGCAGCGCCGTCGCCTGCCGCACCTCTGCTTCCGTCAGGCCGGGGGAGGTGAAGACCTGCTCGTTGAGGTCGTGGGTGGCGGACTCGACGAGCTGCGCCCCCTTCGTCGTCAGGGAGGCGAGGACGACGCGACCGTCGTCGGGGCTCTGCCGTCGCTCGACCAGGCCCTGCTTCTCGAGGCGGGCGACGGCGCTCGTCACGCTCGTCGCGTGGACCTGGAGCAGGGACCCGAGGCGGCTCATCGGCATCTCGCGACGCCGGCTGAAGGCGAGCAGCCGCAGGATCTCGAAGCGGGCGAAGGTCAGGTCGTGCGGCCGCAGGACCGACTCGACCCGTTCGTGCACGAGCTGCTGGGCGCGGACCACGGAAGTCATCAGGGCCATGCCGTCGGCGGCGTCGCCCCAGCCGTGGGCCACCCACTGGTCGTGGGCGGCGGAGATGGGGTCGCGGTCGGTCATGGGGCTCGATCCTAGGCCCGCCCGCGCCGGGTGAGGGTGCCCTTTCGTGGACTCATTCCAGACGACATGGAAAGGTAGGCAGGGCAAGCAGTTCCGCACGCATCGGAGGCTCCATGTACACCCTTCCTGACCTTCCCTACGACTACGGCGCCCTCGAGCCGGCCATGAGCGGCGAGATCCTCGAGCTGCACCACGACAAGCACCACGCGACCTACGTCAAGGGCGCCAACGACACCACGGAGAAGATCGCCGAGGCGCGCGACAAGGGTGACCTCTCCGGCATCGTCGGCCTCGAGAAGACGCTGGCCTTCAACGTCTCCGGTCACGTGCTGCACTCGATCTTCTGGGAGAACCTCTCCCCGGACGGTGGCGACAAGCCCGACGGCGCCCTCGGCACCGCGATCGACGAGCACTTCGGCTCCTTCGACAAGTTCCGCGCGCAGCTGACCGCCGCGACGCAGACGACGCAGGGTTCCGGCTGGGGTGTCCTCGCGTGGGAGCCGATCGGCAAGCGGCTGCTCGTCACGCAGGTCTACGACCACCACGGCAACGTCGCTGCCGGCATGACGCCGCTCCTGGCCTTCGACGCCTGGGAGCACGCGTACTACCTGCAGTACAAGAACGTGAAGCCGGACTACATCGAGAAGCTCTGGGACATCGTCAACTGGAACGACGTCTCCGCCCGCCTCGAGGCCGCCACGAAGGCCTGACCGCCTCCGCTGGTCGGCTCTGCCGGCCCCGTGCCCGGGTCCCTGTGGGGGCCCGGGCACAGCCGTGCCCGCTGACATTTCCCTAGGGAGATGCGCAAGGAGGGCCGTATTTCCCTAGGGAGATGCGCAGGAGGGGGCGTCAGGCGGTGAGCGTCCAGCCGAGCGAGACGAGCAGCAGGCCGAGGGTGAGGTTGAGCCCGAGGTCGGCGACGGCGTGCCGGGTCCGGCCGGAGCGAAGGGCGGTCGCCACCTCGACCGCGTGCGTCGCGAAGGTCGTGTACGCCCCGCAGAAGCCGATGCCGACGCAGGGGAGCAGCCATCCTGGTGCCGCGCCGGATGCGTGGCCGGCGACGAGGCCGAGGAGCAAGGACCCGGTGGTGTTGACGGCCAGCACCGCGCCGACAGCCGTGGCGCCGCCGGCCCGCAGGCGCTCGACGACGAGGTGCCGGCAGACCGCCCCGAGTGCCGCACCGATCGCGACGAGCAGCGCGGTCACAGCTCGCCCTCCGCGACGGCCTCGTCGGCAGACGGGTCGCCGCCCCACACCCGGTCGCCCACGACGAGGCCGGCGACCGCGGCGGCGACGCCCAGCCCCAGCGTGAGCAGCAGGTACCCGAGCAGGCCGCCGAGCCCCTCCCCGGCCAGCGCGTGCGCGTCGAGCGCGAAGCTCGAGTACGTCGTCCACCCGCCGAGCAGCCCGACCGCGAGGAAGGGTCGGGCCAGCGGGTGGGCGGTGCCCCGACCGAGCCAGACGACGAGCACCCCGAGGGTGAAGGCCCCGGTGACGTTGACGAGCAGCGTCGCTGCGTGGGAGCCGCCAGCCGCCAGGGCGGCGGCCCACCGCCCGAGCGAGCCGATCGCACCGCCCGCCGCCACCGCGGCGAGGGTCCTCCTCCGAGAGTCTCCTGCGTCGCGCCTCGGGCCGACGCCTTCGCTCATGCCCGCTTGGTCTCGAGGAACTCGGCGATGCGGCCGATCGCCTCGGTGAGCACGTCCTCGTCCGGCAGCGTCACGAGACGGAAGTGGTCGGTCTCGGGCCAGTTGAAGCCCGTGCCGTGGGTGACGAGGATCTTCTTCGCCCGCAGCAGCTCGATGACGAAGGCCTCGTCGTCGTCGATCCGGTAGACCTCGGGGTCGAGGCGGGGGAAGCAGTAGAGCGCGCCGCGCGGCTCGACGCAGCTGACGCCGGGGATCTCGTTGAGCAGGCGCGAGGCGAGCTTGATCTGGTCGTGGTAGCGGCCGCCGGGGACGATGAGCTCGTTGATCGACTGGTACCCGCCGAGCGCCGTCTGGATCGCGTGCTGCGCGGGGACGTTGGCGCACATGCGCATGTTGGCCAGCAGCGTCAGGCCCTCGAGGAAGTCGGCGGCCTCGTGCTTGGGTCCGGAGATCATCACCCAGCCGGCGCGGTAGCCGCACACCCGGTAGGCCTTGGACAGGCCGGAGAAGGTCAGGCACAGGACGTCGTCGCCCGCGTACTCGGCGGCGTGGTGGTGGACCGCGTCGTCGAAGACGATCTTCTCGTAGATCTCGTCCGCCATGACGACGAGGTCGTGGCGGCGGGCGATGTCGATGAGGCCGCGGACGATCTCCGGCGAGTAGACGGCGCCCGTCGGGTTGTTGGGGTTGATGATGACGAGCGCCTGGGTGGCGTCGGTGATCTTGGCCTCGATGTCGGCGAGGTCGGGGTTCCACCCGTTGCCCTCGTCGCACCGGTAGTGCACGGGCGTGCCCCCGGCGAGGGAGACCGCGCCGGTCCACAGCGGGTAGTCGGGGGCGGGCACGAGGATCTCGTTGCCGTCGTCGACGAAGGCCTGCAGCACCATCGAGATGAGCTCGGAGACGCCGTTGCCGATGTAGACGTCCTCGACGGTCGTGTCCTTGAGCCCGCGGGACTGGTAGTACTGCGCCACCGCGGTGCGGGCCGAGTAGATGCCCTTGCTGTCGACATAGCCCTGCGCGTCGGGCAGGTGCCGCGTCATGTCGGCGATGATCGCCTCGGGCGCCTCGAAGCCGAAGGGTGCGGTGTTGCCGATGTTGAGCTTGAGGATTTTGTGGCCCTCGGCCTCGAGGCGCTGGGCCTCGACGAGGATCGGACCCCGCACGTCGTAGCGGACATCCCTCAACTTGCGGCTCTGTCGGATCTGACGCATGGCCGCAGTCTCTCAGCACCGGCGACGGGCGCGTGCACCGTCTCGCCCGGTGACCCGTGGGTAGCCTTCCGACATGGCGGAGGACACGGCAGTGCTGCCGGGGCGGGTGCGGCGAGGTTACGGCCTCGGGTCGGTCGCGACGGGGGCCTTCGGCACCGTCCCCGGGCTGCTCCTGCTGCCCTACCTCACCGACCGCCTCGGCATCGCGGCCGGTCTGGCAGGCCTCATCGTCCTGCTCCCCAAGGCGTGGGACGTGCTGCTCAACCCGATCGCCGGGCGGGTCTCGGACCGCAGCACCCACCCCGACGGTCGCCGGCGACCCTTCCTCGTCCGCGCGGGGCTGACCCTGGCCGTGCTCTTCGCGCTGCTCTTCGCGGGGCCGACCTCACCGTCGGCGTTGGCCGCCGGGTGGGTGGCGGTCCTCTTCCTCGCGTGCGCCAGCGCCTACGCCTTCTTCCAGGTGCCCTACGTCGCGATGCCGGCCGAGCTGACCCGCGACTACGGGGAGCGGACGCGCCTGATGACGTGGCGGGTCGCCGTGCTGGCGCTGACGATCCTCGTCGCCGGCGGGCTGTCCCCGGCCCTGCGGGATGCGCTCGGCCCCGAGTGGGGCTACCGCGCGGTCGGCGTCTTCGTCAGTCTGCTCATCGTCGTCGGTGCCGTCGGCGCCTGGTGGGGGACGAAGGGGGTACCCCCCGTCGAGCACGTCGCCGCCGGTGGCTCGCTGGCCCACCAACTGCGGGTCGTGGCGGGCGCCCCGGACTTCCGCGCGCTGCTGCTGACCTTCGCGGTCCAGGCCTTGGCCACCGGCGTCATGCTCGCCGGTGTCGACTACATGGCGCGCTGGGTGCTGGGCGACCCCGGTGCCGCGACGATCCTCTTCGTCGCCTTCGTCGGGCCCGCGCTCGTCGTCACCCCGCTGTGGGAGCGGGTGGGGCGCAGGACCGGCAAGCGGCCCGCCTTCGTCGTCGCCTCGCTCTGCCTCGCCATGGGGGCGGTGCTCGTCTGGGTCACCCACGACCTCGGGCTGGCCCCGGTCGCCTTGGCGCTCGCCCTCGTCGGGGTCGGCTATGCCGGCGCGCAGATGTTCCCCATGGCGATGCTCCCGGATGCTGCTGCGGTCGACGCCGACCGCACGGGTGAGAGCCGGGTCGGTGTCTACACGGGGGTGTGGACCGCCGCGGAGACGCTCGGCCTCGCCCTCGGCCCGGGCGTCTACGGTCTCGTCCTCATGCTCGGCGGGTACGTCTCGTCGACGGACGGAGCTGCGGCCCAACCGGACCCGGCGATCACCGCCATGACCCTGGGCTTCACCGTCCTGCCGGCGCTGCTCGTGCTCGGCTCCCTGCTCCTCCTGCGGGGCTACCGCATCGACGAGGCAGCGGTCGTCGCTGCCGGAGAGGCCGCCCGATGACTTTCGACCCGACCCGCCCCGCACCGACCGACGACATCAGAGCAGCGCTGGACTCCCTTCGCGCGCAGGACCTGCCGACCCACGGAGGCCGCACGCTGAGCTATGTCTACGACTCCGGCCTCGCGGAGGCCGACGCCATCGGGCGCGAGGCGCTCGCAGCCTTCGCCGCGACCAACGGGCTCGACCCGACGGCCTTCCCATCACTGGCCCGGCTGGAGTCCGAGCTCGTCGAGCTCGCCACCGGCCTGCTCCACGGCCCGCCCTCCACGGTCGGTGTCGCCACCTCGGGCGGCACCGAGTCGCTCGTCCTCGCGGTGCTCGCCGCGCGCAACGGCTCGCCCCACGTCGAGCGTCCGCAGGTCGTCGCGCCGAGCACCGTCCACGCGGCGGTGCACAAGGCGGGGCACCTCCTCGGCGTCGACGTCGTGAGCGTGCCGGTCGACCCGACGACCTTCCGCGCCGACCCGATGGCGATGGCGGCCGCCGTCACGGACGACACGGTGCTCCTCGTCGCCTCCGCTCCCTCCTACGCCCACGGCGTCGTCGACCCCGTCGAAGAGGTCGCCGCGATCGCCCGGGAGCATGGCATCCGCTGCCACGTCGACGCGTGCATCGGCGGGTGGGTGCTGCCCTTCCTCGACGACGCGCCGCCGTGGACCTTCGCCGTCGAGGGCGTCACGAGCATCTCCGTCGACCTGCACAAGTACGCCTACACGCCCAAGGGGGTCTCGCTGCTGCTGCACCGCGACCCCGCCCTGCGTCGCGGGCACGTCTACGCCTCGGCGGCGTGGCCGGGCTACACGATGCTCAACACGACCCTCCAGTCGACGAAGTCGGGTGGCCCGCTCGCCGCGGCCTGGGCCGTCGTCCACGCCATCGGGCTCGAGCGGTACCGCGAGCTGGCCGGCGTGGCCCGGCGGGCGACGCTGGACGTCGCCGCGGCCGTGGAGGCGATCGACGGGCTGCAGGTCGTCGTCGCCCCCGACTCGACGCTGCTCGCCCTCGAGGCGACCTCGGGCTGCGACGTCTTCACGGTCGCCGACGAGATGGCCTCGCGCGGGTGGCTCGTCCAGCCGCAGATGGCCTTCGCCGGGCACCCGGCCACTGTGCACCTCACCCTGTGCGCGGCGACGGCCGCCCACACCGACGAGCTCGTCGCCGCCCTGACCGAGTCCGTCGCTGCGGCCAGGGAGTCCGGCCCGGTCGTGGTCGACCCGGACCTCGTCGCGGCCGCTGGGCAGATCGACCCCGCAGGTCTCGACGAGGCGACCCTCGACGGCCTGCTCGCCATCGCCGGTCTCGGGGGAGGCGACGGGCCGCTGCAGGTGCCCGATCGCATGGCCGAGGTCAACGCGCTGCTCGACGCGGTGCCGGCGGCCCTGCGCGAGGCGCTGCTCGCGGCGGTGCTCGACCGGCTCACGCGCTGAGGCGGCCTCCCCTTCGGCTCACATCCCGGTCGTCGCGCGGGGGTAGGGGATCTGCGGGTCCGTGACGACGTTGACGAGGTAGGGCACCCCGGAGGCGAAGGCCCGGTCGAGCGCCGCCCCGATCTGCCGGGGGTCGGTCACCATCTCGCCCGCGCCACCGAGGGCGCGCACGACCTCGTCGTAGCGGGTCTGCGGGGCGAGGTCGGCGGCGACGTCGTAGCCGTAGAGCATCTGCATCGGCTGCTTCTCCAGTCCCCACGCGCCGTTGTTGCCCATGACCATGACCACCGGCAGGTCGTGGCGCACGAGGGTGTCGACGTCCATGAGCGACATGCCGGAGGCGCCGTCGCCGAGGAGCAGCACGACCTGCGACGAAGGGCGGGCGATGCGGGCCGCGATGGCGGCGCCGAGGCCCGCGCCCAGACAGCCGAAGGGGCCCGGGTCGAGCCACGAGCCCGGCCGCTGCGGCTCGATGAAGCGGCCGGCCCATGAGACGAAGTCGCCCCCGTCACCGATGACGACCGCGTCCTCGGCGAGCCGGGGCGCGAGCTCGCCGTAGATCCGCGCCGGGTGGGTCGGTGTGACGGGGCTGCGCAGCAGCTCGAGGTCCTGCGCCGCGCGGCCGCGCGCCTCGTCGGCCAGCTGCGTGGACCAGTCGGACCAGCCCGGCCGGTCGAGCTTCTCGACCGCGACCTGCAGCAGGTCGAAGAACGAGGTGAGGTCCCCGGCGGCGGTCGCGGTCGGGGAGGCGTGGGCGCTCAGCTGGCCGGGGGAGTCCGCGACGTGGACGACGTTAGCCTCGGGCCCGCCGGCCGACCCGCCGAAGGACCCGTAGCCCAGGCGGAAGTCCAGAGGGGTGCCCACGACGAGCGCCAGGTCGCACTCGCCGACGGCGGTCCGCCGCGCACGTCCGACGAGGAGCTCGTGGCCGCCCGGGAGGATGCCGCGGCCCATGCCGTTGGTGATCGTCGGCAGGCCGAGGTCGGTGACGAAGCGGAGGGCCGCGGTCTCGGCGTGGTCGCTCCACACGTCGGTGCCGAGGACGACGAGCGGGCGCTCAGCGCCGGCCAGCAGCCGGGCGATGGTCGCGACGTCGTCGTCGGAGGGCAGAGCGGGCGCGACGGGGTCCGCCACGACGGGTACGTCCTCGGCGTCGGCGTAGAGCTCGTCGAGGGGGACGTCGAGGAAGACCGGGCCCCGGTGCGGGGCGGCCGCGAGTCGGAAGGCCGCGGTGACCTCTCCGGCGATCTCGTCGACCGACTCGATCGTGCCGGAGTGCTTGGTCACCGGCGCGAGGATGCTCGGGTGTTCCAGCTCCTGGAGCGCGCCCCGGCCCCACGAGTAGGCCGGCGCCCGGCCCCCGAGCACGACGAGCGGCGAGCCCGAGAAGCAGGCCTGGGCGACGGCGCTCACCCCGTTGGTCACACCGGGCCCGGCGGTGAGGACGGCCAGCCCCGGGGTGCGGGTCAGCTTGCCGGTCGTCTCGGCCGCGAAGACGGCGGTCTGCTCGTGCCGCACGTCGAGCAGACGCATCGGGGGATCGGCCTGCACCGCGCCGTCGTAGAGCGGGAAGACGTGTGCTCCGGAGAGGGTGAACATCGTCTCGACCCCGTGCGCCGCTGCTGCGCGCACGGCCCGGGCGCCGCCACTGACCTCGTCGTAGTGATCCACCCGCACGATGTTACTCGCTGGTAGGTCGGCTAGCCTGAGCAGGTGAGCACCGATCTCCCGCACACCGTCTGGGACGACGAGGAAGAGGCCCGCGAGGCCGCCCTCGCCGGCGATGTCCTCGGCAGTGATGTCGATGACGAGACCGCCGCGGAGGGCGACGGGGAGCCGCCCCGGGCCTAGCGCCCCTAGCTCTCGACGCGACGCGCCGTCTCACCACGTGGCGGTGTGAGCATCGTCCCCGTCACAAAGAGCGCCGCCCGACCGTGGGCTGTCGTAGGTTGCCGACCGACCACACCCACCACCCCTGACCAGGAGTGACGATGCGACTTGGCGTGCCCAAGGAGTCGAAGCGCGGAGAAACCCGCGTCGCGGCGACCCCCAAAACGGTCGAGCAGCTGATCAAGCTCGGCTACGACGTCGTCGTCGAGGCCGGCGCGGGCGAGGCGTCCGCCTACCCCGACGAGGCCTACGTCGACGCCGGAGCGACCCTCGAGCCCGCGGAGCAGGTGTGGGCCAGCGACGTCGTCGCCAAGGTCAACGCACCCTCCGACGAGGAGGTGCCGCTCCTCCGGTCTGGGGCGATCCTCGCCTCGCTGCTCGCGCCAGCGCTCAACCCCGACAAGGTCGAGGCGTTGCGGGCGCAGGGCGTCACCGCGCTCGCGATGGACGCCGTGCCGCGCATCTCGCGCGCCCAGTCCCTCGACGTCCTGTCCTCGATGGCCAACATCGCCGGCTACCGCGCGGTCGTCGAGTCCGCCCACGAGTTCGGTGGTCTCTTCACCGGCCAGGTCACGGCCGCGGGCAAGGTCCCGCCGGCCAAGGTGCTCGTCTGCGGCGCCGGTGTCGCCGGTCTGGCGGCGATCGGCGCGGCCGGTTCGCTCGGTGCGATCGTGCGGGCCTTCGACGTGCGGCCCGAGGTGGCCGAGCAGGTCGAGTCGATGGGCGCCGAGTTCCTGCAGATCGACGTCGAGCAGGAGGTGTCGAGCGACGGCTACGCCAAGGAGACCGGTGAGGACTTCAACCGCAAGGCCGCCGAGCTCTACGCCGAGCAGGCCAAGGACGTCGACATCATCATCACGACGGCCCTGATCCCCGGCAAGCCCGCGCCGCGGCTGATCACCGAGGAGATGGTCGCCTCGATGAAGCCCGGCTCGGTCATCGTCGACATGGCCGCCGGCTCCGGCGGCAATGTCGCCGGGTCCGTCGCCGACGAGCGCGTCGTGACGGACAACGGCGTGCGGATCATCGGCTACACCGACCTGGCCGGTCGCCTGCCCACGCAGGCCAGCCAGCTCTTCGGCACCAACGTCGTCAACCTGCTCAAGCTGGTGACCCCCGACAAGGACGGCCAGCCCGTCCTCGACATGGAGGACACGGTCGTGCGCGGCATGACGGTCACGCAGGGCGAGGAGACGCTCTGGCCACCGCCGCCCGTGCAGGTCTCCGCTGCGCCCGCTGCTCCCGCAGCCGCGACGCCGACTGCGGAGGCTGAGCCGGCCAAGCCGGTCGACCCCAACCGCAAGTTCTGGTTCATCGGTGCTGCGGCGGTCCTCTTCCTCGTGGCGGCCGCCTTCATGCCGATGGCCTTCCTGTCGCACTTCATCGTCTTCGCGCTCGCGGTCGTCATCGGCTTCTACGTCATCGGCAGCGTCCACCACGCGCTCCACACGCCGCTGATGTCCGTGACCAATGCGATCTCCGGGATCATCGTCGTCGGCGCCCTGCTCCAGGTGACGTCGACCAACCTGCTGATCCAGGTCATCGCCGCTGCTGCCATCTTCTTCGCCAGCATCAACGTCTTCGGTGGCTTCACCGTGACGAACCGGATGCTCAACATGTTCCGGAAGGGCTGAGTCGTGCTGTCCACCGTCGTCACCGCCGCCTACATCGTCGCGGCGCTCCTTTTCATCCTCTCCCTCGCCGGCCTGAGCAAGCACGAGTCGGCCAAGCACGGCAACTGGTTCGGGATGGCCGGCATGGCCATCGCCCTCCTCGCCACGATCGCCCTCGTCGTCGACGGGGTCTACGGCGAGGGTGCGGCCACCGATGCCGGCAAGTGGGGCCTCGGCGTCCTCGTCGTCACCATGGCCCTGGGTGGTCTCATCGGCATCCGCATCGCCCGTCGGGTCGAGATGACCGGCATGCCGGAGCTCATCGCCATGATGCACTCCTTCGTCGGTCTGGCCGCCGTGCTCGTCGGCTACAACACCTTCTTCGCGTCGCACGGTGACAGCCCGGAGGCGGTCGCCGAGCACAAGCGGCTCGAGGCGATCGACATGGTCGGCATCCACAACGGTGAGGTCTTCATCGGTGTCTTCATCGGTGCCGTGACCTTCACCGGCTCGATCGTCGCCTACCTCAAGCTCAGCGCGAAGATCAAGTCCTCGCCGCTCGTGCTCCCGGCCCGCCACTGGCTCAACCTGCTCGCCGTGCTCGTCTCGGTCGCGCTGTGCGTGTGGTTCGTCGTCTCCCCGTCGATCATCCCGCTCGCGATCATGACGGTCATCGCCCTGCTCTTCGGCTGGCACCTCGTGGCCTCCATCGGCGGCGGCGACATGCCGGTCGTCGTGTCGATGCTCAACAGCTATTCGGGCTGGGCCGCGGCCGCCGCGGGCTTCATGCTCTCCAACGACCTGCTCATCGTCACCGGTGCGCTCGTCGGGTCCTCCGGTGCCTTCCTCTCGTACATCATGTGCAAGGCGATGAACCGCTCCTTCGTCTCCGTCATCGCCGGTGGCTTCGGCTCCGACGGTCAGGTGACGGGTGAGGACAAGGACTACGGCGAGCACCGCGAGATCCAGGCCGAGCAGGTCGCCGAGCTGCTCTCCGACGCCTCGTCCGTCGTCATCGCCCCGGGCTACGGCATGGCCGTGGCGCAGGCGCAGTACCCCGTCGCCGACCTCACCGCCAAGCTGCGGGCGAAGGGGGTGGACGTCCGCTTCGGCATCCACCCGGTGGCCGGCCGTCTGCCCGGGCACATGAACGTGCTGCTCGCCGAGGCGAAGGTCCCCTACGACGTCGTGCTCGAGATGGACGAGATCAACGACGACTTCCCCGAGACCGACGTCGTCCTCGTCATCGGTGCCAACGACACGGTCAACCCGGCTGCGGCGGAGGACCCGAGCAGCCCGATTGCCGGCATGCCCGTGCTCGAGGTGTGGAACGCCAAGGACGTCGTCGTCTTCAAGCGCTCCATGGCCACCGGCTACGCCGGCGTGCAGAACCCGCTCTTCTTCCGGGACAACACGCAGATGCTCTTCGGCGACGCCAAGGACAAGGTCGGCGAGATCCTCAAGGCCCTCTGAGGTCAGCCGACCGCAGCGAAGGGCGGCGCTCACCCGGTCGGGTGGGCGCCGCCCTTCGGCATCTCCACGAAGTGCCATGGACAACACTGTGCGTCACACACTAGAGTGTGACGCATGGACGATGAACTGCTCGCAGGGCACCTGCAGGAGCTGAGGCGGGGGACCGTCGTGCTCGCCGCTCTGGCGATCCTCGACGAGCCGCGCTACGGCTACGCGCTGCTCGAGACGCTCGACACCGCGGGCTTCGCGGTGGACGGCAACACGCTCTACCCGCTCCTGCGGCGCCTGGAGAAGCAGGGCCTGCTGACGAGCGAGTGGAACACCGACGAGGCCAGGCCGCGGAAGTTCTACCGCACGAGCCCGGCCGGCGCCGACCTGCGCGCCCACCTGATGACCGAATGGCGATCGCTCGATGCGGCGGTCGCGGCACTGGACGGAGACCAGTCATGAGTGGCACGAGCCTGACCGACCGATATGTGTGGACCGTGACCCGCCAGCTCCCGCCGGAGACCGGGCCGGACGTCGCCCGCGAGCTGCGCGGCACGATCGAGGAGACGGTCGAAGGGAAGGTCGCTGCCGGTGAGGCGCCGGCTGCGGCCGAACGCGAGACGATCGTGGGTCTCGGCGACCCCGACGTCCTGGCCCGTGAGTACGGAGGTCGGCCCAACCACCTCGTCGGGCCGGTGTACTTCCCCTCGTGGGTGCGGCTGGTCCGGCTGCTGCTCGTCATCCTCGTCCCGCTCGCGGTGCTCGGCACCGTCGTCGCGCACGCCTTCGGCAGCGACGCGGGCTTCGGCGAGATCGTTGGTGAGGGTGCTGTGCTCGCCTTCCACGTGGCGGTGCACGTCGTCTTCTGGACCACGCTCGTCTTCGCGGTCGCCGAGCGCTACGGCAGCCCCGGCGAGCAGCAGGGCCTCGTCGGCACGTGGGACCCGGACGAGCTCGCGGATCCAGCCGACCGCGCGCGTCGTGCCGGGATGGCGGAGATGCTCCTCGAGGTCGTCTCGACCCTCGTCGTCATCGGCCTGTGCGTGTGGCAGTGGAGCGGGGTCGGGGCGCACGCCGTCCAGGTGCTCGACCCGGCGCTGGGTATGGGCTGGCAGGGGCTGATCATCGGCTTCCTCGCCGTCGACGTCCTCGTCACCGTGGCGGCGTGGGCGCGCGGCGGCTGGTCCGCCCCGCTCGCGGCCGTGAGCCTGGCGAGCGCTGTCGTCTCGGGTGTTGCGCTCGTCTGGCTGCTGCTCACCGACCTGCTGCTGACCGACCTGCCGGCGCAGTTCCACGAGACCTTCGGGTGGAGCGAGGACTGGAGCGTCTCGCTGCCGGCCGTGGCCGTCGGCATCGTCGTCATCTGCGGCTGGGAGGCGGTTACGGCGCTGCGCCGCATGCGCGACTCCGACCCCGCCTGACCCGCCCGACCCCGCTTCCCCTCCCTGCACGTTTCCCTACGGAAATCGCACCCCCCGGGCGCATCTCCCTAGGGAGATGCGCACTCGGGCCCTTATTTCCCTAGGAAAATACGAAGGGGGGAGGGGCGTCAGTAGGCGTCGGGGTCGTAGGGCGGCAGCTCGCCGGTGTCGGCGTCGCGGTCCTCGCGCACGAGGTCGCGGCTGCGGTAGATGGAGGCGCGGTGCCCGACTGCGGACCCGTCGGCCGCCGGCGGCGGCCCGCCGACGTAGACGCCGTCGACGACGCCGAGGCGGGTGGTGAAGTCGGCCGAGGTCTCCCACGCAGGCTCTTCGTCCGCGGGGCCCCCTTCGTCCTCGTCGTCGACGACACCCATGCCGAAGACGACCGAGCAGATGGCCCGGTAGTTGTCGTCGGGGTCGGGCACGAACTCGATGCTCGAGAGCGCCTGGTCCTGGCCGGCGCTCTCGAGGACGAAGGTCCCGTAGCCGAGGATGCGGCCGAGCAGGGAGCGCTCGTAGCCCATGTCGGTGACCTTCTTGAGCGGCATCATCGAGACCTTGTGGTTGATCCACCCCTCGAAGAGGACGATCCGCTTGTCGGTGGCGACGACGCGGGTGTGCCGCCACTCGATCCACTGCCAGGCGGCCCAGCCGACGACGGCCAGCCAGGCCCACCACAGGTAGGGGAGGATCGTGCTGCCCGCATCGCTGACCGAGATGTCGAGCCAGACGACGAGCGCGAGCGCCGCGACGGTGATCGCGAAGGGCTTGAGCAGGACGATCCGGTGGTGGCGGATCTCGGCCACGGGGGTCTCGCCGGGCAGCAGGTACTTGCGCAGGCCCCGGTGCCCGACCTCCGCCGCCACGGCTACCTCGCGATGAGCGAGTCGAAGAACCTGCCGATGTTGGTCACGCCGTTGGCGACGACGTCCCAGGCGGAGCCGACGATGTTGGCGGCCTCGGTCGGCGAGGTGAGGATGGCGTAGAGGAGGAAGATCGTGAGCAGCCAGAGGACGATCTTCTTGATCGGCGGCGTGTTCATGGGCTCGTTCTTCTCCGTCGTCTGCGGTCGCTGCTCGGGTCCACGGGGGCGTGGATCCGCCCCAGTGTTGCAGATGTGACAGGTGTGACGGTCAGACCACGCCGTAGAGCCGGTCACCGGCGTCGCCGAGGCCGGGCACGATGTAGCCCTGCTCGTCGAGCCGCTCGTCGACGGCCGCCGTCACGAGGGTGATCGGCACGTGGAGGTCGGCGAGCTCGCGCTCGAGCGCCTCGATGCCCTCGGGCGCCGCGAGCAGGGTGACGGCGGTGATGTCGTCGGCGCCCCGCTCGACGAGGTAGCGGATCGACATGGCGAGCGTGCCGCCGGTCGCGAGCATGGGGTCGATGACATAGCACTGACGGCCCGAGAGGTCGTCGGGCAGCCGGTTGGCGTAGGTCACCGCCTCGAGCGTCTCCTCGTTGCGCAGCATGCCGAGGAAGCCGACCTCAGCGGTCGGCAGCAGCCGCACCATGCCCTCGAGCATGCCGAGGCCGGCACGCAGGATCGGCACGACGAGCGGCTTGGGCGTCGACAGCCGCATCCCGGTCGTCGGGCCGACGGGCGTCTCGATGTCGAAGGGCTCGGTGCGGACCTCACGGGTCGCCTCGTAGGCGAGCAGGGTGACGAGCTCGTCCGCGAGCCGGCGAAAGGTCGGGCTGTCGGTGCCCTTGTGCCGCAGGTAGGTCAGCTTGTGGGCGATGAGCGGGTGGTCCGCGACGATGACGCGCATGCCTCGCAAACTACCGTGCGCGACACTGGTCCCGTGAGTTGCGACCGCACCCGCCCGTCCCGCCCCGCGGAGGAGACGTGGATGGGTCGTGCCCTCGAGCTGGCGGCAGCGGCGGTCGCCGACGGCGACATCCCCGTCGGTGCCGTCGTCGTCGACGCGGCCGGCGAGATCATCGGCGAAGGGCGCAACACCCGTGAGCGGGACGGTGACCCGACCGGTCACGCCGAGGTCGTCGCCCTGCGTGCCGCGGCCGAGGCGAAGGGGGAGTGGCGCCTCGAGGGGTGCACCCTCGTCGTCACCCTCGAGCCCTGCGCCATGTGCGCCGGTGCGGTGGTCGCGGCCCGCGTCCCGAGGGTGGTCCTCGGCGCGTGGGACGCCAAGGCCGGCGCCTGCGGGTCGGTGTGGGACATCGTGCGCGACCGCCGATCTATCCACCGCGCCGAGGTCGTCGGCGGGGTGCGCGAAGGGGAGTGCGCCCGCCTCCTCCTGGACTTCTTCGCCGAGCACCGCGGGGCCGCGCAGCGATGAGGGGAGGGGGTGCTCCCTTCGCCCGATTGGGGGCAGACCGCCTCGACCTTGTATTGTGCTCCGCGGTGGCGTGTCCGAGCGGCCTAAGGAGAACGCCTCGAAAGCGTTTGTCGGTTGACGCCGACCGTGGGTTCAAATCCCACCGCCACCGCCAGCTGACCGAAGGTCCCACCCGGCTCGCCGGGTGGGACCTTCGTCGTGTCACACGGTCGTGACGGGACGGACCGCGCCGCGTCTGGTTGTCTGGGGGCATGCGTCAGATCATGCGAGCCCTCGTCCCCGCCGCCGTGGTCGTGGCGGTCCTGCCACTGGCCGCCTGCGACACGTGGAGCTCGAAGTGCGACACCGACAACACCTGCAAGATCAAGATCCAGGGCGACCAGTTCCACGACTTCCCGCGGCCGTACGACAAGGACCACGGGCTGAAGTCGGCTGACCGGATCCGGCTGGTGTCGGCGAAGCAGGGTGGCGAGGCGCTCATCCAGGCCGGCGGCGTGGAGAGCACGTGCACCCAGGGCAGCAGCTTCCAGATCGTCGACACGACGATCACCTGCGACGTCGTCGGCGACGACAAGGTCGAGCTGACGACGACCCGCCCCTGACCGAAGGGAGCGCCCCGTGCCGGGGGTGCGGGTCAGCAGGCAGTGACGTCGCTGGAGCGGACGAGCCGCTCGAAGTCCGGGCCGAGGACGATGTCGACCGTGGTGCGCGTGCGGGAGTCCTGCAGCTTGCGCAGGGGGCCGGTGTGCCCGGCGACGAAGTCGGCGTCGGGCTTGCCGGCCCGGCCGTAGCGCAGCTGGCCCGCTCCCTCGACGGTCACCTTCTTGGGGTCGTTGGCGACGGTCTTGACGGTGAAGCCACGCGCCTTGAGCTGGCGGGCGACCTGGGCGGCCAGCCCGTCGCGGTTGGTCGCGTTGTAGACGTTGACCTCGACGTCCGACGGAGAGCGCGTGCACGTCGGTGCCGGTGTGCTCGTCGACGTCGAGGCGCTGCCGCTGGCCCGGTCGGCGCGGATGTACGACAGCGCGTACCACACGGCGAAGAAGAGCAGGAGCAGCACGACGGCGAAGGTCACGACGGACCGTCGGCGCCGGGCGCGCCCCTCGTCGCCGGGGGTGTCGTACTCGTCCTGGGCCATGACGGTGTCAGTCGGCGAGCTCGAGGACGCGGGCGTGCAGGGTCGAGCGCTGCTGCAGCGCGGCGCGCAGGGCGCGGTGGAGACCGTCCTCGAGGTAGTGCCGGCCACGCCAGACGACGACGTGCGGGAAGAGGTCGCCGTAGAAGGTCGAGTCCTCGGCGAGCAGGTCGTGGAGGTTGAGCGAGCTCTTCGTCGTCGTCAGCTGCTCGAGCCGTACGGGCCGCGGTGGGACGTCGGCCCAGTCCCGGGGGGTCACGCGCCCGTGCGCGGGGTAGGGGCGGTCGTCGCCGACGGACTGGAAGATCACGCAGACACGATAAGAGGGGCGGTCACCGCACGCCGCACTAGTCTCGGGCTTGTGACCGACTCTTCACACCTGGACCAGATCCGTGCGGGCTACACCTTCGAGGGGCCCGCCGTCGACCTCGGCGCGACGGTGCTCGACGGCGCTCCCCAGCCGGATGCGCCGGTGCGTGTGCCGCTGGCGAGCCTGACGAAGCACGGTCTCGTGGCCGGCGCCACCGGCACGGGCAAGACCAAGAGCCTGCAGCTCATGGCCGAGCAGCTCTCCGCGGCAGGTGTGCCCGTCTTCCTCGCGGACATCAAGGGTGACCTCTCGGGCATCGCCACCCCCGGCGAAGGGGGCGACAAGCTCGCCGCGCGCACGACCTCCATCGGGCAGGACTGGCAGGCCACCGCCTTCCCCACCGAGTTCCTCACCCTCGGCGGGCAGGGCACAGGTGTCCCGATCCGCACGACGATCACGAGCTTCGGCCCGACCCTGCTGAGCAAGGTCCTCGGGCTCAACGCGACGCAGGAGTCGAGCCTGGGGCTGGTCTTCCACTTCGCCGACAAGCAGGGTCTGGCGCTGCTCGACCTCAAGGACCTGCGGGCGGTCACCCAGCACCTGGTCTCCGACGAGGGCAAGGCGGAGCTCAAGGCGCTGGGTGGTCTGTCGAGCGCGACGGCCGGGGTGATCCTGCGCGAGCTCATCGCCTTCGAGGACCAGGGCGCCGACGTCTTCTTCGGCGAGCCGGAGTTCGACACGGCGGACCTCATCCGCGTGACCGACGACGGCCGGGGCATCGTCACCTGCCTCGAGCTGCCCGCGGTGCAGCAGCGGCCGCAGCTCTTCTCGACCTTCCTCATGTGGCTGCTCGCCGACCTCTTCCAGGACCTGCCGGAGGTCGGCGACGTCGACAAGCCGAAGCTCGTCTTCTTCTTCGACGAGGCGCACCTGCTCTTCGACGAGGCGAGCAAGGCCTTCCAGGACGCCATCGAGCAGACCGTGCGCCTCATCCGCTCCAAGGGGGTCGGTGTCTTCTTCGTGACGCAGAGCCCCAAGGACGTCCCCGCCGACGTCCTCGCGCAGCTCGGCAACCGGGTGCAGCACCAGCTGCGGGCCTTCACCCCGGAGGACACCAAGGCGATCAAGGCGGCGGTGAAGACCTACCCGCACACCGAGTACGACCTCGAGGAGCTGCTCACCCAGCTGGGCACCGGCGAGGCGGTCGTCACCGTGCTCTCCGAGAAGGGGACACCGACCCCGGTCGCCCACACGATGATGCGCGCGCCGCAGTCCCTCATGTCGCCGTCAGCGCCAGAGCTGCTCGAGCAGACGGCCGCCGGCTCCGCGCTCGCCCCGAAGTACGCGGAGGCCCTCGACCGCGAGTCCGCGTACGAAAAGCTCGCGGCCAAGCTCGAGGCCGCCCCGGCGCAGGACGAGGCGAAGGGGGAGCCTGCCGCCCCACCGCAGCCCACGGCTCCCACGCCGCCGAAGGAGGAGCCGGGCGTCGTCGAGAAGGTCGTCGGCAGCTCGGCCTTCAGGTCGGCGCTGCGCTCGGCCGGCACGGTCATCGGGCGCGAGATCACCCGCTCGATCTTCGGCACCTCGCGCCGCCGCCGCTGACGCAGGAGACAGGACGGCCCGGCGGAGGGGAGCACTCCCCATCGCCGGGCCGTGGTCCGTCCTGACAGGATGCCCGCGAGTACGTGACGCGAGGGAGAGGGCAGGGGCATGGCCGGTGTGACGAGCGGGGCGGACCCGGATCGGCTCGACGAGATCAGCGAGCTCATGCGGGGGCACGCGGAGCAGATCGGCCAGCTGAGCGAGACGCTGGGGCACGCCTCGACCGTGCTGCGGGCGTCCTGGAGCGGCCCCGACATGGAGTACCTGCTCGCGCAGACCGACCACCTGCGTCCGGAGATGGCCCGCACCGGGTCGACCCTCGTGGCCTTCGCCGACCAGCTGCGTCATCAGGCGGACGAGCAGCGTCGTGGCTCCGGCGAAGGGGGCGGCGCCGGTCGTCCCGGCGCGCGTGACGGCGAGGGCATCCGTGGTGGCCGGCACATCACGGGTGTGCCGCAGGGCTTCCGCGACCTGGTCGGGGGGATGACCTCGGGGGAGGGGCGGTCCCCCTTCGACCTGCCGGCTGGTGCGATGACCAATGCGATCGGCGACGGACCCCAGACCGACCCGGGGGAGGTGGAGCAGCCCGGATACGTGTCGAACAGCGATGACGTGGAGGGCGGCAAGGTCATCAAGGGCCAGGTCACCGGCACGGAGACCGTGGCGGTGTCGAGGGAGTTCGTCGACTCCGAGGGGCGCAGCGTCCAGACGACGACGGTGAGCGTGCGGGCCGAGGCCGGCATCGCCGGCGAGGCCGGAGGCGACCTGACGGGTGGGGGCTTCAGCGCCAGTGGAGGCAAGGAGGCCAGCTACGAGGTGACGGCTCCGGTCGGGGTGGACCCGCTGAGCATCGACCCCAACGACCCGATGTCCTGGCCGCCCGGCGTCAGCGTCCGCTTCAGCGAGGAGTACTTCGCCGCCTTCGACGCGGAGGCCCGCTTCCGCGGCCTCATGGCCGGCGCGGGGTACGAGTTCGGCACCGAGGGCTACGTCGAGATCAGCAGGGGCGACGGTGACCAGGTCGTCGTCCAGGTCGGTGACGCGGAGTTCCTGCGGTCCTCGTCGGAGCTGGGCCTCGGGAGACCGGACGCCAACGTCAAGGCCGGCGCGTCCAGCGAGACCTCGAGTGGTACGGCCCGGGAGGTGACGATCGACATGTCCACCCCGGGAGGGCGCGCGACCTTCGACGACGTGATGATCGGCAAGCCCCCGGCGGCCGACGCCCCCGGAGTCGTCGACGTCGCCGACCTCACCGTCTTCAACGCCTCGAAGTCGGTGGACCTCAGCATGACGGCGGGCGACGTCTCTGCCGGCGGCACGCTCGCGGAGTGGGGCGCCGGGGGAGTGCAGCGCACGCACGCCGACGGGACGACGACCCTCGACTGGACCGGCGAGGCCCAGGGCAGGCAGGTCGGCGGCACGGCGAGCTTCGACGCCGACGGCAACATGGTGGTCGAGGACAACACCTACTACATCCGCATGGAGGGGGTGGACCCGACCACAGCGGCTGAGTACAACCGCAACTACCTCGGCGAGGACGTCACCCCGACGCACGATCAAAATGTCGTCATCAACTTCACCCATGACGACCTGGCCACCATGAGGTACCAGGCTGCCGCCACCCACGCATCGATCGTCAACGCCAACCCCGAGAACTTCCCGAACTTCCCGGCCGCGGCGGACGGGCACGTGACCAGCGAGGACGTGCTGCGGTACTTCGAGGAACATCCGGATACCGCGAGCACCGACCTGTGGGACATCGCGACGGGTGAGACCACCATGACGATCCTGGGAGCCCAGAGCGACCAGGAGATGCTGCGGGTGTTGATGCTCGGCGACGGACCCTTGGTCGTGCAGCGCGACCTCGCGGGGGACTACCACACCGCCACGGGCAAGAACGTCCGGCCGGTCGGCGACATCACGAGCGCGCGCTCGGCCTGACGAGGGCCGCCTACGACGGCATCGCCACGGGGACCACTCCCCATTGCCGGAGACCCGCCCGCGGGTGAGGCTGGGTGCACCACGGACGAAGGGGAGTCATGAGCGGTGTGACGCACGGCGCGGATGCCGAGCGACTGCGCGGGATCGCAGAAGCCTTGCGCGGCAACGGTGCCCAGATCGAAAAGATCGGTGAAAGGCTCGGCCCGGCCGCGCAGGCTCTCGAGGCCTCGTGGAGCGGCCCGGACGCCGAGAGCCTCGCCGCCGACGTGGCGCAGGTCCGCCCGGCGATCGCGTCGATCGGGTCGACGATCATCGCCTGGGCGGACGAGCTGCGCGACCAGGCCGACGAGCAGACCCAGGGGTCCGGCGGCGGCGCTCGCGGCGGGTCGGGCGGGACCAGCACCCGACCCGACCGGCAGGACGCCATCGACAAGATCAAGGACGTCACCAGCAAGCTCACCAGTGGGGACGGTCGCGGGTCCGGCATGGACAACCCGCTCCTCGCCGCCCTCGACAAGCCCCGTGGCGGGCACGACGCGCCACCGGACGCCGAGCCGAGCAACATCATCGACGGGCGGCCCGGCGGTCGCGAGGAGGGCACCGGCTCGGTGTCGCAGTCGGAGTCCAAGGGCAAGCACGTCAAGGTCTCGGGCACCGTCACCGCGTCGACCACGGACGCCGGCGTCGACGCCAAGGGGCGAGGCCTGCAGACCCACACCGTCGCCGGGACCGCGGAGCTCAGCGCCGAGGCGAGTGCCAAGGTCGGTCGGGTGGGTGTCGACGGCAAGCTCTTCGCCGGCACCGAGACGAGCTGGTCGGTCACCGGCCCGGACGGCCTCGACCCCACGTCGATCCACCCCCTCGACCCCCTGGGGATGCCGGAGGGGTCCTCGATCCGCCTCGGCAGCACCTGGTACACCGGGCACGAGCTCGGCGGCGAGTACTCCGCCCTCATGGCGAGCATGGGCAAGGAGTCCGGGATCGACCGCTACGTCGAGGTCTCCCGTGGCGAAGGGGACGAGGTGACCGTCCGCGTCGGCGACGCCGACTTCGACAAGGCCAAGAGCTCGATGGGTCTCGGCGTCGACAAGGCCAATGTCGGCCTGTCCGCCGACTCATCCTTCACCGAGGGGACGGCCAAGGACGTCACCTTCGACCTGTCGACCCCCGAAGGGCAGGACGCCTACACCCGATTCCTCATCCTCGGCAAGGTGCCGTCGGCCGACGCCGCCGGCGTGACCGACATCGCCGACGTCGAGGCATTTTCCGGGTCGCGGTCCACGGGGTCCTCCCTCACGCTCGGGGACAAGACCTTCGGGAGCGACGGCAGCAGCTGGGAGGCGGGCGGCCTGACGAAGCACCACGCGGACGGCCGGCAGACCGTCGAGTGGTCCGGCGACTCTGGGCGCACCCAGATCGGCGGCACCACCGTCTACGACGCCGCCGGCGTGAAGGACCAGGACGCCTCGAGCTACTACCTGCGCGAGCGCGACGTCGACCCAGAGGTGGCCCGGCAGTACAACTTCTTCCAGGGCTCCGATGCCGAGCCCACCCAGCGGCAGAATGTCGCGATGTCGCTCACCTCGACCGATCTCCAGGCCATGCGCTACCAGGCCGCGGAGCAGGCAGCGACCAAGATCAACGAGTCGCCCGAGTGGTACCGGGGCAGCGACATCGACACGAGCCAGAAGTGGAGCGCCGACGACGTCCTCCAGTACGTCGAGGGTGACGGCGACAAGGCCCGCAGTCTCGACGGTGTCGACCGGGCGTCCACCGACCTGCTCGCCGCCCAGTCCGACGCCGACATCCTCCGGGCGATGTCGAGCAAGGGCCCCGTCGAGTTCCAGACCCAGCTGGCCCAGGACTACCAGGCGGTGACGGGGACGACCCGAGGTCACCGCGGCACCGTCACGAGCACCGGCACGGGAGGGGACTGACCTGCCCCCTTCGTCGCGCACCCTCGTCGTCGGCGCCGGGCTCCTCGGGCTGGCCACCGCGTGCCAGCTGCAGCGGACCCGGCCCGACGCCGAGGTCGTCGTCCTCGACAAGGAGCCGACGGTCGCCGCCCACCAGAGCAGCCACAACTCGGGGGTCGTCCACGCCGGCGTCTACTACCCACCGGGCTCGCTCAAGGCCCGCCTGTGCCGGCGCGGGGTCGGGCTGCTGCGCGACTACACGAGCGAGCGGGGCATCCCCTTCGTCGAGGTGGGCAAGGTGGTCGTCGCCGTCGACCGGGCCGACGAGGCCCGACTGGCCGAGGTGCACCGGCGCTCGCTCGCCAACGGCGTGCCCGGCACCGCCATGGTCGGGCCGGACGGGCTGCGCGACCTGGAGCCGCACGTGCGCGGACGCGCCGCCCTGCACTCGCCGTCCACTGCGATCATCGACTTCCCCGCCGTCGCGCGGGCCCTTGCGGTCGACGTGGTCGCGGCCGGAGGGAGGGTCCTCACCGGTCACGAGGTGGTGGGCATGCGCCCCCTTCGCTCGGGGGTGGAGGTGCTCGTCGACCACGCGGGGGAGCGGACCCGGCTCGCCGCCGACCGGCTCGTGCTCTGCGGGGGGCTCCACGTCGACCGGCTCGCCCGCATGGCCGGCGGCTCCGCCGACCCGCGGATCGTGCCCTTCCGCGGGGAGTACCACCTGCTGACGCCCGAGCGGTCCGATCTCGTGCGCGGACTCGTCTACCCGGTCCCGGACCCGCGGCTGCCCTTCCTCGGCATCCACCTGACCCGGAGGGTCGACGGCACCGTCGACGTCGGGCCCAATGCCGTGCCGGCAGCGTCCCGGGAGGGCTACCGCTGGCGGGACGTCGATGCCCGCGACCTCCTGGAGACCGTGAGCTGGCCGGGCTCCGCAGGGGTCGCGGCGTGCCACTGGCGCTCGGGGGTTGCGGAGGTGGCCGGCTCGCTGTCGGTGCGTCGCTTCGCCGATGCGGCCCGCCGCTACGTTCCGAGCCTCGCCGACGCGGACCTCGTGCCCGGCGGCGCGGGGGTGCGGGCCCAGGCGGTCGGCCGGGACGGGTCGCTTGTCGACGACTTCGTCATCGAGCGGATGGGGCCGGTGGCCGCGGTGCGCAATGCTCCGTCGCCGGCTGCGACCTCCAGCCTGGCGATCGCCGAGGAGGTCGTCGCCGGGCTGGTGTGACCTCGCTCAGCCGACGGGCGGGCCGACGAGCAGGGCGACGCCGGTGAGGACCGCGACCGCGACGACGAGGGCGAGCGCCGCCAGCCCCGGGCGGCGCAGCGCGCCGGAGACGAGCCGCTCGAGCGGGGTGCCGGCGGCTCCCTTCGTCCGCAGCCGCCACGTGTCGGCGAGCTGCCCCTCGCGCTCGAGCCACCGCTCGGTCCACAGCGTGACGAGGGGCGGGATGGCCGAGACCAGGGCGACGACGCCGTGCTTGGTGCTCCATCGCGCGTCGATCCACACGATGACCGTCACGAGCACGTAGGCGATGAAGACGATGCCGTGCAGCATGCCGCCGATCCGCACGCCGAGCTCGGTCGTCTCGGTGACGTACTTGAGGAACATGCCGACGAGCAGCAGCGTCCACGTCACCGCCTCGGCGGTGGCGACGATCGTGTAGAGCCGGCGAGGGGACGGGAGAGCCATGCCGCCATCGTCGCCGACAGGTGTCGGCGGAGTGAAATCTGCCCGATTTCGAGGTGGCGCGGTGCTCAGGTAATCTCTCCCGCGGAGGATTCGCATAGTGGCCTAGTGCGCGCGCTTGGAAAGCGCGTTGAGTGAAAGCTCTCAGGGGTTCGAATCCCCTATCCTCCGCCAGCGATGAGCCCCGGTCCGCGGACCGGGGCTTCGTCATTGTCGGAGGACGACCGCGGCGGGGGCCGACTTTCGCCGACGAAGGGGGAGACGTAGACTCTGCGATCGGCACCCCGCGTGGTGGTACCTCGCCGAACTCCCCCAGGGCAGGAATGCAGCAAGGGTAGGTGAGCTCTTCCAGGTACGCGGGGTGTCCTCTTGCTCACGGCGTGCCAACGGGCCCGCTCGATGTGATGCACCCGTCCGATCGAAATCCGGGCGTGATCCTCGTAGGTTGGCAACAAGCGATCGCAACGGCGACCGCAGCAACCCCGAGGAGGGGAGCATGGACACCTGGATCTGGATCATCATCGCTGTCGTGCTGGTGCTCATCATCATCGGCATCGTCATGGCACTGTCGAAGGGCGCCAAGGCCAAGCGGGTCGAGCGTGACCGCGCCGAGGCCGAGCAGCTGCGGCGCGAGGCCGCCGAGCGAGAGCGCCGCACCCGCGAGTCGGAGGCCACTGCTGCGGCAACCGACGCCGACGCCCGAGCAGCAGCCGCCGAGGCGGACCGTCAGGCCGCCGAGGCCGAGCGCAAGGCGGCCGAGGCCGAGCAGCGTCGCATCGACGCCGAGCGCCTCGAGGAGGAGGCCCGGGCCAAGAGCGCCGTCGCCGACGAGGACCGTCGCTCCTACGAGGACAAGCTCCGCGAGGCGGACGTCAAGGACCCGGACGTGCCGACGGACCGCGAAGGACGCCGCGTCGAGGACGCGGACGTGCGCCGCGACGCCGAGGTCGATGGGCGAGGTGACGGGATGATCGAGTCCGAGGACTCGTACGACGATGACGTCGACGAGTCGACGACCCGCCGCAGCGACCTGCGCCCGTCCGGTGCCGGTACGGCCGCCGCGGGCACTGTCGGAGCGGGCGCTGTCGGCGCCGGCGCCGCTGCTCACGGGACCGAGGCGGGGCATGACCCCGTCGAGCCCGCGCAGCCCGTCGAGCCCGCGCCGCCGGTCGAGCCTGCACCGGAGGCAGCTCCCGGGTGGGAGTCGTCGGACCCCTCCCGTCGCGACACGGTCCCGGCGGACACGACGGCTGCCGACCCGCGGGACGACGCCTTCACCGAGGCCCCGCGGGACGACGCCTTCACCGACGAGACGACGCGGACCGGTGAGTCGGGCTGGTCCGACCCCGGCGTGGCTCCGGCACGCGACGTCGAGGCGGCAGCACCCGTGGCCGACCCGGCCGCTGAGCCCGTGGCCGACCCGACGGTCGAGCCCACAGCCGGCGCGACGCCCGGCCAGCGACCCGACCACCTGTCCCCCGAGGAGCGGGCGGGCGGGGACCACGCCGAGCCCGGCCTCCTCGACAAGGTGCGTGGTAAGGTCGAGGACCTGCGCGGCGACGGTCGGCCCCGCAGCTGAGCCCCACGACGGCGGGCCCGCCACCTCCTCGGTGGCGGGCCCGTCCGCGCCCCGACTGCGCCACCCCAAGGAGTCCCTCCGTGAAGATCGCCATCATCCTCGGCAGCACCCGACCCGGCCGCTTCGGCGCCCAGGTCGCCGACTGGGTCATGGCCCAGGCCGCCGGTCGTGATGACGCCGAGTACGAGCTCGTCGACCTCGCCGACTACGGCCTCGTCCTCCTCGACGAGCCGACGGTCCCCGGCGCCGCGAAGCGGCAGTACGACAACCCCAACACCCGGCGCTGGAGCGCGAAGATCGACGAGTTCGACGGCTACGTCTTCGTCACGCCCGAGTACAACCACGGTGTGCCGGCCGCGCTGAAGAATGCCTTCGACGTCCTCTACCCCGAGTGGGTGCACAAGGGTGCCGCTCTCGTCTCCTACGGCGCCGACGGCGGCGTGCGTGCGGTCGAGCACTGGCGCACGATCCTCGCAAACGCGCAGATGCACGTCGTCCGCGGCCAGGTCTCCTTCTCAACGATGCTCGAGGTCGAGCAGCGCGAGGACGGCGACGTCTTCGCGCCGGCCGAGCGACGCACCAAGGAGCTGGGCAACGTCCTGCGCCAGCTGACGCGCCTGACGGACGCGACCGCCTCCCTTCGCTCCTGACGCAGTCCCGCACCGACCTCTCCCGCTGCCGCCGTAGACGCGCCGTCGGGCGCCGTCGTCCACAGGCGGTCGCGGGGGAGCTCGCTGTCGTCGTGCGCACGTAGAGTCGTGCCCGTGAGCACCGCGCTGTACCGCCGCTACCGCCCCGAGACCTTCGCCGACGTCATCGGGCAGGAGCACGTGACCGATCCGCTCATGCAGGCACTGCGGTCGGGCCGGGTCAACCACGCCTACCTCTTCTCCGGGCCGCGTGGGTGCGGCAAGACGACGAGTGCGCGCATCCTGGCCCGCTGCCTCAACTGCGAGCAGGGGCCGACGCCCACCCCGTGCGGGCAGTGTGACTCGTGCACGGCCCTCTCCCGCGGCGGGGCCGGGACCGTCGACGTCATCGAGATCGACGCCGCGAGCCACGGCGGTGTCGACGACGCCCGTGACCTGCGCGAGCGGGCCTCCTTCGGCCCCGCGCAGAGCCGCTACAAGATCTACATCATCGACGAGGCGCACATGGTGACGCCGCAGGGCTTCAACGCGCTGCTCAAGATCGTCGAGGAGCCGCCCGAGCACGTGAAGTTCATCTTCGCGACCACCGAGCCCGAAAAGGTCATCGGCACGATCCGCTCCCGGACCCACCACTACCCCTTCCGTCTCGTCCCGCCAGCGCGGCTGCAGGAGTACATGGAGCAGCTGTGCGCCGCCGAGGGAGTGCGCGTCGAGCCGGGTGTCCTCTCCTTCGTCGTGCGGGCCGGTGGCGGGTCGGTGCGTGACTCGCTGTCCGTCCTCGACCAGCTCATGGCAGGGAGCGACGAGTCCGGCCTGACCTACGAGCGGGCCGCGGCCCTCCTGGGTTTCACCGACGGCGAGCTGCTCGACGCAGCGGTGACGGCCTTCGGCGCCGACGACGCCGCCGGCGTCTTCCGCGTCATCGACTCGGTCATCGAGACCGGCCTCGACCCCCGGCGCTTCGTCGAGGACCTGCTTGAGCGGTTCCGCGACCTCATCGTCGTGGCGGCGGCCCCGGACGGCGCCGCCGCGATCCTGCGCGGGCTGCCGGGCGACCAGATCGACCGCATGCGCCAGCAGTCGGCCACCTTCGGGCCGGCGTCGCTCTCCCGTGCCGCCGACATCATCAACGCCGGCCTCACCGAGATGACCGGTGCGACCTCGCCGCGGGTCCAGCTGGAGATCATCGCCGCGCGCGTCCTGCTCCCGGCCGCAGCCGGCGAGTCTGGGTACGCCGCGCGCCTCGACCGGCTCGAGCGTCGGCTCGACGTCGGTGGCGTCCCCACGAGCGAAGGGGGAGCCCCCCGCCCCCCGCAGGCGGCACCCGTCGCGCCCGTGCCCGCGCAGGCCCCCGTCGTCGCGGCGCCCGGCGCCCCCGCACCGACCCCGGCAGCAGCGCCCGCGGAGCCGGCGACGTCCGAGCCCGAGCAGAGGGAGCAGCGCGAGCCGCAGCCGCGACCGCAGGCCGACGAGGCGCCCCTGTCGGCCGAGCACCAGCGGGCGCAGCCCGCTCCCGGCCGCTCGAGCGCTGGCCCGCAGTCCGCTCCTCAGGCGCCGGCCGAGCCTCCCGCTGCCGCCGAGCCCGAGCCCGCTGCCACTACGCCCGACCCGGCGGCGGGGCAGCCCGAGGCCGAGAGCGCGCCCGCTGCGTCGACCCCGGCGACCGGGGGCATCGACGTCGAGGCGTTGCGCCGCAGCTGGCCCGACGTCCTCGGGCGGATCTACCAGATGCGTCGCGCCACGTGGACCTTCCTGTCCGAGCACGCCCAGGTCATCAGCTACGACGGGCAGCGACTCGTGCTCGGGATCGCCACGGTCGGTCTGGCCAATGCCTTCCGCAACGGGTCCCACGCCGAGGTCGTGCGGCAGGCCCTCGTCGACGCCCTCGGGGTCGACGCCCGCGTCGAGGGGGTGCCCCACGACCTGGGGACGGCACCGGCAGGAGGCGGTGCACAGGCCACCTCGCAGCCGGCGAGCGCCGCACCGGCTGCACCCCAGTCGTCGTCGGCGGGCCCCTCTCCCGAGGCCACCTCGGCTGGAGCCCCGACGGGTGCGCCAGCGGCGCCGGTGCCAGACGTCGGGGTGCCCGCACCGGCCGGTGGGCCGATGGGCGCCGACTGGGGGAGTGCGCCGTCGAGCGCAGCCTCGGCGCCGGCCTGGGCGACGGCGCCCGCTCCCGAGCCCGCCCCGGAGCCGAGCCCGCCGGCGGAGCCCGACGACTCCTCGGTGAGCGACGACGACGAGGACATCATCGACGCGGGTGCGGCCGGCCCGGCGGTCATCGAGCGCATCCTCGGCGGCACCGTCATCCGCGAGGAGTGACGGCGACCCGCATGCCGGTGCTGCCGACCGCGGCCGCCGGGGCGTAGGGTCGAGGCGTGTACGAAGGTGTGGTCCAGGACCTGATCGACGAGCTCGGGCGGCTGCCCGGGGTCGGCCCCAAGAGTGCCCAGCGGATCGCCTTCCACCTCCTGCAGGCGGACCCGCAGGACGTCCAGCGGCTCGTCCAGACCCTCAGCGAGGTCAAGGACAAGGTCGCCTTCTGCGAGACCTGCGGCAACGTCGCGGAGGGGCCCCAGTGCCGGATCTGCGCAGACCCGCGGCGTGATGCCAGTGCCATCTGCGTCGTCGAGGAGCCCAAGGACGTCGTCGCCATCGAGCGCACCCGCGAGTTCCGGGGGCGCTACCACGTGCTCGGCGGGGCCATCAGCCCCATGGACGGCGTCGGCCCGGACGACCTGGGCTTCACCGAGCTCATGGCGCGCCTGTCCGACGGGACCGTCGCCGAGGTGATCATCGCGACCGATCCCAACCTCGAGGGCGAGGCCACCGCCTCCTACACGGCTCGGCTGCTGTCCCCCTTCGACATCCGGGTCACGCGACTCGCCTCCGGCCTGCCGGTCGGCGGCGACCTCGAGTACGCCGACGAGGTCACGCTCGGGCGTGCCTTCGAAGGGAGGAAGCTGCTCAATGCCTGACGAGACCACGCTGCTCGCGGACGAGTGCGCCGCCGAGGCCCGCAGCTGGCTGGCAACCGTGGCGGAGATCGCCTCGGGTGCCGCGCCGGAGAGCGCCATCCCGCTCCTGCTGCTCACGACGAGCCAGATCCAGCTCGTCGGGGCCCGGCTCGGGGCGATCGCCGACGTCGTCCTCGACGAGCGCTTCGAGCGTGACCCCGGCCCTGACACCGAGCTCGACCCACTGCGGGAGGGGCTGTCCCGGCTCCTCGACGGCGTCGACGAGTACGCCGACGTCGTCGACCCCGTCACCTCGGTCGAGACCACCCGCGGGTCGCTGAGCAACGACCTCGCAGTCGTCGCGGCCGCCCTCGCACACGGTCTGGCGCACCACGACGCCGGTCGCACCGTCGAGGCTCTGTGGTGGTGGCAGTACAGCTATCTCGCCGACTGGGGCGACCGCGCGGCGATGGCCGTCCGGGTCCTGCAGACCCTGCTCGCCCACCTGCGTCTCGACGCCGACCCGGAGGTCGTCGGCGAGGCGGAGTTCGACGCCCTCCACGGGTGAGCCTCGTCGCGTCCCGTGGACGTGAGTCGGTCTGGGAGGCTCGGGTCGTTATCCTCGAGGGGTCGTGCCGGCCCGTGCCCGGGCCGGACCCGCGAGACCATCACGGAGATGTCCCTTGAGCCTGGTTGTCCAGAAGTACGGCGGTTCGTCGCTCGCCGATGCCGAGAGCATCAAGCGCGTGGCGCACCGCATCGTCGAGACGAAGAAGGCGGGCCACGACGTGTGCGTCGTCGTCTCGGCCATGGGAGACACCACCGACGAGCTGCTCGACCTCGCGGAGCAGGTGAGCCCCGTCCCGCCGCCGCGCGAGATGGACATGCTGCTCACCGCGGGTGAGCGGATGTCGATGGCTCTCGTCGCCATGGCCATCGCCGACCTGGGACACAGCGTGCGCTCCTTCACCGGGAGCCAGGCGGGTGTCATCACCGACACCGCCCACGGCAAGGCCAAGATCATCGACGTCACCCCGGGCCGCATCACCGAGGCCCTCGGCAAGAAGCACATCGTCATCGTCGCCGGCTTCCAGGGCGTGAGCCAGGGGACCAAGGAGATCACCACGCTCGGTCGTGGTGGCTCCGACACGACGGCCGTGGCCCTCGCCGCAGCGCTCGAGGCGGACGTCTGCGAGATCTACACCGATGTCGACGGCATCTTCACCGCCGACCCGCGCATCGTCAGCACCGCGCACAAGATCGACCGCATCTCCCACGACGAGATGCTCGAGCTCGCCGCGAGCGGTGCCAAGGTGCTCCATCTGCGGTGCGTCGAGTACGCGCGCCGTTCCAACATCCCCATCCACGTGCGTTCGTCCTTCTCCTCGAAGGAGGGCACGTGGGTCCTGCCCCCCGACGCTGAAGGAGCCGAGGACATGGAAGAACCGATCATCGCGGGTGTCGCCCACGACAGCAGCGAGGCCAAGATCACCGTCGTCGGGGTCCCCGACCAGCCGGGGCGCGCCGGCCAGATCTTCACGACCATCGCCGAGGCGCAGGTCAACATCGACATGATCGTGCAAAACGTGTCCGAGGCGGACACGGGCCGCACCGACATCTCCTTCACCCTGCCGATGAGCGACGGCCAGGTCGCCGTCGAGGCACTCATGCGCACCAAGGAGGAGGTGGGCTTCGAGTCGATCCAGTACGACGACCAGATCGGCAAGCTCTCCCTCGTCGGTGCCGGCATGCGCACCAACCCCGGCGTCTCGGCGACCTTTTTCAAGGCGCTCGCCGACGCGGGCATCAACATCGAGATGATCTCGACCTCGGAGATCCGGATCTCCGTGGTGACCCGCGCCGACCAGCTCGACGACGCCCTGCGGGCGCTCCACACGGCCTTCGACCTGGACTCCGACGAGGGCGAGGCCGTCGTCTACGCGGGCACGGGTCGGTGACCGCCTCCCCGTCGCCGTCCACCGGGCCGACCCTGGCCCTGGTGGGGGCGACGGGGCGCTTCGCGGAGGCCATCGTCTCCGCACTCGCCCTGCGTGACGACCGCTGGGGCGACATCCGCCTGCTCGCACCGGGCGTCACGACCCGGACCCTGGGCGTGCGCGGCCGGGAGCAGCAGATCGAGGTGCTCCGCGAGGACTCCTTCGAGGGCGTCGACGTCGCCCTCTTCAATCTCGCCCCGGAGATCACGCCCGAGTGGGCGGCCCGAGCCGTCGCGGCCGGAGCCGTCGTCGTGGACGCCAGCGCGGCCCACCGGGGCGACCCGGACGTCCCGCTCGTCGTGCCGGGCATCAACTCCCACCTCGTCGCCGAGCGGTCCAAGGGCATCATCGCCCTGCCGGGGCCGGTGACCTGGGGGCTCATCGACGCCGCGCACGTGCTGCACCAGGGCTGGGAGCTGCAGCACCTCGTCGTCACCGGTCTCATCGCGGCGGTGTCGAAGTCCGACGCCGGCGTGGCCCGCCTGCGCGAAGAGCTGCACACCGTCGCCGCCGAGCCGATGATCGGCCAGCACCCGGGCGACGTGCGTGCGGCGGTCTCCGACCTGCCGGTCGGCTCTCCCTTCCCCGCGCCGTTGGCGCTCAACGTCATCCCCTGGGTCGGCCAGCCCGACGAAGGGGGCTTCACCTCCGCCGAGCTGTCCGTCGGTGCGGAGGTGCGCAAGGTCCTCGGGCTGCACGAGAGCGTCCCGGTGGTCGCCACGCTCGTCCAGGTGCCGGTCGTCCTCGCGCACTCCATGGCGCTGCACGCCCGCTGCGCGCGGCCGGTGGCGATCGACAAGGTGCGTCAGGCCTGCGTCGCGGCTCCCTCTCTCGTGCACCTCGACGAGCAGACCGGCGAGGTCCCGACGCCGGTGGACAGCGTCGGCATCGACCCGCGGTTCGTCGGGCGGATCCGCCAGCCGAAGGGGGCGGGCCACCACGTCGACCTCTTCGTCAGCGCGGACACCACCCGTCGCGGGGCGAGCGCGATGCTGCTCGTCGCCGAGCTCGTGGCGGACGAGATCCGCGCCGGCTGACCCCGCTGCGCGGCCGCGGCGTCGCCGCGTCGTGACCCGCGCGCAACCGACGCGTCACCCTGCGCGTCAACACTGGTGATGACGGATCGGTCTCGGTCCGGGAACGATCACGCCGTGTGACTTGTGTGACTGGTGTGGTCAGAGTGAATGTGAGCACCACGTACACTTGTGGCGGGGACAGCACGGAAGGACAGGGGTCAGCACGTGGACCAGCACTCGGACGACACTCCGGTCACCTACCGGGTCGTGGGTTTCGACGAGCTCGAGGGCGCAGCCGCCGAGCACTACCGTCGCCAGCGTCGCCGTCGCCTCCTCCTCTTCGTCACCCTCCCCGGCCTCGTCCTGGGCACGGCCACGGTCGCGACCGCCTACGGCACCGGTCTCATCGGGAGCGAGACCCCCACGTGCGCTCCGATCGTCGAGCCGGCACCCGAGCGCGACTCCTTCGACATCCAGCTGCTCAACAGCAACGACACCGACGGGCTGGGCACCGACGTCGCTCGAGAGCTGACCCTGCGCGACTTCTCGATCACGTCGGTCGGCAATGCGGACAGCTCGGTCTACGTCAAGGGCGCGGCCACGATCTACTACGGCCCCGAGGGCCGCGACAACGCGCTGCTCCTCCAGAAGCAGATCCCGGGCTCCAAGGTCTGGAACGACGCGCGCCCCGGTGACAGCGTGCAGCTCGTCCTGGGCTACGGCTTCGACAAGCTCGTCTCCGAGCCGGAGCCGCCGCTGCCCGCGCCCTCCGAGATCACCCTCAACGTCTACAACACGACGTGGCAGGAGGGGCTGGCCTCCGAGGTGGCGGGTGATCTCAAGGACCGCGGCTTCAAGGTCAAGGCCACCGGCAACGACCCGAAGATGAGCTTCCTCGAGGACGAGGTCGCGATCATCCGCTTCGGCCCGGAGGGGCAGCGCGCCGCCAAGCGCCTCGCCCAGCAGGTCGAGGGTGTCCAGCTGCAGAAGGACGACCGCACGACCAACAAGGTCGACCTCGTCCTCGGCAACAAGTGGGACGACCTCAAGCCAGCCTCGCAGGTCCCGGAGGTCAAGCCCTACGTCCGCCCGGCCGAGACGATCCAGAAGCCCTGCACGCCCGAGGGCTCGTGACGGTCCGGACCGTCGCGCTCCTCACCTCCGGGGGGCTCGCGCCCTGCCTCTCCTCGGCGGTGGGGGCACTCATCGAGGAGTACACCCGGGTCGCGCCCGACGTGCGCATCATCGGCTACCTCGACGGGTACGCAGGCCTGCTCACCGGCCGGCACGTCGAGATCACCGACGAGGTGCGGGCCACCGCCACCCGGCTGCACGCCTTCGGTGGGTCCCCGCTCGGCAACTCCCGGGTCAAGCTGACCAATGCCGCCGACGCCGCCCGGCGCGGCCTCGTGCCGGAGGGGGCCGACCCCCTTCGGGTGGCGGCGGACCAGCTCGTGGCCGACGGAGTCGACGTGCTGCACACCATCGGTGGCGACGACACGAGCACGACGGCCGCAGACCTCGCGGCGCACCTGTCCGACGAGGGCCACGAGCTGCAGGTCATCGGTCTGCCCAAGACGATCGACAACGACATCGTGCCGATCCGGCAGAGCCTCGGCGCCTGGACTGCGGCCGAGCAGGGGGCACTCTTCGCCCGCCACGTCATCGCAGAGCACTCCTCCAGCCCGCGCATGCTCGTCGTCCACGAGATCATGGGCCGCCACAGCGGCTGGCTCACCGCGGAGACCGCGCGGCGCTACCGGGCTGACCTCGCCTCGCGTGAGTTCGTCCCGGGCATCGGCAACGACCCCCGCCGGTGGGACGTGCACGCCGTGTACGTGCCCGAGCTCGACCTCGACCTCGAGGCCGAAGGGAGGCGACTGCGGGCCGTCATGGACGAGCTCGACTGTGCCAACGTCTTCGTCGCCGAGGGTGCCGGCGTCGACGAGATCGTGGCCTCCCTCGAGGCGGATGGCGCCGACGTGACGCGCGATGCCTTCGGGCACGTCAGCCTCGACGAGATCGACCCGGGGGAGCGGATCGCGGACGCTCTGGCCGACCGGGTCGGCGCGGACAAGTCGAAGGTGTGGAAGTCGGGCTACTTCGCCCGCTCCGGCGCGCCCAACGCCGAGGACCGTGACCTCATCGCCCGCAGCGCCGAGCTCGCCGTCCGGGCGGCCCTCGACGGTGGATCAGGCGTCGTCGGCCAGGACGAGGAGCGCGCCGACGAGCTGCGCCTCATCGAGTTCGAGCGGATCGCCGGTGGCGGTGCCTTCGACCCCGCCACCCCCTGGTTCGCCGACCTGCTGCACGACATCGGCCAGCCCCACGCCGACTGAGGTCGAGCCACGGCGGGGCGCGCCGTAGAGCGGAGGCAGGGTGGGGGTCGGCCCGACTCATGGGAAAGTCCGGACCTGCAGGCCAAGGCGACATCGCAGGCCGACCAGTCCGGACTTTTCCTTAGGGCCACCCCCAGCCCTGCCTCCGCGGAACCCGCTGCACGCGACCCCTAGCCCTCGTGCTTGCGCCGCAGCGACCACATCTGGGGCGAGCGCTCGAGCTCGACGGCGACCTCCCACGGCACGCCGCCCGGCGCGGTCTCGCGGCGGAAGCTGCGGACGAGGCGGCGGGCGAGCTCGGGGTCGGCGGCGACGCGAGAGGCGGTGTCGCGAGCGGCCTGCTCGACCTCGTCGTCCTCGTGGGCGGACCACGCGAGACCGAGCTCGACGGCACGCTCGCCGCGCACCTCCTCGCCGAAGAGCCCCATCGCCGCGGTGAGCTCGCGGCTGCCGGTCGTGCGGTGGAGCAGCGAGAAGTGGCCCCCGCCGGGGTGGATCCCGATCTGGGCGAAGCCCGGCAGCAGTCGCGCCGTCGTCGAGACGACCCGCAGGTCGGTCGCGAGCGCGAGGTTGAGGCCCGCGCCGACGGCCGCGCCGCGCACCGCGGCGATCGTCGGCAGCTCGATCGTGCCGATCGTCGTGAAGGCCGCGTAGACGGTCTCAAGGTTGCGATAGGCGGTGTCCTCGACGGGGTCGCGGCCGACGTCGGCGAGGACCTCGCGCACGGCACCTGCGCAGAAGTGGCGGCCGCCGGTGACGACGACCGCGCAGACCTCGGGGTCGGCCTCGGCCGTGCGCGCAGCGTCGATGAGCTCGCGGGACATCTCCACGGTCAGGGCATTGCGCCGGTCAGGTGCGTCGAGCGTGATCGTCGCGATGTGCTCGGCGACGGCGTACTGCACCTCGGTCACGGGATCTCCTTCGTGTAGAACCATCGGCCGCCACGTCGGGTGAACTCGCTCCGCTCGGCGAGCTGGCCCCCTTCGTACCGGGCGACGAAGTCGACGACGCCGGTGGAGTCGTCGGGGCCGCCGGCGACCACCTCGCGGACCTCCAGCCCCAGCCAGCGGGTGTCGTCGAGGTGCACCTCGGGGGGCCGGGTCCGGCCGTCCCAGGTGCGCCAGAGGTGCTCGGCGTTGCCGTAGACGTGGGCGGTGTAGCGGCTGCGCATGAGCTGCTCGGCGGTCTCGGCCTGGCCTTCGCTCGCCAGCAGCGGGCCGCAGCACGAGGCGAAGGGGGAGCCGGTGCCGCAGGGGCAGGGGTCGGCGCTCATGCCTGCAGGCTAGTCAGTCGCGCAGCGCGGTGCTGCGGATGTGCTCGGCGAGGGCCGCCTCGAGGGCCGGGCCGTCACCGGCCTCGAGCAGGTCGACGAGGTGGTCGTGCTCGCGGGCCAGCGCGACCATGTGGCGCTGCGGGGTGGGCTGCCCGAGCCGGGCGAGCCGGACGAAGGCGCCGAGCTGGTCGAGCAGGCGCAGCAGGGTGGGCATGCCGGCGGCCTCGGCGAGCGCGCGGTGGAAGGCCTCGTCGGCCTCGAGGAAGGCGGCGACGTCGCCCCCCTTCGCCTCGCGGCGTTGGCGGCTCACGAGCCCGCGGAGCCGGTCGAGGTCGTCGTCGGTGCGGTGCTCGCAGGCCGGCTCGGCGGCGGTGCACTCCAGGGCGACGCGCAGGGAGGTCACCTCGCGTCGGTGCTCGGGCGAGACGTCGACGACCCGCAGCTGGCGGCGCGGCCCGGGGACGAGCAGGCCCTCGCTCGTCAGCGCGCGCAGGGCCTCCCGCACCGGGGTGCGGGAGACCTCGTGCTCCTGCGCCGTGGCCACCTCGTCGACGGGGTCACCGGGGGCGAGGCGACCGCTCAGGATGTCGTCGCGCAGGGCGGCGAGCAGTCGGCCGGCCTTGGTCTCCGTCGACGGGGTGGCGGTCACGCGGGGACCCTACTTGGCGAAGATCTGCGACTCGTCCGCGAAGGCCTTGAACTCCATGGCGTTGCCGGCGGGGTCGAGGAAGAACATCGTCCACTGCTCGCCGGCCTGGCCCTCGAAGCGCAGGTAGGGCTCGATGACGAAGGTGGCTCCGGCCGCCTTCATCTTGCCGGCCAGGTCGTGGAAGTCGTCGTACGACAGCACGGCTCCGAAGTGGGGCACGGGGACCTGGTGGTCGTCGACGGAGTTGTGCCCGGCCGGTCCGGGGGAGCCGGCGGCGGTCTGGTGGGTGACGACCTGGTGGCCGTAGAAGTTCCAGTCCACCCAGAGGGTGTCGGAGCGACCCTCCTCGAGGCCGAGGACGCCGCCGTAGAACTCGCGGGCCTTGGTGATGTCGTCGACGGGGATGGCCAGGTGGAAGCAGGGACGTGCGGTCATGGAAAGGGTCCTCCTCGGGGCGTCGGTGCGCTCAATGTATACAAGTGGGGGGCTTGTATGCAATCCCGAGGAGGACCCGGCTGGGGGTTCGGGCCGGCGGTCAGCCGGCCGCGACGGTGGGTGTGGTGTGGCCCGCTCGCACCTCCCGGCGCAGTTGCCGGTCGGGCCCTTGGGCAGCTCGTCCATGAGCCAGATGACCCGGGGGTACTTGTAGGGCGCCACGCGCTCGCGGACGAACTGGCGCACGTCGTCCTCGGTCGCGCTCGACCCGGCGCGCAGCGTCACCGCCGCGGGGAAGGCGCGGCGGCCGTCGATCCCCGGCTCGGGCTCGGTGTCGTAGTCCCAGTCGAGCGGGCCCTTGAAGAGGCTCGGGAAGGCGGCCGGGATGTGGACCTCGTCCACGGTGTCCGCCGGGCCGGCCTCGACGAGGGCGACCGAGACCTCGGGGTCCTCGGTCAGCCGGGCGGCCAGGGCGCAGCCGGCCGAGCCGGCGCCGACGATGACGTAGTCGAACATGTTCACTCGCGATCTCCGTTGATGGCTTCGAGCTGTCCGACCAGCGTCGTGAGCGCGATTGACGATGCGCTTGGGGCTCGGTCACAGACCTGCCGTCCGGTCCTGTGGCGCGGCCACAGTGCGCGGGGCCCTGGCCCTGCCTGACGTCGGTGATGTCGCCTGGTGACCGTTGGTGTCACCGGGCTGCCCGGAGACGGGGGACCAGCTGACACCAACGCCGCCGGGCGGCCGAAAAGCACGAGCCGGACCTACGATGTTGTAGGTCCGGCTATGCCGATGTCCTGAGACATCACACGGTCGGGGTGACAGGATTTGAACCTGCGGCCTCTTCGTCCCGAACGAAGCGCGCTACCAAGCTGCGCCACACCCCGAGCTGTCCACCACCTGCGTCAGGCGGCGACAAGGAAGGATAACCCAGTCGCCGTCCGGAGTGACAATCGAGGTCAGCCGGGCTCTGACGAGGTGGCTCCCTGGCCGCCCTCGAGGGTCGTCGTCAGGCCGTCGGTGGAGTCGTCGGTCGTGCCCTGACCCGTCGTCTCCCCGGTGGTCCCGTCGCCGGGCTGGGTGCCCGTCTCCTGCGGCGGGTCCGCGGGTGGAGGCGTCCAGGTCGATGTCGGTGGAGGCGTCCACGTCGTCGTCGGCTCGACCGGCTCGCTCGTCGTCTCCGGGGTCCACGTCGACGTCTCGGAGGTGGGCTCGGGGGTCTCGGTCTCGGTGGGCTCCGACGAGACGGACGACGTGGTCGAGCTTGAGGTCGAGGTCTTCTTCGCCTTCTTCTTCGCCTTCTTCTTGGTCGTCGAGGGCGAGGGGTCCGAGGTCGACGTGGACAGCGTCGGGGCCGGGGGCAGGTCCACGGCGGGGGCGGCATCGGCCAGGGCCCAGGTGGAGGTCCCCCCGGCGAAGGCCACCGCGGCTGCCAGTGAGACGACTTCGCGCAGGTTCATCGGTCGAGTCCTTCCGGGACGAGCGTCATCAGGGTCGCCTCGGGCCGGCAGGCGAAGCGCACGGGGGCGTACCGCGACGCGCCGAGGCCGGCGGAGACGTGCAGCCACGCCGCGTCGCTCGGGCGGGGTGTCGAGGTGCCGGCACCCGGCCACCAGCGGGAGACCCCCTTCGCCCGACCACGGTCGAGGTCGCAGTTGGTGACGAGCGCGCCGTAGCCGGGCACGCACAGCTGCCCGCCGTGCGTGTGCCCGGCGATGACGAGGCGCGCTCCGTCAGCGGTCATCGCGTCGAGCACCCTCTGGTAGGGGGCGTGGGCGACGCCCACCGTCGTCGCGTCGGCCGCAGCGGGGGCGCTGACCGAGGCGTAGTCGTCGCGCTCGATGTGCGGGTCGTCGACGCCGACGAGGTCGATCCGCTGGCCGCCGAGGTGCAGGCTCGTCCGCGCATTGTCGAGGTCGACCCAGCCGGCGTCGGTCATGCCCGAGCGCAGTTCCTCGGTCGGCAGCGCGACGCGCTCGGCGACGACCTTGGCGTAGTCCTTGGTCAGGTACCGGCCGGGGTTCTTCGGCGTCGGCCCGTAGTAGTCGTTGGACCCCATGACGAAGACCCCGGGGCGCTCCAGCAGCGGCTTCAGTGCCTCGAGCGCGTGGGGGACGGCCTGGAGGTGGCTGAGGTTGTCGCCGGTGTTGACGACGAGGTCGGGCTCGAGGGCGGCCAGCCCGCGGATCCATTCCGCCTTGGTCCGCTGCCCGGGGACCATGTGGATGTCGCTGAGCTGCAGCACCCGCACCGGCAGGGACCCCGGCCGGAGCACCGGCAGGGCGTACCTCCGCAGGGTGAAGAGCCGCGGCTCGACGAGGGTGCCCCACGCCAAAGCGGCGGCGCCCGCAGCGGCCGCGCCGGCCACGAGGCGCGTCGAAGGGGGGAGTGTCACGACCCCATCCTTGCAAAGGGAGCGACGGGATGCTCGAGGGCTGAGACAATCGAGTCATGACCGACACCCTCAAGGCCACCCTCCAGCACGACCTGCACGCCGCGATGCGGGCCCGCGAGGAGGTGCGCGTGGCCACCCTGCGCATGACCCTCACCGCCATCAGCAACGAGGAGGTCTCCGGGACCACCGCCCGCGAGCTCAGCGACGAGGAGACGCTCAAGGTCGTGGCCAAGGAGGCCAAGAAGCGCAAGGAGTCGGCCACCGCCTACCGCGACGCCCAGCGCCCCGAGCTCGCGGACCGCGAGGAGGCGGAGCTCGCCGTGCTCGAGGGCTACCTGCCCGAGCAGATGGGCGACGAGGAGCTGACCGCCATCGTCGACCGGGCGATCGAGCAGGTCGGCGCGACGTCGATGGCCCAGATGGGGCAGGTCATGAAGCTCGCGCAGGGCGAGGCCGCCGGCCGGGCCGACGGCGGCGCCATCGCTGCCCGGGTCAAGGCCCGCCTCGCCGGCTGAGCCACGGACACGACGAAGGGGGTCGGGCCACTGGCCCGACCCCCTTCGTCATGCGTCAGTCCTCGTCGGGTGACGCCGTCCGCTTGGGTCTCGACGACGACGGGCTGGGCCGGTTCTTCGTCTTCGAGCTGGTCTTCGACGTCGACGTGGGTGCCGAGCTCGACGACGAGCTGCTCGAGGAAGGGCGCTGGGTCGTTGACGGTGCAGGGGGTGCCTGCGTCGTCGACGGCGCCGGCGGCGGGGTGTAGGGCGGTGTGCCGTTGGAGATGTACATCGTCACCGTGGCGCCCTTGAGAGCCTTGCCCCGCGGCTGGGTGTAGGCGACCGCTCCGGCTTGGACGCCGCTGTTGACCTGGCTGCCGACCTTGGCCTTGAAGCCGGCCTTCTTCAGCTGCTCCTCGGCCTGCGTCGGGCCGAGACCGGTGACGTCGGGGATGTCCCGCATGTCGCCGTTGACGACCTTCTGGCCGGGCTTCTTGAAGGTCTTCTTCGGCATGTCCTTGGAGGCCTCGTTCATGATCTCGCTCCAGATCGGGGCGGCGATGGTGCCACCGAAGACCTGGCCGTAGTAGCGACCACCGAGGGTGATGCCGTCCATGTCGTACTCGCGGATCGGGGAGCCGACCCAGATCGCGGTCGACAGCTGCGGGGTGTAGCCGGCGAACCAGGACTGCTTGTGGTTGTCCGTCGTGCCGGTCTTGCCAGCGGCCTGGCGGCCGCCGTCCAGGTCGTTGCCGGCCGCGGTGCCGCCCGGCTCGAGCGGGCCCAGCAGCAGCTGGGTGACGCCGCGGGCGACGTCGGGCTCGATGACCTGCTTGCATGCGGGCTTCTTGATCTTCATCTTCTTGCCGCTCGCCGTCGTGATCGACTCGATCGGGTTGGGCGGGCAGTACTTGCCGTCGGCGGCGAGGGTCGCGTAGCTGGAAGCGAGCTGCAGGGGCGACGTGGAGTCGGAGCCGAGGACGAGGTTGGAGATCGCGTAGTCGTCCTTGACCTTCTTGCCGTCGGCGTAGCTCAGGCCGTAGGGCAGGCCGTAGCCGTCGGTCAGCCCCATCTTGGACATGACCTTGGGGATGTTGCACGAGCCGACGTCCGAGGCGAGCTGGGCGAAGGCGGTGTTGATCGACTTCTTCGTCATCTCGGCCAGCGTCATGGTGCCGCCGATCTGGTAGTCGTTGGAGACCGGCCACCCGGCGACGTCACCGGTGCACTTGGACTGGAACTCGCTGGCCTGGAAGGTGTGCGGGTTCTTCACGCCGGCCGGCGGAGCGTTGACCGTCGAGTTGAGCGGCTTGCCCTTCTCGAGCGCCGCGACGAGGGCGTACATCTTCGCCGTCGAGCCGATGGCGAAGCCGTTGGTGCCGCCGTACTGCGCGGGCACGCTCCAGGCCTGCTCGGAGTACTTCGTCGAGGCCTTCTTCAGGCCGACCTTGTAGGTCGAGGTCTGGGCGATGGCCCGCACCTTGCCCGTGCCCGGCTCAACGAGCGCACCGGCGGCGCCGAACTTGTCGGTGCCGGCCGGGACCCGGTCGGTGAGGTCCTCCTTGAGCTGCTTCTGCCAGTCGCGACGCAGCGTCGTCTTGATCGTCAGACCACCGGTGTTGACGGCCTGCATACGGGCGTCCGGGTCGGGCCCGAGCTCGGGCATCTGGCGCAGGTACTGGATGACGTAGTTGCAGAAGTACGGGTCAGCGGCCTTGGAGCAGGTGCCGCCCTCGTTCTTGCGCACCTTGAGCATGCTCTTGACCGACTTCGACTTGGCCTTGTCCGCCGCCTCGGGGGTCACCATGCCGAGCTGCTGCATGCGGGTGATGACGACGTCGCGGCGCTCCTGGGCGCCTTCTGGGTTCTTCACCGGGTTGAGCGTGTCGGGGGACTGGACCAGGCCGGCGAGGGTCGCGGACTCGCCGAGGTTGAGGTCCTTGGCGTGCTTGCTGAAGTAGTGCAGCGAGGCTGCCTCGACGCCGTAGGCGAGGTCGCCGTAGTACACGAGGTTGAGGTACCCGGAGAGGATCTGGTCCTTGGTGTGGGTCTTCTCGACGTTGAGCGCGTACTTGAGCTCCTGGAGCTTGCGGCTGTAGGTCTTCTCGGTCGCCGCGCGGGCGGCGTCCTGGTCGTCCTCACGGATCGCCTTTTCCTGCAGCATGATCTTGACGTACTGCTGGGTCAGCGACGAGCCACCCTGGGTCTGGCCCGACGAGGCATTGGAGACGAGGGCTCGCGTCGTGCCACGCACGTCGATGCCGCCGTGCTCGTAGAAGCGGCTGTCCTCGATGGCGATCTGCGCCTTGCGCATCGTCGGCGAGATCTTGTTCAGCGGCACGACGATGCGGTTGGCGTCGTAGGGCGTCGCCAGCAGCTTGTTGTCGGCCGAGTAGATCTTCGACTGCTGGGCCAGCGGGTTGGCGGTGAACTCGTCGTCGAGGTTGTTGAAGCCCGTCGCCGTCGACTTCGCGGCCCCACCGGTCGCCCCCGCGAGCGGGATGACGATGCCGGCGCCGATGAGTCCGATCCCGACCGCGACCGCCAGGAAGGCGCCGAGCAGCCGGACGAGGTGAGGCATCCCGGAGTCAGACATGCCGACAGGGTAACCGGGCTACCTGAGCGTGGCCGGGAGCCCGCGCGGGCCGACGAAGGGGGTCAGCCTCCCCCGAGCGATGCGCCGACCTCGCGCAGTCCCTCCAGGTCGTGGATGTCGACCGAGCGGGCGGGCACGGTCCCGACCGGCACTCCGGGGTGCGAGGTGCGAAATCGGGTGACGACACCACGGTGCCGCGTTGCGGTCTCGGCGACCTCGGCGTGCACCCGCAGCAGGGCCGCGGCGACGTCGTGGCCGCCCAGCTCCTCGAGCTGGGCGGCGGCGTCGTCCGCGCGCCCGGCCCCCATCTGCTTGGCCGCGGCGACGTGCACCCGGTTGACGAGGACCCCGGCCAGCGGCATCCGATCGCTCGCCAGACGCTCGACGAAGAAGCCGGCCTCCCGCATGGCGTCCCGCTCGGGGGCGGCGACGACGACGAAGGCCGTCTCGGGCCGGGAGAGGAGGGCATAGGTCTCGTCGGCGCGCTGGCGGAAGCCGCCGAACATCGTGTCCATCGCCGCGACGAAGGTCTGGACGTCGCGGAGGAACTCGCCGCCGAGCAGCCTGGTCATGATGCCGCTCGCGAGGGAGACCCCGGCGCTGAAGACCTTGAGCGAGGCCCGGCCACCGACCTTGGCCGGTGCCGTGAGCAGCCGGATGAAGCGTCCGTCGAGGAAGGAACCGAGCCTCTGGGGCGCGTCGAGGAAGTCGAGCGCGGACCGGGAGGGCGGGGTGTCGACGATGACGAGGTCCCAGTCCCGGGTGCCGTCGGCCATCAGGCCGCGCAGCTGGCCGAGCTTTTCCATCGCCATGTACTCCTGCGTCCCCGCGAAGGAGCTCGACACGGCGACGTAGAAGGGGTTGGCGAGGATCTGCGCGGCCTTGTCGGGGGAGGCGTGCGCCTCGACGACCTCGTCAAAGGTCCGCTTCATGTCGAGCATCATCGCGTCGAGCGAGCCGCCGGCCGACGTGTCGATGCCGGCCACCGGGCGGGGGGTGTTGTCGAGCGCCTCGAGGCCGAGTGACTGCGCGAGGCGCCGGGCCGGGTCGATCGTCAGGACGACGACGCGGCGTCCCTGCTCGGCGGCACGGAGCGCGAGCGCGGCCGCCGTCGTCGTCTTGCCCACTCCTCCCGAGCCGCAGCAGACGATGATCCGCCGCTCCGGGTCACCGATGACCTCGTCGAGGTCGAGTCCGGGGCCGAGGTCCTTGGCCATCAGAGTGCTCCCTGCTCGGTCAGGGTGTCGGCAAACAACCGCAGCTCGCCCGACTCGACCCCGTCGCTGAGGTGGGGCAGGACCCGCACCGGGAGGGAGATCTGGTCGAGTACCTCCCGCTGCTCCGCCTGCAGCCGGGCCCGGTGGACGTGGTCGGCGCCCTCCTGGAGCAACCCGCGCACGAGGGCCGGGCCGGCGGTGACGTCCACGGCCGCGAGTCCTGCCTCGAGCCGGGCGCGCACGTCGTCGTCCTGCGCCGCGACGGCCGGGGCGTCGGCGTCGGCGACGAGCGGCTCGCGGACACCGTTGGCGATGACCGAGCCGACCCGCAGCGAGAGGCCGCCGAGCTCCTCGATGGCATCGAGCGTCTCCTGCACAGGCATCTCCTCGAGGAGGGTGACGAGGTGCACCGCGGTCGTGGGGCTCTGCAGCAGCCGGGTGATCGAGTCGGCCTGGTTGCGCACCGGTCCGACCCTCGCCACCTCCGACACCTCGGAGTTGACGTTGAGGAAGCGGCCGATCCGGCCGGTGGGCGGGGCATCGAGGATGACGGCGTCGTACACGGGGCGCTTCTTCGCCCCCTTCGTCACGCGGCCGACCGCCTCGTAGACGCGACCGATGAGCAGGACGTCGCGCACGCCCGGGGCGATCGTCGTCGCGAAGTCGACGGCGCCGACCTTTTCGAGGACGGAGCCGGCGCGGCCGAGCTTGTAGAACTTCTGCAGGTACTCGAGCAGGGCGGTCTTGGCATCGACGGACAGGCCGACCACCTCGCCACCCGAGGGGTCGGTGACGAGGGTGCGCTCCTCCGTGCCGAGCGGAGCGACGTCGAGCACCTGCGACAGACCCTGGCGTCCCTCGACCTCGGCCAGAAGTACCCGCTGGCCGCGCGCGGCGAGGGCCAGTGCCATGGCGGTGGCGACGGTCGTCTTGCCCGTGCCGCCCTTGCCCGTCACGACGTGCAGGCGGACGGGGGAGTCGGAGCGGCGGGTCACGCCCGACAGCCTACGAGTAAGGTGCCGACATGACCCAGTGGGAGTACGTCACCGTTCCGCTCATCGTCCACGCGACCAAGCAGATCCTCGACCAGTGGGGTGAGGACGGCTGGGAGCTCGTGCAGGTCCTGCAGGGTGACGGGGGCAACCTCGTGGCCTACCTCAAGCGCCCCAAGGCCGCCTGATGGGACGCATCGACGACCGCCTGGCAGAGCTGTCCATCACGCTGACCGACCCGCCCGCCCCCGCGGGCGCCTACGTGCCCGCGATCGTCGACGGTGACCACGTCCTGACCTCGGGCCAGCTGCCCCTCGTCGACGGCGCGCTGCCCACGACCGGCCACGTCGGGGCGGAGGTGGACCCCGAGGTCGCCAAGGATCTTGCGCGCACCTGCGCCATCAACGCGATCGCCGCGATCCGCTCGGTCATCGGCGACCTCGACCGCATCGAGCAGGTCGTCAAGGTCGTCGGCTTCGTCTCCAGCGCTCCTGACTTCACCGGGCAGCCCGGCGTCATCAACGGCGCGAGTGAGCTCCTCGGCGAGGTCTTCGGCGCGGCCGGCGAGCACGCCCGCTCCGCGGTCGGCGTCGCAGCACTGCCCCTCGGGGCGCCTGTCGAGGTCGAGGTGACGGTCCGGGTCCGGTCCTGATGGCCGAGCGGGACTTCCTCCTCGGGCAGGCCCGCGAGGCCCTGCTCGGGCTGGACGGCGAGCGTCCGGAGGTGCTCGAGCCGGCGCCGATCAAGCTGGCGGCGACGGTCATGCTCGTGCGTGACGACGAGGGCCCGCTCGAGGTCTTCATGCTGCGTCGGGTCTCGTCGATGGCCTTCGCCCCGTCCTTGCACGTCTTCCCGGGCGGTGGCGTCGACCGCCGCGATGCCGACGACGAGCTGCCCTGGGCCGGCCCGCCCGTCGAGGAGTGGGCCGAGCTCCTCGGCACCGACGAGGCGAGCGCGCAGATGCTCGTCGCGGCCGCGGTCCGCGAGATCTTCGAGGAGACCGGTGTCCTCCTCGCCTCGCCCGCCGCAGACGACGGCACGACGAAGGGGGAGCCCGCGCGCCTGGACGCCGAGGTCGCCGCCGACCTGCGGGCCAAGCTCGTCGCCCACGAGATCGGCTTCGGCCAGGTCCTGCTGGACCAGCACCTCGTGCTGCGCAGCGATCTGCTGCGCTACCGCGCGCACTGGATCACCGCCGAGGTCGAGCCGCGTCGCTACGACACCCGCTTCTTCATCGCCGCCGTGCCGGCGGGGCAGGAGCCCGACGGGGAGACGAGCGAGGCTGACCGCTCCGAGTGGCTGCGCCCGGCGGCCGCCCTGGGAGCCTTCGAGGACGGCGACATCCTGCTCATGCCCCCGACGCTCGTCTGCCTCGAGGAGCTGGCGGCCACGAGCACGGTGAGCGCTGCGCTCGCCGTCGACCTGACGATCGCCCCCGTCATGCCTGTCCTCGTCGACACCGACGCCGGGCCCGCGATGCGGGTGCAACTGCCGTGACCGGCGCCGTCGCACCCGAGCCCACCGCTCCCTTCGGCCAGTGGGTGGGCGGACAGATCACGGACCACGCCCACTGCCTCGTGCAGGGCAATCCAGGGCCGATGACCCTCGACGGCACCAACACCTGGGTCCTGCTGGCGCCCGGGGGGACCGAGGCCATCGTCATCGACCCCGGCGAGGACGAGCCGGAGCACCAGCAGCGCGTCGTCGATCACGTGAGTGGTCTCGGCGCCCGGGTCGCGCGCATCGTCGTCACCCACGGTCACCGTGACCACGACGAGGGCGTGCCGCGACTCGTCGCGCTGACCGGTGCGCCGGTCAGCGCCGTCGGACGCGGCCACGACGACCTCGCCGATGGCGCCGTGCTGCGCGCCGGAGGGCTGGAGGTCCGGGTCGTGGCGACGCCCGGGCACACGTCCGACTCGGTCTCCTTCGCGATCGAGGCCGACCACGCGCTGCTCACGGGGGACACCGTCCTCGGGCGCGGCACGACGGTCGTGGCCCACCCGGACGGTGAGCTCGCGGCCTACCTCGACTCGCTCGAGCGCATCGCGGCGCTCACCGGCAACGGCGCCGTGACCTCGATCCTCCCCGGCCACGGGCCGACGGTCCCTGACGCGGCGGCGATGGTCCACTTCTACCGCCTGCACCGCCGGGAGCGGCTCGAGCAGGTGCGGGCCGCGATGGCGGCCGGCGCGACCGACGCCGACGCCGTCGTCGCCACGGTCTACGCCGAGGTCGACCGCTCGGTCTGGCCGGCGGCGAAGATGTCGGTGCTCGCGCAGCTGCGGTACCTCGAGGGCGCCTGAGGCGCCTGCGGACCGTCCGCTGGCTGGGTCCATCTCCCGATCGTGGGCTGGCCACCCCATCCGCGCTTCATCCAGATGGACGCGCGAAGGGCCCGGCGCCTGAGGCGGCCGGGCCCTTCGCGGGGAGTCTGGGGTCAGCGGGCGCGCCGCTGGAGGCGCTCGACGTCGGTGAGGAGGACCGCGCGGGCCTCGAGGCGCAGCCAGCCGCGGGCGGCGAAGTCGGCCAGGGCCTTGTTGACCGTCTCGCGGGAGGCGCCGACGAGCTGCGCCAGCTCCTCCTGGGTGAGGTCGTGGGCGACCATCACGCCGTCCTCGACCGGACGCCCGAAGCGCTGGCTCAGCTCGAGGAGGGCCTTGGCCACGCGACCGGGGACGTCGGTGAAGACGAGGTCGGCGAGGTTTTCGTTGGTCCGACGCAGGCGGCGGGCGAGCGCTGCGAGCAGCGTGCCGGCGATGCGCGGGTGCGCCCCGAGCAGCTGGCTGAGCTGCTCGTTGCCCAGCCCGATGAGCTGGGTCTCCGCGACGGCGGTCGCAGTGGCCGTGCGCGGGCCCGGGTCGAAGAGGCTGAGCTCGCCGAGCATCTCGGAGGGCCCGAGGATCGCGAGCAGGTTTTCCCGCCCGTCGCTCGACGAGCGGCCGAGCTTGATCTTGCCCTCGGTGATCACGTAGAGACGATCCCCCTGGTCGCCCTCGTTGAAGAGGACGTCCCCGCGCTCCATGCGCACAGGAGTCATCGTCGCCATCACCTCAGCGGCATCGGCGTCGTCAAGGGTCGCGAAGAGCGGGGCGCGGCGTACGACATCGAGGTTCACAGGGGGCAGTGTGCCACGTGTCACGCATCAAGGGGGCCTAGGCTGCGGGGGTGTCTGTCGTGCGCGAGGAGTCCGAGCTGGCCCTGACCCGTCGGTCCCGCAAGATGTACCGCACGCTCCAGGAGCGGTACCCCTACGCGCACTGCGAGCTCGACTTCGACACCCCGCTGCAGCTGCTCGTGGCGACGGTCCTGTCCGCGCAGACGACGGACGTGACGGTCAACAAGGTGACGCCCACGCTCTTCGCGCGGTGGCCGACGGCGGCGGCGCTCGCCGACGCCGATCGCACCGAGATGGAGGAGGTGCTGCGGCCGACCGGCTTCTTCCGCGCCAAGACCAACTCGGTCATCAAACTCGGAGCCGCCCTCGTCGAGCGCCACGACGGCGAGGTGCCACCGCGCATGGCCGATCTCGTCAAGCTGCCGGGAGTGGGCCGCAAGACGGCCAATGTCGTGCTGGGCAATGCCTTCGGCATCCCGGGGATCACCGTCGACACCCACTTCGGGCGGCTGGTGCGCCGCATGGGGTGGACCGCGGAGGAGGACCCGGTCAAGGTCGAGCACGCCGTGGGCGAGCTCATCCCGCGCAAGGACTGGACGATGCTCAGCCACGTCATCATCTTCCACGGCAGGCGCACGTGCCACGCGCGTCGGCCCGCCTGCGGCGCCTGCCCGGTCGCCCGGTGGTGCCCCTCCTACGGCGTGGGAGAGACCGACCCCGTGGTGGCCGCGTCCCTGCTGCGGTACGAGCTCGCGCCGAGCGCAGCCGGGAGCGAAGGGTGAGCGCCGCCGCGCCGAACTGGTTGCTCACCGCGGAGGACTCCCTGCGGGCCGACCTGCCGGGGTGGTTCACGCAGTTCGCCCCGCCGGAGGCGCCTCCGCGTCGCTCCGCGGTGCTCATGCTCGTGACCCCGGGGGAGTCGGGGCACGACATCGTCCTCACCGAGCGCTCGGGGTCCCTGCGCAGTCATGCTGGTCAGGTCTCCTTCCCGGGCGGGAAGCTCGACCCGGGGGAGACCCCGGTGGAGGCGGCGCTGCGTGAGACGTGGGAGGAGGTCGGCGTCGACCCGGAGCGCGTCGAGGTGGTCGGGTCCTTCCCGGACCTCTGGCTCGGGCCGAGCAGCAATGCCGTGACCCCGGTCCTCGGGTGGTGGCCGGAGGGCGGCTCGCTCCGGGTGGTCGACCCCGGCGAGGTGGCCCGGGTCGAGCAGGTGCCGGTGGCACAGCTCGTCGACCCCGCCAACCGCTTCATGGTCAAGGGGCCGAGCGGCTACGTGGGGCCGGGCTTCGAGGTGGCCGGCCTCTTCGTGTGGGGCTTCACCGCGCAGCTGCTCAGCGTGCTCCTCGACGCGGCCGGTCTGACCCAGTCGTGGGACACGGACCGGCGTCGTCGCCTCCCGTGGCGGTTCGTCCGGCAGTACCTCACCGGGCCGGGTGGACGGCCGCCAGCCAGGCGATGAGCGCCTCGTTGGTCGTCCGCGGCGCCTCCTCGGGGACGAATGCCCCTGCGCCCGGCACCGTGCGCACCTCGAGCGGCCCGGTGACGTGCCGCTCGCACTCCGCCGCCATCGTCGTCAGCGAGGTCGGGTCCTCCGCACCGTGCAGGTGCAGGACCGGCACCTCCACCGGAGCCTTGACCCGCTGCAGGTACCGCAGGCCGGTCGGCGTGAGCCGGCACCGGTAGAACCACCGGTGGTACTCCGCCGCGGCGACCCCGGCGAAGGGGAAGGCCATCGCCTCGGTGTAGCGGCGCTCGACCTCGTCGGTGATCCAGGACCGGTCGTGGCCGGACCAGTCGTGCAGCCGGCGCGCCACGCTCACCGACTGCCGCTCCGAGGCGAAGGGGGTCTGCATCGCCCGCAGGTAGCGGTTGGCGCGCCACTGCACGGGGTGGCGCCACATGGAGTGGTGGAAGACTGCGGGGTGCGGCATCCCCATGGGCGCGATCGCGGCGGTCACGCCGGGGTGGTGGGTCGGCATGCTCCAGACGAAGGTGGCGCCCAGGCCCTGGCCGACGAGCGCTACCCGCTCGGCGCCGAGGCTGCGGATGACGGCGGCGAGGTCGTCGCACGCCGTGGGTGCGTCGTAGCCCGAAGGGGGTTTGTCGCTGGCCCCGAAGCCGCGCAGGTCAACCGCCACCGCGCGGTACCCGGCTGCAGCCACGGCTGGCAGCTGGTCACGCCAGCTCCACCAGAACTGCGGGTACCCGTGCACGAAGAGGACAACGGGCCCGGTCCCCGTCGACGTGACGTGGAACCGGGCCCCGTTGGCCGAGATGAAGCGGTGCTCCCACGGGCCCTCGACGAGGGCGGCCGCGGCGTCGGGCGGGTTCAGCTGCCCGGCTTGATGGCGGCGACCGTCTCCTGCGCGTTGCGGATCGCCTTCTGCGGCACGGTGTTCTCCTTGGCCTTCTTCAGCGCCTTGAGACCGAGCAGACCGGCGACGGCGGCGATGACGAAGAGCAGCACCGTGACGATGAGGTACCCGGCCCACATCGGCAGCCACACGGCGATCACCTGGGCGAGGGTGTGGAAGAGGAAGATCAGGCCGAGCAGCCCGACGAAGGCCGCGCCCCCGAGGAGGCCGGCGCCCTTGCCGCCGAAGGACAGCCCCTTGGTGACCTCCGCCTTGGCGAGCTGGATCTCGCTCTGGACGAGGGCCGAGATGTCGTGCGAGGCGTCGGCGACGAGCTGGCCGACGGTGCGCTCGGTGTCGCCGGGAGCCGGCTGGCCGACGAGGCGCCGGGCGGCGGGGTCGGTGCTGGCGGTGCGGGCGTGATCGTTGCTCATGCTGCTCCTGGTCGACGGTGCGAGCCACCTGAGGGTGACGTGAGTTCGACGATCAGCCTACCCACCGGTCGGGTTGCGCGACATCAGGCAGTGACACGGCGCGACCGGGGGCCCCGCGGCGACCTGCTGGCGACGCGACCGGGAAGTCCCGGTGAACGGTTGGCGCAGACGTCCCCAGCACGGCCCGGAGGCTCTCCGCAGGGTCCATCATCGAGACATGAGCTACGGCGAGGAGAGCGAGCCGCTGGCCATCGCGCACCGCGGTGGGGCGCTGCTCGCCCCGGAAAACACGCTGGCAGCCTTCGCGATGTCCACGGCTCTCGGACTGCGCTACCTCGAGTCGGACATCAAGCTGACGGCGGACGGTCACCTCGTCTGCTTCCACGACGAGACCCTCGATCGCTGCACGACGGGGCGGGGTCGACTGGGTGACTGGTCCCTGCGCGACCTGGAGCGTCGGGTGCGCGTCGGCGGGACCGAGCCGATCCCCACCCTCGAGGAGGCGCTCGTCTCTTTCCCCGACGCCTGCTTCACGGTGGACCTCAAGGACCGCGCGGCCATCGCGCCCATGGCCCGGTTGCTCCAGCGCCGTGATTACGCGGAGCGGGTGTGTGTCGCCGGGGCCTGGGACGGGTGGTTGCAGATGCTCGCCTCCCAGGCCCCGCACGTGCGGACCGCGCTCGGCTGGCGCTCGCTCGTCACCCTCATCTCGGCCTCCAAGGCGGGCGTCCAGCCGCCGGCCTCCGTCGTGCGTGGCCGCTTCGCCCACGTGCCGGTCCACCTCGGCCGGCTGTCGATCCACTCGGCCTCCCTGCTCCGGCGGGCCCACCGCCTGGGCGTGCGAGTCGTCGTCTGGACAGTCGACGACTCCGCCCGGATGCACGAGCTCCTCGACATGGGGGTGGACGGGATCATCACCGACCGTCCCGACGTCCTGCGCTCCGTGATGATCGGCCGCGGGGTGTGGACCCCGATGGGGGAGACGAGTGAACGGTCGGAGCACTGGGGAGGCCGGCCGGCCGACTGTCGCTGACGGGCCCGGGCCCCCCGTCCACCCACCCCGGAGGGGCGATCAGCACCCTCTCGGGCGCCGATTTGGTTTCTGCGGCGGGCGTGATCTAGTGTTCTCGATGTCAGCCCGAGAGGGAGGAACGGACACCAAGCGGTGGCTTTCGCAGTCGCCCCAGGCAGGCCGGTCCCGCAGGCTGACAGCCCAGTGAATCTTGGTCCATCGGCTTGGCCGTCAAGGTCAGGGAAGCGGACTTGGAGCCGAGCAGCGAGACTGCTACGGTGGGCCACCGCTGAAGATCCAAGCGCGTAGGTCTCCGGCCGCTCTGAGAGCGGGTCACGGAGTTGACGCCCAAGCGTGGACAGCGGTAAGTTGGAGAAGTTGCCCCTTGTGCGGTTCGCCTGATGTGGTGGGTTGTGTGGGGTGTGCGTGTGAATCTTGAGAACTCAACAGCGTGTCAAAAATCGATGCCAATACCTCGTTTTGGCTGATTGTGCCTGGTCCTCGTTGTGGGGGTTGGGTGTGGTTGGTCGAGCGAATTTTTTTCCTTTGGTTGACAATGAATCAAACAGCGATTGCGCTGGTTGTTCTTGCTCAGTCATGGTTCAGCCCTTTGTTGGGTTATGGATTGG
>NZ_JBFRDY010000011.1:0-110457 GCF_052114035.1 Janibacter sp. RAF52 | reverse complement strand
TTCAACTGCTGACCCGGCTCACGGTTGCGAGCGACCCGCACGACATCGTCACGAAACTCTTTGGGGTAGGGCTTGGGCACGGTGTCCATCCTTCCAGCAGCGTCCCTCGACGCCACAGATCAGATGTCACCTATCCGTGCAGCAGTCCCCACGCTTCCATTCCTGGAACAGAGGCAAGGTGTGACGGCCAAAGCCGGCCCAGGCGCAACGGCACCAGGATGCGCAGTGAGGCCGTGGTGCGATCTTCCAGGTGAAAAGGTAGGTTTGAATCCGGTTCCGAGAAGGGCACATGGGCCTGGGTCCGACGATCAGACTCTGTTGTGAGCCGCGGCCCGCCCTCGCCCTCGCAACGTTCAAGTGAGTAGATCCTGGAACGGCCGAACTTCAGACGGATGCCGTAGCCGCCGTTGGGTCCGTCAGGCAGAAACTCTGCCCCAATTCTTCGAGGGCGGCCCGCACACGCTCCTGCTTCTTCTACGACAAGTCGTGTCGCCCCTTCTCGAAGTCGCGCAACTCTTCCTTGGTCACGTTGGCTTCACGGGCGATATATTGGGCGCTCACCTTCACGAGGATGCGCGCGGCGCGTGTCATGTCACCGTTGAAGATGTGCTGGCTCTCCATCACTCGCCTCCAACGACGTGTGTCCTATTGGGCTCAGCGGGAAGTGGAGGTGCCTACGGGATTCGAACCCGTGTAAACGGTTTTGCAGACCGCTGCCTATCCTCTCGGCCAAGGCACCAAGTCGCCGGCGAAGTCAGTCGCCCGGCGTGAGGCCAGCAACCAGGTTGAAGGCGCCGGTGAGAATGTTCAGCGACACGACCCCGACGACATCAGAGATCTCACGGTCGCTGTACCCGTATCCCCGAAGCTCGTCAATCTGCTCGTCGGTGATCGACGTAGGCTCACGGTAGACCTGGAGGCCGAGCGCGATCATCGCCGCGACCGGGCCGGTCATCGCCGTACCCTGCTGGGCGAGTGCGATCTCGTCATCGCTGACCCCGAGCGATCGTGCCGCGCTGATGTGCGAGGCCAGGCACATTCCGCATCCCTGCTTCGACTGCACGGCGATCGAAACGAGCTCGCTGACCTTACGGTCGAGCTTGGCGCGACGCATGGCTTTGCTCAGCTGCAGATAGCCGCCGAGCACCGCCGGGGAGTGCGCCATCGTCGAGACCATGTCTCCGACCTGGCCGTGCCGCTCGACGAGATCGCCGAGCAAGTCTCGTGAGGCCCCCACTGCGGTCTCAGGGGTCAATCGGGAAAAACGGGGCATGATGCCTCCTCTGTCAGTTCGGTCGCGAGTTCGAGGTGGGAGAACCCGCACGAGTGCGTTCCTGCTGCTGATGTTCGGCATGGAAGATCGCAGCCTCAGCCAGCGCCCCGGCATGCACACCGTTCAATAGGTAGAAGTCGCCGGACTCGCGTCGCTGCCGACTCACGATCCCGGCCGACTCCAGGCGGTGAAGCTCGTGGGAGGTCTGGTCGACGGGAAGGTCGACGATGTCCGCCAGGTGATTGGCAGAGACCTCGATGTCGCGAATGGCGAGGATCATCTTCACACTCACCGGATTCGCCAGCAACGCGAAGACTCCGACCGCCGCATTCAGATGCGGTGTGTCATACGTGGCGTGCACGTGCTCAACCTTTTTCATAGTCATCAATACTACCCCATACCCCTATAGGGTATCAAGGGTTATTCAATCGATGTGACGGACTCGGAAACGCGTGGCCGGGTGCGGCGGATCGGGGTGAGGCCAGAGGCGACGGGTCCGCGCAGGAGCACGTGTCCAGTCGGGAGGGTCAACCGCGTCCAACGGCCGGCGGTTGAGATCGTGGCCCCGTTTCCTCGGCTGAGGAACCCGAAGACGTAGGCGGCGAACGCAACGCCTTGTGGCAGCGATGCGAGTGCCGTGTCCGGGGTGCCCCAAACCGTGCCCCGGATCTTGCGGACGACATCGTCGCCGGGTTTGTCGGGAAGTGCTTGGGCGACGGCCTCGATGCCGGCACGGGCGCTGCGCATCAGCGTCAGGCTGGACACATCCGCAATAAGTCTCCACCCGTGTTGCGGGGGTTCGACGCTGGTCCAGGCGGGTGCCAGCGCGGTTTCCGGCAACGCCAGGGTAAGAGGGACGGCGGTCGCGGTCAACGTTTCCACGGTGACGTCGCACTGCAGCTGAGGGTCGGAGCGGAGCGTGCGAAGGACGAGGATCGTAGGAGTGCGGTCGAGCGGACCACGGGGCGTTAGCGCGGCTGCGCTCATGCGCAGCAGCCCGGCCGCGGCCTGCAAGCGCACGCCATGGGCACCGGCCTGCGCGGCCCGCTTAGCGAAGGTGAGCGCGTCGCGGGCGGACGGCGCGTCGGCAAGGATCAAGCGCGCTGGCATCCTGAGGGTTTGTGCCCGCCGTGTCCTGGAACGCGGTGATCGGGGTCCGGGTTCAGGAGCGAACGAGCCGGTTGATGGCGTCGGTGGCTTCCTGGATCTTCTCGACGGCCGCCTCGTCGCTGAGCTTGGCGGCATCAAGCACGCAGTGCTTGAGATGGTCGTCGAGCAGACCAGTCGCAACCCCCTGGAGGGCACGGGTCAGAGCGGAGACCTGGGTGAGGATGTCGATGCAGTACTTCTCCTCATCGATCATCTTCGCGATCCCACGCGCCTGTCCTTCGATGCGCTTCATGCGGCCGAGATAGCGCTCCTTGTCGCTGATGTAGCCGTGCTGGTGGGAATCGGTATCGACAGACATGGGCATGTCCTTACTTCTGGCGCTCCAGGACGGAACGCGTGCTGGCTTCGGGTGTGAGGTCGATGCGCCGCAGCAGCTGGGCGTTGAGCGCGACAACCACGGTGGAGGCTGACATCAGGATCGCGCCGATCGACATTGGCAGGACGAATCCCACCGGTGCCAGGATACCGGCCGCCAACGGCACCGAAAGAAGGTTGTAGCCGGCGGCCCACCACAGGTTCTGCTTCATCTTGCCGTATGCGCGTCGCGACAGCTGGATGATCGAGAGCACGCTGCGTGGGTCGGAACTGGCCAGGATCACCCCGGCCGAGGCGATGGCGACATCGGTGCCCGCGCCGATCGCGATGCCGACATCGGCCTGCGCCAGAGCCGGGGCGTCGTTGACGCCGTCGCCGACCATCGCGACCCTCTTGCCCTCTTCCTGCAGCTGGGAGACCTTCGCGGACTTGTCCTCCGGGCGCACGCCGGCGAAGACGCGGTCGATGCCGAGCTCCCGTCCGACCTCGTTCGCGACCGCCTCGGCATCGCCGGTGATCATGACGACCTCGACACCGAGGGCGTGGAGGGCGTCGACGGCGTCGCGGGATTCTGGCCGGACCTCGTCGGCGAGCCTCAGCCCGCCGACCACCTGGCCGCCGCGGAGAACGTGCAGAATGATCGCGCCCTCGGAGCGCCATGCCTCGGCCGTGCCGACCTCGTGCTGACCGGTCTCCTCGAGCAGCCGGGGCCCGCCGACGCGGACCTTCTGGCCGGAGACGGTCGCGGTGACGCCGACGGCGGGCGAGGATGAGAAGCCGCTGGCCTGCTGGAGGGCAAGGCCCTTGTCCTTGGCGGCGGTGACGATGGCCTTGGCGAGCGGGTGCTCGCTGTCGGCCTCGGCCGAGGCAGCGAGGGCGAGGACCTGGTCGGCGTCGAGTTCGCCGGTCGGCTCGACGCCGGTGACGGTGGGCTCGCCCTTGGTCAGCGTGCCGGTCTTGTCGAACAGCACCGCGTCGACCTGCCGCATGGACTCCAGCGCCAGGCGGTCCTTCACTAGGACGCCTCCGCGGGCGGCTCGCTCGGTGGCGATGGAGACGACCAGCGGGATCGCCAGGCCGAGGGCGTGGGGGCAGGCGATGACGAGCACGGTGATGGTGCGCACGACGGCCTCGTCGGGCATGCCGATGAGCGTCCAGACGACCGCAGTGACCAGCGCCGCGCCAAGAGCGAACCAGAACAGCCAGGCCGCGGCCTTGTCGGCGATCCGCTGGGCGCGGGAGGATGAGTTCTGCGCCTCGGCGACGAGCCGGTTGATGCCGGCCAGGGCGGTGTCGTCACCGGTGGCGGTAATCTCCACCCGCAGGCCGGAGTCGGTGGCGACGGTGCCGGCGGTGACGGTCTGGCCCTCGCCGCGAGAGACCGGGCGGGACTCGCCGGTGATCATGGACTCGTCCATGTCGGCGCGGCCGTCGACGATGGTTCCGTCGGCCGGGACGCTGCCGCCGGGGCGCACGATGACCACGTCGCCCACGTCGAGGTCGGCTGGGGCCACCTTGACGACGTTCTCGCCCTCGACGCGCTCGGCCTCGTCTGGCAGCAGTGCCGCCAACGAGTCGAGCGCCGAGGTGGTCTGGGCCAGGGAGCGCATCTCGATCCAATGGCCCAGCAGCATGATGACGATCAGCAGCGCCAGTTCCCACCAGAATTCGAGCTCGTGATGGACGAGCCCGAGCGTGGCGGCCCAGGAGGCGAAGAAGGCCACCGTGATCGCCAGAGCGATGAGCAGCATCATCCCGGGCTTGCGGGACTTCAACTCGCTGACGGCACCGGTGAGGAAGGGCCTGCCGCCCCAGACGTACATGACGGTGCCCAGTGCCGCGGCGACCCAGCCCGCCCAGCCGGGGACCTCGTAGCCCAGCAGCATGGCGAACATCGGTGAGAGGGCAACCGCGGGGATGGCGATGACGAGGTTGATCCAAAACAGCCGGCGGAACTGGCCAACGTGGTCCCCGTGCCCGCCATGGCCGCTGTGATCTCCGTGCCCACCGTGCTGGGCATGCTCATCGTGGCCGCCGTGCTCGTCGAGGCCCGTGTGGCCTGAGTGCTGCCCGTGGTCCATGGCGTGGCCCTGATGCCCGGTGTGCTGACCCTCGCGCGTGCCGTGCGCATCCGCCGAGGCGTGCGCGGACACAGACCCGTGGTGATGCTCGCCGTGGGCGGGTGTATCGGTTTCGTGGCCGTGGTGCTGGTGTGAGTTCGGGTCCGTCATGATTCCTCTCCTCCGTCATCGAGCCAGGCCGATTGCCGCTCACCCGGTGGCCGGGCAAGCGAACGTCGGCTCAGGACGCTGGTTGGATCTCGCTCTCGACGACCCACTTGTGGTTCGTCATCTTCATGCCGTCCGTCTCGTAGTCGACCATGTAGACCGTCTCATCGGTGGACGAAGCGATGGTGGCCTTTACGCCTTCCATGCCTTCCATGTGCTCGGCGAGCAGAGTCACCTCTGTGCCGTCGGCCAGAAGCTCGTCGCCGGCATCCTCAATTTCTTCCTGCACGACCCACTTGTGATCAGTGACGGGGTCGCCGCCACCTGCGGGCGTGTAGTTCACGGAGTACGTGTACGTGTCGAATGCGCCGGAAATCGTTGCTGTAGCCCCTTCCATGCCTTCCATGTGGTCGGCCGTGAGCTGCACCTCGGTACCGACAGGGTAGGTGGGCTCACTGGCTTCGGCGATACCCTCGGGTGCCGGTCCGCCGTCCATCGGGTGCTCCATCTCCTCATCACCGCTTTCTGCGTTGTTGCCGCCGTGGCCCTGATGCTCCTCAGTAGCCGAAGGGTCGGTCTGCTGGTCGTCGTCTGCTCCGCTGGCGCAACCGGCGAGCACGAGCGCCACTCCGAGCGCTCCCGCTGCCAGTCCTGTTCGCAGTCTCCTCTGCATGTCATTTCCTTTCATCAATATGCCTACCATATACCCCTAGGGGGTACTAGTCAAGGCTTGTGTGTTGTGTCGGTATGGATCAATCGGAAGCCCCTTCTCAGAGGGTCTGCTCGTGTTGGATGGGCAATGCGGCGATGAGGGGATGGTCGAAGCCCGTCGGTCCGATCTTCGCGGCTCCTCCGGGAGAACCCAACTCGTCGAAGAACTCGACGTTGGCCTTGTAGTAGTCAGACCATTCGTCGGGCAGGTCGTCTTCGTAGTAGATGGCCTCGACGGGGCAGACCGGTTCGCAGGCTCCGCAGTCGACGCATTCGTCGGGGTGGATGTAGAGCGAGCGTTCGCCCTCGTAGATGCAGTCGACAGGACATTCGTCGATGCAGGCGCGGTCCTTGACGTCCACGCAGGGAAGCGCGATCACGTAGGTCATGGCTGCTCCTCTCGGTCGGGTGCGGATCGGCGGTGAGAGCCGGTGGGAGGCTCGGGGAAGTCGTCAGTCTCTGCCGGGCCTGCGGCCGGGTGCGGGATGCGCAGGCGCAGGACGGTGGCGACGAGGCTGAGGGCGATGATGATCGCACCGAGGATCGTCATCGTCCCCGACAGGGTGAGCACCGGCACGAGCAATCCGGCGACGATGGTGGGCACGCCGAATGCCAGGTAGGCAACTGTGTAGATCACAGCCATCACGGCGGCGCGTTCCGACGATGCCGTGTGGGGCATGAGTGTGCGCAGTACCCCGAGGAACGCTGTGCCGAACCCGGAACCGACGATCGCGACCGAGGCGACATAGGCTGAGTAGGAACCGAGTGCGAGGGCGCCGATGCTCACTGCGGTGCCGAACGCCAGGGCACTGGTCGCATACAGGCTGATGGTGCGGGCGGAACGCCGCTGTAGGACGGACGAGGCGGTGACTCCGGAGATCGCCAGTGCGAAGATGACGATCCCAGCTTGGGTGTGCGTGGAGCCCCCAAGCTCACTGCCGACGAGGTCGGCTCCGAGCGCGAGGAAAAGCCCGTTGGTCGCCCACCCGGCGATGATCACGGGCACTCCGGCGGTGAACATGCGGCGCAGGTGCGGTGGCACGGTGAACCGCGGACGGAGGTCGCCACGTCGTATCCGGGTCTTCGGGGCCAGTTCCGGTGTGCTCCACACGACCGTTGCCACGATGAGGAAGGCAAGCACGAGCGACCCGAAGACGGCAGTTGTCGGTTCGGAGGTGAGATCGAGGAGAAGCGCAGCACCGAGAGCCCCGGCCCCAAGGCCAATCATCGGGCCGATCGTGTTCCACAGGGCTGCGATGTTCCGATGCGACGGGGACTCGAAGTCGATCATCATCGCCGACAGCGCCGGGATCAGCAGACCCGCTGCGAGCCCTTGCAAGGCTCGGGCGACCAGGAGCGCCGCGAGGCTACCGGCGAACCAGAACATGGCCACGCTCAGCGCCAGCGCCAAAGAACCGGCGGCCACGACCGGACGTCGGCCGACGTGGTCGGAGAGTGGTCCGAGGTAGAGCAGCGCGGCCAGGAGGGTGAAGGTGTAGACCGCGAACACGAGTGTGGTGGCGACGGGGATGAGTCCGAGCCGTTCGGCGATCTGGGGGTAGAACAAGGACGGCGCGCTGGCAGCGGCCATCATGAGAATGGTCGCTGCCAGCGAGAGCACGAAGCCCCGCCGTGGGATCTGCCTAATACAGTCTCCCGCCATCGCCTATGCCCGCACGCCGTGGAGCTGCTGCCCCCACTGGTAGACGGTGCCGACTGCGTCGATGCCAGTGACGCCGACGACGATGCCGTCGGTCTCGTGGCGGACGATGAACTCCTCACCGGCTTCCAGGTGGGCGTCTGCGCCGGCTGTGTACCCGACTCCGGAGATCATCTGACCGTAGACCATTGCCATGTAAGGGCTGCGTGGCAGGTAGGCGCCCGGATCGTCGCTAATGCCGAGGTCGTGCAATGCGGCCTGCGCGGCATGCGCACCCTGTGCGGCGGCGTCTTCCCAATGGTCGATGCGCCAGGCGCCCAGTGCCTCGTCGTGGTGCGTGGCCACACCTCCGGCTGCGTAGACGTGTTCTGCCGCGGCGCGGAGGTGATCGTCGACGTCGATACCGTTCGTCCACGGTGACGGGGCTGCGGGCGTCGTGCCGAGCGCGAGGAGAAGGAAGTCAGCCACGACGGGATTTCCGTCGTTGAGGGTGATGGTGACACCGGATTCTGTTTCGTCGACATGCTGGAGAGTGCGACCGAATCGGGCCTGCACCTTGGCGGCATGGTCGGCGGCGAGGCGCTCAGCCACGGGCGCCCCAAACGCTCCGACGCCGGGAACTGAACTGCGGGAGACCAGCGTGACCATGCGTCCGTCGGCTTGCAGAGACGAGGCTGTCTCGGCTGCGATGATTCCACCGCCGTAGATCGCTACCCGCGCGGGTCGCCCCAGTCCGGTCAGCAGCTTTCGGATGCCCAGGGCATCCTCCACGGAGTGAAGAGCGGTGACCCGCCCTTGTCCGGCGTCTTCGCCGCCGAACACGTCAGCGGGCAGGGAGCGAGGCATACTCCCGGTCGCGACGATGAGCGCGTCGTAGGAGACCTGTGCGCCGGAGGTCAGCTGGACCTGCTTCGCCGAGGTATCGACTTTGAGCACGGTGTCGGCGATGACCTCGATCTGAGGCAGCGGGAGCTTGATCATCTCCGGCGGTGTCGGACCGAACGCGATTCCCTTGATGAGCATCCGCGTATAGGGCGTCTCCCCGGTGCGGGTCACCAGCGTCACCCGGACATCGTCGCGTGAGGCGAGAGTGCGGGCGGCTGCGGCCCCGGCTGCTCCCGAGCCGAGGATGAGAACGTGCTGTGGGGTCATAGAAGAACTCCTGAACTGCTGGTCGTGATCGAACTGATGCGCCGGCGTCAGGAGCGCACGAGGCGGGCGATGGCCTCGGACGCCTCGCCGAGCCTCTGCTCGCTCACTGGTCCGCCGGCGAGTGCGGCGTCGAGGACACAATGCTTGAGGTGATCGTCGAGCAGGCCGAGGGCGACATTTTCGAGTGCCCTGGTGACTGCGGAGATCTGGGTGAGGATGTCGATGCAGTAGCGGTCCTCGTCGACCATCCGATCGATGCCGCGGATTTGGCCTTCGAGGCGCCGCAGACGATTGCGGTACTTCGTCTTATCGCTGATGTATCCGTGGACGGACGCGTCGCCGTCGCCTCCTGCGGGGCAGGTGTCGAGGTGGGTTTCGGTGGTGGGAGTCGTAGTGGTCATGTCGGTTCGCTCCGATCAGGTGGCGGGGTGCCGCAGCGGTGCCGCGGCACCCCGCACGCTGGTGGATTACGCCATGTTGGCGGCGTACTTGGCCGGGTCCGAATCGAACGCAGGCCCACAACCAGCGCAGCAGAAGTAGTAGCGCTCATCCTCGAAGTCGCGGTAGAGGCCGGCGGCCTCGGCGGTCTTCTTGCTGACCGGGGTGCCGACCATGACCGGGCAGGTGGTCATGTCATCGGCGCCCCCGCCAAGAAGGTTCTCGCGTCCACCGTTCTCCACGGCCGGGTTGGTCTCGTTCGTGCTGCAGCAGCTGCTCATTCTCTGGTGTTCCTTCGTTATTGGATTCGTGTGGATGGGTGGGTTCTCGTACGTCACTTCGAGGCGACGCTCGTGAACCCGCGCAGGCGGAGGCTGTTGCCGACGACGAAGACGCTGGAGAACGCCATCGCCGCACCTGCGAGCATGGGGTTGAGCATGCCGAGCGCAGCGACCGGGATCGCGGCGGTGTTGTAGGCGAATGCCCAGAACAGGTTGGTCTTGATCGTCGACAGGGTCTTCCTGGACAGGCGGATCGCGTCGACGGCGGCCCGCAGGTCACCGCGCACGAGCGTGATGTCGGAGGCCTCGATCGCGACGTCCGTGCCGGTGCCCATCGCCAGGCCCAGATCAGCCTGCGCGAGCGCGGGGGCGTCGTTGACGCCGTCGCCGACCATCGCGACGATCTTGCCCTCTTCCTGGAGGCGAGTGACGACGTCGACCTTGTCCTTGGGTAGCACTTCGGCGATGACCTCGTCGATGCCGACCTCGGACGCGATCTGGCGGGCCACGGCCTCGTTGTCACCGGTGAGCAGCACCGGGGTCAGGCCGATCTCCTTGAGCCCGCGGATCGCCTCGGCGCTCGTGGGCTTGACGGTGTCGGCGACGACGAGGATGCCGCGCGCAGCACCGTCCCAGCCGATCGCGACGACCGTCTTGCCCTCGCCCTCGGCCTGGGCCTTCGCCTGTGCGACCTCCGGAGAGAGCTTCTGCGACCAGTCCGCCAGCAGAGACTCGCGGCCGACGACGACCGGGGTCCCCTCGACGATGCCCTGCACGCCCTTGCCCTCGACATTGGCGAAGTCCTCTGGAGTAGGCAGCTGGCCGACTTCCTGGGTCGCGCCCTTGGCGATCGCCTGCGCAATCGGATGCTCCGAAGAGTCTTCCAGTGCACCGGCGAAACGCAGCAGCTCCGTACGATCCACACCGGGCTCAGTGATCACGTCGGTCAGAGTCATCTTGCCGCTGGTGACGGTGCCGGTCTTATCGAGCACGACGGTGTCGACCTTGCGAGTGGACTCCAGCACCTCCGGGCCCTTGATGAGGACGCCCATCTGCGCACCGCGCCCGGTGCCGACGAGCAACGCGGTCGGGGTCGCCAGACCCAGCGCGCAGGGGCAGGCGATGACGAGCACAGCGACCGCTGCGGTGAACGCGGCGGCGACGGGGAACCCGCCTCCCAGCCAGGCGCCGAGGGTGATGAACGCGACGACGATGACGATCGGCACGAAGATGCCGGAGATACGATCGGCCAGACGCTGCACCTCGGCCTTGCCGGTCTGCGCGTCCTCGACGAGCTTCGCCATCTGTGCGAGCTGTGTGTCCGAACCCACACGAGTCGCCCGCACGACCAGGCGGCCGCCGGCGTTGACGGTGGCACCGGTGACCGAGTCGCCCTCGCGGACCTCGACCGGCACGGACTCGCCGGTGAGCATCGAGGCGTCCACCGCGGAGGAGCCGGAGGTCACGAGACCGTCGGTGGCGATCTTCTCGCCTGGACGGACGATGAACTCGTCGCCGACCGCCAGCTCAGAGGTGGGGATCTTCACCTCTACGCCGTCGCGGAGTACGGCGACTTCCTTCGCGCCCAACTCCAGGAGGGCGCGCAGCGCGGCCCCGGCCTGGCGCTTGGATCGCTTCTCGAAGTAGCGGCCGGCGAGGATGAACATCGTCACGCCCGCGCCGACTTCGAGATAAATGTTCGCCGCGCCATCCGACGGAGCGATCGTGAACTCGAAGGGGTGCGTCATGCCGGGAGTGCCGGCAGTGCCGAGGAAGAGCGCATAGAGCGACCACAGCAGCGCGACGGAGGTACCCATCGAGATGAGCGTGTCCATCGTCGCCGCACCGTGCTTGAGGTTCGTCCACGCCGCCTTGTGGAACGGCCAAGCTCCCCAGATGATCACCGGTGCGGCCAGGGCGAGTGAGGCCCACTGCCAATACGTGAACTGCAGCGCGGGGATCATCGCCATCGCGATCACGGGAACAGTGAGCACGATCGCGCCGATCAGCCGATGCCGCAGCGAGGTGAGCTCACTGTCTTCCTCCTCCCCGGCCTCGGTCTCCGACATGTTCGCCGTAGTGTCCTTGGGCTTGGGCAGTGCGGCCGTGTACCCGGTCTTCTCGACCTCGGCGACCAGCAGTGACGGATCGTAGCCGGCAGGCACGGTGACCTTAGCCTTCTCAGTGGCGTAGTTGACGGTGGCCGCGACGCCATCGAGCTTGTTCAGCTTCTTCTCGATCCGGTTCGCGCAGGAGGCGCAGGTCATCCCGCCGATCTCCAACTCGATGTCCGGCCCACCCGTTGGGGGCGCTGATGTGCTCATCCTCTTCCTTCTTTCTCAGCTCTCGTGCGACGCCAGGCCCTGCGGGTCAGTGGCCGTCGGAATGCGAATCGTCTGTCTTCGAGCCGTCACCGTGCTCGGCGTCGATCACGAACTCGGCGGTGTGCACCTGCCCGTCGACCTGGAAGTCCAGGTAGAGCAGGTAACGGTCGGCGGTCGGGGCCTCCGCTGCGAATCGGATCTCGGGTCCGGCCGTGTCCCCGGCCTGGGGCTCGTCGCCCTCGGCGTGGACGTGCAGGTAGGCGAGGTCACCCTCGCGCAGCGCCACCAGGTGGCCGAACGCGCCCAGGTAAGGCTCCAGCGTGGTCACCGGCTGACCGTCACGCTCGACCGAGATGGTGAGCTCGCTTGAGGTGCCCGCAGTGAGGTCGCCGTTGAGGGAGACGGTGTATCCGTCGACCTCGTCGGTGGTCTGCGCCTCGGTCTCGACAGGGGTGAAGTCGCCCGCGACCTCGATTGCGCGGGTGAGAGTGATGCCTTCGGCTTCCTCGCCCGCGGGTGTGAAGTCGGCGTACACGCGGTAGGTGCCCGCCTCGTCCCAGGTCCACGGCACCGACCAGGTGCCTGTGCTCGTGTCGAGTTCGGGGTGCACGTGCTGGAAACCGGCGCCGTCGGTGCGCACGGCGATCAGATGCAGGTCCTTCTCGTGCGCGGTGGTGTACTCGGTCACCGGTTCGCCGGACTCGTCGAGGATCTGGAAGCTCAGGTCTCCATCCTCGCCTGCGGCCGTGGGGGCCTGGACCGGAGAGAGCACGAAGCCGTCCGCGCTTGCGGAGACCCCGTTCAGAGCGGGCTCCGCGGTTTCCTGCGCAGCGTCGCCGTGCCCTTCACCGTGTGCGTTCACGTTACTTCCTTCTGCCCATGCTGCTGCGAAGCTATCGGGAATGACGGCGCCGGCGAGGCCGAAGGCCCCGCCGAACGCCACCACCAACCCGGCCCCGTAGAGCGCGAGCCGTCCTCCGGCCTTCATCAGACGCGCACCGCCGAGTAGCCGGCCTCCTCGACCGCCGCGAGGACCTTGGCGTCGTCGATCTCACCCTCGGCGGTGACGTTGAGCTTGCCGGTCTGCGCGCTGACTTGGATGTCCTGGACGCCGGGGATCTCGCTGACCTCCTCGCGGATCGACATCTCGCAGTGGCCGCAGGTCATGCCCGTCACCTGGTAATCGTTCGAAGCCATCAGGTATCCTCCTTGTATGTCGGTAGTACCCCTACCGGGTACGTGTACAAGTCAACGCTATACCCCTGTCAGGTATTCCGCAAGGAGGGAGGCGATCGTGTGAGCTGCATCGCGCAAGTGCTGCAAACGATGGTTGGAGCGTCCGAGGTGTGCCTTGTGGTGCACCGATGCTGCGGGGCGATCCGCTGGGTTTTGTCGATGCGCGTCGGAGAGTAGTGACCCCTCGGCTCATCAGAACCGTGGACTGCCTTGCCGCATCGACGAAGGCAGCGAAGACTGGTACGAAACCGACTCCCGCCCCACAGCGATCATGCGCTATTGCTGTTGGTTCGGAACTGGCGAGCTCGTCCGGCTCCACAGGCGTTCGAGATTAGTGAGCGGATCAGACAAGAGCCAGCAAGAGTGCGCGGCCACGCCAGAGGCAGCGAGGCACTCCTGTGATGCACATTGGCGTAGCCCGCTGGTCGCCCAGACGCTTGCCGTCCACCGGCCTGTCGGCCCGGTGGTTTACGACTGCCTCAACATCTTGTTCATTAGGTCGGGCTCGGCAATCATGTTCAGCGAGTTCGGTCGTCAGCCGGTCAGCGTGGGCGATGCGATCCTTCTCGGCCCGAACGTATTGTTCAGCTGCGAGCCCGAGTGCCAAGTGTCGGTGACGTCGATCCGTGTCGATACCGATTTCGCTCTCGATCAGTTCTTCTGGCAGCACTCTGCGGTGCTGCACGATCGGCTTGACGCCCCCGGTTTCGCGGAGAAGATCTACTCTGAACCAGCGCAGATCCTGCGACTCGGCAGAGATCGGGCCGGGATGGTTGTGCCGTGGATTGATGAGATGGTCGCGCTCAGCGTTGAGAGACGGTTCCGAGAGAGATTCAACCGACTCCAGGCACTCTGGTTCGCTGTCATGGATGTGCTCGGACCATTCATCCGGGTCTCGCCTGCGAGGCTGACACCATTGCAGCGTGCACGCGCGCGTCCAGTGCTGCCGCGCAGTCGCAGGTTAGCCCCTCTCCGTCCGGAGGCGCTGCTGGCACGGGAGGCACTGCATGAAAACGTCGCCTATAGGTGGACACTCCACGAGCTGTCCGAGAGGGTGCGGCTCTCCCCGCAGCAATTGACCCGTGTGTTCGTCGATGCCTTCGGGAAGACCCCGATCGCGTATCTGACGATGCTTCGCGTGCAGGAGATGGCCAGGCTGCTGCGCGAGTCCGATCTTTCTGTCGCAGCAGTAGGTCGTTGCGTCGGCTGGTCCAGCCGTTCACGGGCGACGGAGGCATTCATCGAGCACGTCGGGCTCAGCCCGAGTCGCTACCGCTCCATGCGCCCGGTTGTCGCGGATAGATAGCAGCAGAGTCGTCCGGGAAATCATCACTTCGTCCGGCGTCCGACCGGACTCAGCTGCTTCCAGCCCTACGCAGGCTCTGAGGCTGATACGCCAGTAGGTCCACGTCAGGTGCCGCCCGTGTCCTGACGGCCAACCTACCGACTGTTCCGTTCGCTGACCGTCTGACTCGCCGGAAGCTCCTGGCTCACCTCGCTGGTGCAAGGCCAGCCGCGACCTCGCGGCTGGCCTGCCGAGAGGAGGCCGACGATGGCGACGAGGGAGGAAGCCCGCCAACAGCGGGAAGCGAAGCTCGACGAGCTCCACGAGAAGCTCACCGGTGCCGTCGAACGGCTGGTCACCGGTGAGGACTGGGCCGATGCGATGCGGTTCGCTGCCCGGTTCCGGTCGCGGAGCTTCAACAACGTCTGCCTGATCTGGGAGCAGCACCAGGCCGCATTCGAGGCCGGCGGGGTGCCCGAACCGTTCCCCACCCTGGTCGCGGGATACAAGCAGTGGCAGCAGCTGGGCCGACAGGTCGAGAAGGGCCAGGCCGGGTATCAGATCCTCGCCCCGGTCACTGGCAGGTTCGCCTCGACGAACCCGGCCGATCCGGACTCCTGGCGGCGTCTGAACCGGGGTGAGAAGCCGAAGCCCGGTGAGGTCGTGCGCTCCCGCATGGTCGGCGTGCGCCCGGCCTACGTCTGGGACGCCTCCCAGACCAGCGGCGATCCGATCCCCGAACGGCCAGCGCCACGGCTGCTCGCTGGCGAAGCCCCCGAAGGTCTGCGCGAGGGTCTGGCGGAGCAGGTCACGGCGGAGGGGTTCGAGCTGCTGTGGGTGCCGCACGAGGGCATGATCGGCGGCGCGAACGGGCTGACGAACTACTCGACCCGGCAAGTCGCCGTGCGCACGAACATGGACGACGCCGCGCAGGTGAAGACTCTCGCCCACGAGCTCGGGCATGTGCTGATGCATGGGCCGGACCAGGAGGAGGCGCGGCAGCATCGCGGGATCGGTGAGGTCGAGGCCGAATCGGTGGCGCTGATGATCGGCGCCGCCCACGGCATGGACACCACGGGCTACACGATCCCGTACGTGGCCGGGTGGGCGGCGAACGTCGACGGGAAGAACCCGGTCGAGGTCGTGCAGGCCGCCGGTGAGCGCATCCGCAAGACCGCGCTCAGCATCCTCGACGGCCTCGACACGAACCAGGTGCCCGACGGCACACCGCCCGGGCTGGAACGCGACGGCCCGGCCCCGAAGAGCCCACGGCAGGACACGCCCGGTCGGCAAGTGGCGCCGTTGCCGGCGCCGGAGCGGGCCGCTGCGGTCGTGTTGGGGCGGGGGCTGTGATGTCCGAGAGCAGGTTTACTCGGGCGGTCCGGCAGATGGATGCGTCCTGGCCGCTGGGGCGGGCCGCGATGGTGTTCGCGCAGTCCGGGGTGCCGGTGTTCCCGTGCGCGCCGGAGGGCAAGCAGCCGATCACCCGACGCGGCTTCCACGACGCCACCACCGACCCGGCGCAGGTGGAGGCCTGGTGGCGCAGGTTCCCGGCGGCGAACATCGGCATGCCCACCGGCCGAGCCTCGGGCGTCTCCGTGGTGGATGTCGATGTGCACGGCGTCAACGGCTTCGACGCGATCCGCGCCGCGCGGCGGGAGGGGCTGGTGCATGGCTGGGAGACGATGGTGCGCTCACCGACCGGCGGCCTGCACATCTACTTCCCGGCCGCCGACAGTGAACAGCCGTCGTGGCAGGCCGGCCGTGCCGGGGTGGATTTCCGTGGGGATCGCGGCTACATCATCGTCCCGCCCTCGCGCCGCCAGATCGACGGCGAGAGCGTGCTCTACCGCCCCACCTCGTTCGCCCCCACCGACGGGCGGGCGCTGGATGCGCAGCGCCTGCGGGAGTTTCTCACCCCGCCCCGGCCCCGCCCGAAGACCGGCCCGATCTCGGATGCAGGGGCGATGGTGGATGCGGGTCGGATGGCGTCCTGGCTGAGCGGGCAGTCCACGGATCGCAATCTCAAGCTGTTCTGGGCCGCCTGCCGCCTCGCCGAGGGCAATGTGCCGGTCTCCGAGGCGCTGGATGCGTTTGCGAGCGTGGAGCAGCCGGATTTCGGGCAGCGGGAGATCACTCGCACCGTCGAGTCCGCCTACCGCACCATCACCACCGGTGTCGGCACCTCGACCCGGGCCGAGTCCGTGCCGGAGAGATTCGGGCCGGTGCCGGCTGCGACGCGGGCGGGCCGGGGGCTGTGATGGGCGGGCTGTCGGGGCGGCGATGGGCGGTGGTCGCGGCCGCGTCGGGGACGGTGCTGATCGGCGGCGGCGCGTTCTGGCTGAGCTTCGTCGCTCTGGCCGATCTCGCGGTGCGCTCGGGCATCACCAGGAACCAGGCGTGGATCTGGCCGCTCTTGGTGGACGGGCTGATCGTGGTCGCGACCGTCGCGGTCGTCGCCCTCGACGGGCATCGGGCGGCCTGGTACCCGTGGGTGCTGCTGATCGCCGGGGCGCTGATGTCGGTGAGCGCGAACGCCGCGCACGCCCTCGTCGCCGCTGACGCCTCCGTGCCGGGCCTGCTCGCGGCCATCGTCGCCGCGGTCCCGCCGCTCGTGCTGCTGGCCTCCACGCATCTGACGACGGTCCTGACCCGCTCCACCAGAACCCCGGTCCCCACGCCGATCACCCCCACCCCGGAGTCAGGATCGGCGCTGGAGGTCTCCGAGACCGCTGGCGCGCAGGCACAGGCCGCACCGCTCCTTCTGCCGGAGCTTCCCGAGCGGCCACGTTCGGCCACGGGCATCGCGGTAGCGACACCGCCGGCCCCGGCCGCCAAGGTGCTGGGCGAGCAGACAGAGCCTGACCGATCGGATGTGCCCGTGCTGGAGGCGGTGGCCGAAACCCCATCGGCTGAGCCCGACCCGCCAACGTTGGCAGGTGCTGGGCGGCGGGAACGGGCGGCAGTGCTGCGGGGGCGGGGCTGGTCGAACAAGGCGATCGCGCGCGAACTCGGCGTGCACGCCTCGACCGTCGGCCGCTGGTTCCCCCGCACCGATCCCGCGCCCGCCGCAGACCAGGAGACCTCGGCAGTGCCCGAGCACCACAACGAATCAGATGAGGAGAAGGAGCAGAAATCATGAACCCCTACGAGCAGAACAACCCCGGCAGGCAGGACACGCCCCCGCCGGAGACGACCCGCCCTGACCGGGCGGAGACACCGGGTGCTCCGGAGGCGATCCAAGCCGCCGACGTCACCCGCACAACCGGTGCCAAGACTGAGACTGCGGATGTTGATCCGGCACTGCGCAAGGCGCGCGGGGTTGACTGGGTACGCACCTCGGACCTGATGGCGAGAGGCACCGGGCAGATCTCACGCCTGGCGATCGACTTCGAGGCGAACCTCGCACACAAGGCCCACGACGGCCTCGCCCGCGGCGTCACGCGCCTGGGTGCAAAGGAGCGTGAGCTGCCCCCGATCTCGGCGTTCGGCCGCAGTACGAGCCGTGACGGGGCCGGGCGCGGCCCGGTCGGAATGAACTGAGGTGACCGGCCATGACCACGACCATGCCCGGCGCCGAACGCCGAGCACCAGGTGTCGGAGAAGGCGAGTGCACCTGCCTGCCAGGAGGTGCCGAACCCATGACGACCACGACTCACACAGGTTCCCCGCAGCGGGGGCCTGAGAACTACACGACCAGCGCCGGGCTGCGTGCCCTGCTGGCCCGGCTCCACGCGGCCGGGCCCGGGGCATGGGCGCGGGACCCGGTCGCCGGCGAGCTGATGCAGTATGCGGCGCAGAAGTACGCCGCGCTGGCGCGCAAGCACTCGTTGGACCCGTGGGAGGCCGCCAGCGCCGCGTTCGATGTGATGCGCACCCGCTCCGCCCGGGAGGCGATCGACCCGTGGGGCGTGGTCACGCACGCGGTGCGGATCACCTGCATCGCCGAGGAGCGCGCCCAGGGGCTGCTGTGCTCGACCCATCAGGCCCGCCGCCCGCACATCTCCGCGTTCCACGACGCCGAGCGAATCTCCGACAGGGAGACGCCGCTGTCGGAGTATCACCCCGCGTTCCAGGTCACCGACCCCGAACCCGATCCCGACGGCACCGGAGACGCCGGAGACGGTGACGGTGGCGGTGGTGGTGTGGTGGGGGTGGCGATGTCGGCGTCGTCGGCGGCTGAGGACGCGATCGCGCTGGTGACGATGCTCGGCTGGGAGCCCGCGACCGCGCGGGCGTCGGTGGAGCACATCTGCGGGGCGCTGGCGAAGGCCGGGGCGCGGCATACCGCGTTCGAGACCCTGCGACGTGACCAGCACGCCCGCGCGCTGCTGGATCTGCCGGGCCGGTCCTGGACCGGGCTGCTCAAGGCGCTGCTGGGCAACCCGCACCCGGCGCTGGCGGCGACCAGCGCGGGCCGCGGGGTGCTGCTGCGGCTGCTGATCGGCGAGACGATCCCGATGCTGCTGCGCGATGACGATCTCGTGCTCACCATCTGCCTGGCCGCCCCACGACAGGCCCGGAAGTAACCGGGGACCACGAAGAGAGGACTGAGAGGGGTGAGTGGTGATGAGTATCGAACTGCAACGCACCGTGGAGTCGATTCAGGTCGGTGCCCGTCATCGCGCCGACCTCGGCGATATCCAGGCTCTGGCTGACTCGATCCGCGAGCACGGCCTGTTGCAACCGATCACGGTCACCCCCGAAGGGGTGCTGGTGTGCGGGCGACGCCGGCTGGAAGCGATCCGGCTGCTGCACTGGCGCACGGTCAGCGTGTGGGTGCGATCGGGTGTCTCGACCCGGTTGGGGCATCTGCTGGCCGAGCAGGACGAGAATGCGCACCGCAAGCCGCTCAACCAGCTGGAGGCCGCCGCCCTGTACCGCGAGCTCAAGCAGCTCATGACCGAGGACGCCCAGCGCCGCGATGTCGTAACCCGCTTCTCGGCGGAGAATCAGCCCGGTGCTGACGGGGGTGCCAAATTGGCACCCCCGTCAGGGGGTGTCGGTGGGAGGAGCCGCGCGCAGGCCGCGCGGATGGTCACCGGCCGCGCCTCGTACACGACGCTGGAGAAGATCTCGGCGATCCAGGCCATGGCCGAGAACCCCGAGAATCCCGAGGCGCTGCGCGAGCAGGCGACGACGGAGCTGGCGGGGATCGAGGCCGGCGGGCCGGTCGACCCCGCCTATCAGCGCCTGCGCGGCCAGGTCGAGCAAGCGGACGCCTCTCGCCAGGCGTCGCTGCGCGCGATGGCCCAAGAGGCCGTCGCCCGTGTCACCGCCGCTGGACGCACCAAGCCCCGCACGCACACCTCGGCCCGGCCGGCGGTGGTGCCGGGGCGGTGGCCGGTGACGGCGTTCGTGCAGACCTGGACCTCCCTGGCGGAATGGTGGACCCACTACGACGTGGACGAGCTCGCCCGCGACCTCACCGAGGAGCAGGCCGGCATCTTCCTCGACGTCGCCGACGGCACCAGCGCCTTCGCCGCCCGCCTGCGCATCTCCCTCGACACCACCGGCCACGACGTCGAGACGACAACCGAGGAGCCCCGCACCGACGAGGACACCGGCCCCGGCGCTGATGCCGAATCAGGCGAGAGCGTCTCTCGGCAGCATCTGCGTGCTCTGTGACCGGGTGCGTGCACCTGGGCGGCATGAAGACTTTCGCTGACTCCCGCCCGCGCACCCGCCTGATCGTCCTGCTCGCCGCCGGCCTGGTGATCGTGCTCCTGGCCGGCATCGGGATCTACGGCCTGATCCTCGGCCCCGACACCAGCCCACCCCACGACCGTGACCCCGAGCCGGGCGCGTCGTCGAGTCCGGTCGAGTCCGGCACGCCACGGCCGGGGCGGATCGCTGCGGTGGTCGGGTCCGGGGACCCGGAGGAGTTCGCCCGCAACGTCGCGACGGCGGTGTTCGCCTGGGATACCGGGTCGGGGCTGATGCCGCTGGACTACACGAGCGTGCTGATGGAGGTCGCCGACCCGACCGGCACCGAGCAGGCCGGCCTCGCCTCCGATATCGCCGCCTATCTGCCCACGCGGGAGGCATGGGTCGAGCTGCGCCAGTACGCCACCACCCAGCACCTGGAGATCACCGATGCGTTCGTGCCCGGAGCGTGGGCGACCGCGCAGGAGCAGGCGCAGCCGGGGCAGCTGGTGGAGGGGACGACGGCGATCACGATCGAAGGCGTCCGCCACCGTGCCGGGGTGTTGAACGACGAACCCGTCGACTCCGCGCACGAGGTGGCGTTCACCGTGTTCGTGGTCTGCGAGCCCGCCTACGACACCTGTCATCTGCTGCGGCTGTCCGAGCTGGACAACCCCCTGCGCTGACCCGAGAGGTCTGGGGAGAAAGGAGGGGCGTGGTGCTCAAGAAGCTCGCTATCGGACTGCTCGCACTGGCGCTGGTAGCACCGTTCCTGTCGATGGTCGGGATCGGGCTGCTGATGAACCCCGCCGCGACCTGGGCCTGCACCGTGCCCGGCGGCGGACTGCAAGTCGGCGAGGTGCCCGACGAGCTCGCCGTCGAAACGCGCGATGGGGAGTCGTTCACGCTGAACAAGAAGCAACTCACGCACGCGGCCACGATCATCGAGACCGGCTCCGGCGTCGAGGGCGTGAACCGTGACGGACTCCAGATCGCGCTGATGGCCGCACTGACCGAGTCGACCCTGCGGCAGCTGTCGAACACGAGCGTCTACCCGGAGTCAGCGGACTACCCGAACGATGGCGATGGCAGCGACAACGACAGCCTGGGGTTGTTCCAGATGCGCCCGCAGGCCGGGTGGGGGTCGGTCCCAGAGCTGATGGCCCCCGAGTATCAGGCGCGAGCGTTCTTCGGCGGCCCGGACGGCCCGAACCATCCCTCGCCGCGCGGGCTGCTGGACATCCCCGGCTGGCAAGACATGGGCAAAGGCGAGGCCGCCCAAGCCGTGGAGGTCTCGGCGTTCCCCGACCGGTACGAGAACTACAGCCCCGTCGCCGTCACGATCCTCGACACCCTCCTCGGCACCACAGGCACGAACGTCGAAACTGACCCTGGTGTGGTGCCTGCTGTGGCCGGGGCGGCGGAGTCTTCGCGGGTGGTGTTCCCTCTGCCCGAGGGCACGTGGACGGCGACCGACCCGTACGGGCCGCGCACCCACCCGATCACCGGGGAGCAGTCCTTCCACACCGGCAGCGACTTCGCCGCCCCGGACGGCACGCCCATCCTCGCCGCCGCCGACGGCACGGTCACCGTCGCCGAGTACACCGATGCGTGGGGCGGGAAGGTCGTCATCGAACATCAGGTCGGCGGCGAGCAGGTCGCCACCGGGTACATCCATTCCTGGGCCGACGGCATCCACGTCGAGGCCGGCGATAGGGTGCGGGCCGGGCAGCACATCGCCGACGTCGGCTCCTCGGGCCAGTCCACCGGCCCGCACCTGCACCTTGAGGTCTATGTCGGGGGCACCGGCGGTGAGCACACCGACCCCGCCGCCTGGCTGAACGCCCACGACGCCGCGGACCTGCCCGAGGCCGAGACCGGCCCACCGGCCGGCGACTGCGACCCCGACAGCAATGGGCCTGGTGGGGAGCCTGACCCTGCCCCGGCCGGTGACCCGGATGAGCTGGTCGACGACCCGACCAGTAACGGGCAGATCACCCGCCGCACCCTGCACCTGTATCAGCAGACGATCGCGGCGTTCCCCGAGACGACCTGGTCGTGCTACTCGCCACGGCCGGGCACGGTCTCGGAGCACCCGCTGGGTCGGGCCTGCGATATCGCGTTCGGCAACGCCATCGGGCAGATGCCCACGCCCGCGCAGATCGAGGCGGGCTGGGAAGTCACGAACTGGATGAAAGACCACGCCGAGACCCTCGGAGTCGACTACCTCATCTGGCAGGACAAGATCTGGTCCCTCGCCCGTGACGACGAGGGCTGGCGCGACTACACGCGCGGCACCGATATCACCACGAGGCATCAAGACCACCTCCACGTCACCCTCGCCGATTCGGGTGGTGGGGCCTGATGGACGTGTTCCCCGATTTCGAGGGCCTGGGCGGCATCGGCGACCTGGAAGAGGTCATCGGCGCCCTGTTGACGTTCGTGCTCATCATCGCGGTGCTGATGCTCATTATTTCCGGCATCGTCTGGGCGATCGCGTCTGCGTCCGGGAACTACGCCGCCGCCGGCAAGGCCCGCACCGGCGTGCTCGTCGCCCTCGGGGCGGCGATCCTCGCCGGCGCCGGGGTCACGTGGATGAACTGGTTGATCGGCATCGGCCAACAACTCTGAACCCCTGCGCTGAAGCTGCTGCGCCCGCCCCCGGTCTTGTGGGGGCGGGCGCTGCTGCGTGTCTGGCGGGGTCGGGTGCACCTGGTCGAGAGAACACCTCTGTCTCATCTGTCGAAGGAGCGCCCTGCCATGACCATCACGACCCTCGCCACCTGGACCCTCGCCCGCTTGGCGATGCTCCCGATGCAGATCGACATCGACCCCAACGACTCGGGGCTGCCCGGCATCGACCAGCTGCGCACCATCGTCGGTGCCGTCATGACCGTCGGCCTCATCCTGTCCGTCCTCGCGCTGATCGTCTCGGCGATCGTGTGGGGCTTCGGCTCCAACTCCAGCAACCCCCACCTGGCCGGCCGCGGCAAGATCGGCGTCTTGATCTCCTGCGGTGCGGCGGTGATCTGCGGTGCCGCGGTCACGCTGATCAATTTCTTCTGGGGCGTCGGCCAGGCCGTCTGAACCCGCCTATCTGTGTGAGGGAGGTCTGTGATGGCGCTGTGCGATGTTCCCGTCATCTCCACGGTCTGCGACTCCGCCGGTGAAGCGGCCGCGTCGCTGATCGCCGCCCCGTTCGACTGGTTCGCGCAGGCCGTCGGCGGGGCGGCGGGCTGGCTGATCGAGGCCATGTGGACAGTGTTTGACACGACCACGCTGGTCGACGTCACCCAAGAGGGGTACGTGTCGGTGTACAACCTGCTGTTCGGGATCGGCGTGTTCATCGTGCTGATCTTCTTCTGCTTCCAGCTCATCCTCGGCCTGATCCGCCGCGACCCCACCGCGCTGTCCCGCGCCGCCCTCGGGGCCGGCAAGGCCGTGCTCGGCTCCTTCGTGGTCATCACCCTGGCCGCGCTCGCGCTGGAGATCACCGACCAGTTGACCATCGGGATCATCCAAGCCGCCGGCGAGACCACGGCCACGATGGGCGACAAGATCATCCTGCTGGCCGCCGGACTGACCGCCATCAACATCTCCGCCCCCGGTGTCGGGGCGATCGTGACGATCTTCCTCGGCGGGCTCATGGTCGCCGCGGTCGCGATCGTGTGGTTCTCGCTGCTGATCCGCAAGGCTCTGCTGCTGATCGCGATCGTGCTCGCCCCGCTCGCGTTCGCTGGTGCGGCGTGGGATGCCACCCGCGGGTGGATCGGGAAGTGGGCGGCGTTCGTACTCGCCCTCATCATCTCCAAGCTGGTGCTCGTGGTGGTGTTCCTCATCGCGATCACCCAGATGGCAACCCCCATCGAGGCGGACCTGACGGCGATCACCGAGCCAATCACCGGCATCGTCATGCTCGCGATCGCCGCCTTCGCCCCCTACATGGTCTACCGGGTCATCGCGTTCCTCGGCTTCGACCTCTACAACACCATGGGATCGGAACAAGAAGCCAAGAACGCCATGAACCGACCCGTCCCGGTGCCCGGCACACCGCAAGGCGAAGGCCCGAAGAAGATCCTCGACACCAACGGCAACGGCGGCGGAGGAGGTGGGGGCGGGGGTGACGAACCGCCCCCACCCGGAGGCGGAAACCCACCCGGCGGTGGCGGCGGCGGTGGGGGCACGCCGCCACCACCAGGCGGCGGAGCAGATGCCGGAGCAGGTGCGGGCGGTGCGGGCGCCGGCGGTTCGGCGGCCGGTGCGGGAGCTGCCGCGGGACCGGTCGCGGCGGTGGTCATCGGCGCGGAGGTCGCGAAGAAGGCCGCGACGGCCGGCCCCGAGGCCGGCAAGCAGATCGGCGCCCAGGCCGAGGCCGCCACCGACGGCGCCAACCAGAACACCGGCAACACCAACACCAGCGGGAACGGTGAGAGCGGTGGGAGTGGGCCGGGCGCGCAGGCACCGCCGCGCAGCACCCCGCAGCCGAACCTGCCGACCGGCCCGAAGCCCGACGACGGGCCCAGTAAGCCGCCGACCGGTGGGAAGGAGTGATCCTCGTGAGCAACAAGCACAGCGCCGAAGAAGCGCGTACGGGCACCGACCTGGTGCCGGTGAAATTCAGCAGATTGACTCGCCGCGGCATCTTGCTGGGATTGTCCGCGACCCAGCTGGCGACCCTCGCCGTCGGAGTGCTGTCCCTGGTGGGCGCGTTCTACGCCGGCGGGATGCTCATCGCCTACACCGCCCCGATCTGGGTGTCCTCGATCGTGCTGACCTGGATGCCCGTCGCCGGGCGCCCGGTCGTGGAATGGGTGCCCGTGGCCGCCTGGTGGCTGTGGCGGACCACCGGCGGACAGTTGGCCTACCGGCGCCGCATCGTCGCTCCGAGGCCGGCGGGCACGCTCGCGCTGCCCGGTGACATGGCGCGGCTGCGCGAGCACGTCGACCCGCAGAGCGGGGCGGGCATGATCCACGACCCTCACCAGGCGACGCTGACGGTGGTGTGCGAGATCCGCCATCCCGCGTTCGTGCTCCTCGATCCCGGCGAGCAGGCCCGCCGGGTCTCCTCCTGGGGGCGGGTGCTGGCCAGCGTCTGCCGGTCCGGGCGGATCGCGACCGTGCAGGTGCTGGAGCGCACCCTGCCGGACTCGGGCACGGGCCTGGCCGAATGGTGGGCCGCCCACGGCAGCCAGGACGACTCCTTCGCATCGAGGACGTATGCCGAGCTGATCGAGCGCGCCGGGCCCGCCGGGGAGCGTCACGCCACCACGATCAGCCTCAGCCTGGATATGAAGACGGCGGCCCGGCAGATCCGGACCGCCGGCGGCGGGCTGCGGGGCGCGGCCGCGGTGCTGCGCCAGGAGATGAGCACACTGACCGCGGCGCTGCGCTCGGCGGACCTGACCCCTGCCGGGTGGCTGAGCCCGGGGCAGATCGCCGTGATCCTGCGCAGCGCCTACGACCCGGCCGTCGCCGCGACCCTGGAGCGGCACGGGGAGATCGGCCAGTCGCTGGCCACCGCCGGCCCGGTCGCGGTGACCGAGACCTGGACGAGGCTGCGCACCGATACCGGCTACCACGTCGTGCTCTGGATCAGCGAGTGGCCCCGCTCGATGGTGTATCCGGGGTTCCTCGCCCCGCTGGTGCTCTCCTCAGGGATCGGGCGATCCCTGTCGCTGCTCTACACCCCGCTGCGCACCGATCAGGCTGCCCGTGACATCCGCAAGAAGAAGGTCGAGCACATCTCCGATGCCGCGCAGCGCCGCCGGATCGGACAGATCGAGGACGCCGCCCAGACCGCCGAATACACCGACGTGCTCCAGCAGGAAGCTGACCTCACCGCCGGGCACGGCGTGCTGCGCGTGACCGGTCTGGTCGCCGTCTCGGCGCCCACCATCGAGGAACTGGACGCCGCGGTCGCCGCGGTCGAGCAGGCCGCCATCCAGGCCTCCTGCGAAACCCGCCGCCTCGTCGGCCAGCAGGCCGCCGCGTTCACAGCCGCGGCCTTGCCCCTGACCCGGCCCGTATGAGCCGGCTCAGTTGTCCTTCGGGGGCTTCTCCTGTGCTAGGAGTTGGGAGAAGTGCGCGTCGTTTGGGGCGATATCTGGTCGGAGCCAGTGCATGACCTGATACGTGTTGTTCACCAACATGAAGCCGTCCGACGCCATCGCACCGGCGGAGAAGACAACCTGATCATCTCCGAGCGCGTCCAGCAATTCGGCGTTGTCATCGCCATGGACGAGGTCACCGTAGAGGAACATACGTGCGATCTCGTTGTCCCAGGCATTGACACGAACCCCGGCTGCTTCTGGGTCGATCGGGGCCTGCATAATCCGCATTCGGCGAGGCGGGTACTGCGCCCAGTTCTCACGCAACTGTGTCAAATGCTCAGAGACATTGGTGGCGTCCGCCGGCCGAAAGTACTCCAACGCGGCAAGAACCGTTACCCATGCGAGCCGGTCGCCCTTCTTCGTGAGCGTGAGTGGACGGATCAGTGTGAGTGCGTAAGCCACCTGCTCTTTGGGAGGAATGACCTGGCGAATGCCTGCCAGAGACGACTGGCCTGTGGCTTGATCGACAACGAAGTTCATGTGCAGCTGTTGCCCCAGGTTCATCGCATCGTCACGACGTGCGAGCTCGCACGAGAAGAGCTCTTCCGCTCGGCGTTTGAACAGTCGCAGGGTCTGAGTGTGCCTCGCTGCGAGCTGATCGCTGGCCCTATCCTCACCGCTCATGTGCTCCTCCGGCTGGTTCGTGCTCTGAATGCGTACCTCTCGATCACCACAGTCAAGGGGAGGAACCGTGCCTACATTCTACGATCCCGTCGCCGACGCCGAGGAGGCATCGCAGGCGCTGCGCGGCCTGGCGCACGCCAGCCGCGACTTCACCCACCCCGAGGACGCCTACGGGGTGATTGGGGACCTGCTGGCCGGGGTGCGCTCGATGCAGCAGTCGATCCAGCAGCTCGCCACCCGCCACGCCCGCCATGACGGGCGCGCCTTCGACGATGCCGGAGACCCCGCCGCCGGTATCCGTGATGCCCGCCTGGCCGCCGGGGAGCTCTCCGAGGCCGCTGCCGCCCTGGACCGTGTCGAGGAGGGGCTTAACCGTGCCTCGCAGGCTGCCGGTCGCATCGCCTGGCACCCCGCCCCGCCCGCACCCGCCGAGACGGAGATGACCAGGGTTCAGGGGCCGGTGTCGCGGTGGGTGAACATCGTCTTCCTCCAGGGCGGTGAAGCCGATGCGGTGCTGTGGCTGATCGACTGTGACGGCCCGGACGCCGCGATCGAGCACCTGGCCGGCTTCGACTACGGCGAGGAGACCACGGACGCGGCCATGCTCAACGGCTACGTCTACGACACCCCACCGATCGGGGCGCTGGACAAGGAAGCACGCACGGGAGAGTACACGCTGACCTACAACCCGGACCTCGGCCACGTCGCCCTCTACCGCCACCACCAGATCGCGCCCGAGGACAGCCTCGACACCGACACCCCCGCACCGACCATGGACCCCGACATGGGCAGTGCCGGCGGTGCCGCCTCGGCCGGGACTGCGATGGGCGCGGCGGGTGCTGCCGCTGCGGCGCTCTCTGATCGCGGGGTACGCGCCACCGGACGAGAAGCGGGCAGTGCCGCCGGGCGTGGGCCGGTGAGCGAGGGGTCCTGGTTCGAGCATCCGGGCGTCGCGGCGGTCAAGCGTGACCGCGGCCTCGGCCTCTGACCCGACTACCTCCCGTGGTGCCGCCGCCCTGTGGGGTCGGCGGCACCGGCATGTCCGTGACCGGGCGGGTGGGGTGCACCTGCACCACATCCCCGTCGTTCTCGTGCCTGGGAGGCCATCATGTCCGCCGTCTACTATCCCGCCGCGTTCGCCACCGAGGCCGCCCGCAACCTGCGCCACCTCGCCGCGGACAGTGAACTGCAGGCCACGGGTCCCGGCACCGCCACACTGCTGGGCGACCTGCGCGATGCGGCCACGGCGATGCGGGAGGCGATCGACCGGATCGCCGTCGCCCACACCCTCCCCGGCGCCCCGGCCCTCGCACGGGATACCGGGCTGCAGATCGGTGACGAGCTCCATCAGGCCGGCACCGCACTGGAGGAGACCACGACCCGCCTGACCGGTGCCGTCACCGCCATCGAACACCCCACCACCGTTCCGAAGCACACGACGCGGCGTTCCCTGCGCGCGGGGAGGCAGGCGCGGGTCGCGCAGCCGGCAGGGTCGTGGTTCGACCCGCACCCCGCCGGGTCCAGCAGAGGTCAGGGGCGGGGGTTGGGACTGTGAGCGAGAAGGAACGCCTACATACCTCCGTGCTGGTCGCCCCGGCCACCGAGCGGCGACGGCTGCGGGCGCAGCGCCGCCAGGCCGCGGCCCGGTTGCAGGCCGAGCAGCGTCGCCGCGAGGTCGCGGAAGCGAAAGCCAAGGCCGAGGTCGAGCGGGCCGAGCGCAAGGCCACTCGGTATTTGCCCGCCGCCGGGGAGCCCGGCAAGCAAACGTTGCGGACGCCGGGCCGGTTCCGGCTGCCCCGCCACCAGGACACCTCCGCGACCCTGTCGGCCCAGTACCCGTTCCTCGCCGAGGGCGGCCTGGGCTCGGCGGGCGTGTTCGTCGGCCAGGACCTCTACTCCGGGGGCTCGTTCGTCTACGACCCGTGGGTGCTGTATCAGACCGGGGTCATCACCGCCCCGAACGTCGTGGTCGCAGGGATCGTCGGCAGCGGCAAATCCTCCCTCGCCAAGAGCCTGTACACGCGCAGCCTGCCGTTCGGGCGGCGGGTCTACGTTCCCGGTGACCCGAAAGGCGAGCACACTGAGATCGCCCGCGCCGTCGGCGGGCGGGCGATCCAGCTCGGCCACGGCCTGCCCACCCGCCTCAACCCCCTCGACGAGGGCTACCGCCCCTCCGGGCTCAGCGATGCGGAGTGGGAGACGACGGTCGCCTCCCGCCGCCGCGACCTGATCGGCGCGCTCACCGAGACCGTGCTGGCCAGGCCCATGTCGCCGCTGGAGCACACCGCGATCGACACCGCCCTCGCCGAAACGGTACGGGAGAACGAGGTGCCGATCCTGCCGATGATCGTCGACCACCTCCTGTCTCCCTCCCACGACCCTGACGGGCGGCTGGCCGAGGACGGCCGCATGGTCGGACACGCGCTGCGACGACTGGTGGCTGGGGACCTCTCCGGCCTGTTCGACGGCCCGTCGACGGAGGTGTTCGACCCGACCCTGCCGATGGTGTCCCTGGACCTGTCGCGAGTCACCGAGAACTCCACGCTGGTGTCGGTGTTGATGACGTGCTCCAGCGCGTGGATGGAATCGGCGCTGCTGGACCCGAACGGCGGGCAGCGCTGGTGCATCTACGACGAAGCCTGGCGCCTCATGTCCGAACCCGCGTTGCTCAAGCGCATGGATGCGCACTGGCGGCTGGCGAGGGCGTACGGGATCAGCAACATGCTCATCTTCCACAAGCTCACCGACCTGGAAAACGTCGGCGACCAGGGCTCGGCCATGCGCTCGCTCGCGAACTCCCTGCTCGCCAATGCGGAGTCCCGCATCATCTACCGGCAGGAATCCGACCAGCTGGGCACGACCGCGAAGACCCTTGGACTGACCGGCACCGAGCGCGAGCTGCTGCCGACGCTGGGCACCGGACAAGGGCTGTGGCGGATCAAGGAACGCTCCTTCGTCGTCCAGCACCAGCTCCACCCGGCCGAGTACGAGCTCTTCGACACCACCAGCCGCATGTCCGATCCCGGAAAAAACCAACCCCGCGTAGGGTAAGAATCCGCGTGATTCCGCGGATCTCCAGACGTTCTGACCTTGACTGTGGGGTCGCATGTTCGTTACAGATGCAACCGTACGAGCGATCGGATCGATCTTTGTCGAAGCGGTCGTGGAGGGCATGAGCGCTCCCTGTGCTCATCGCTTGTGAGCTTGCACGAGAGTGCGGGACGTAGCGCTCCAAGCAGTGGTGGCGAGGACCGCGCCGAGAATGCCGATACCGACGAGGACGAGAGCCACGGCGGGAAGGCCGATAGCGGCGCCGAGAACACCGGCGAGGGGGTACGTGATGAGGAAGCAGGCGTGGGACAGGGAGAACTGCGCGGCGAACACCGCGGCCCGATTCTCTTCCGTGCTGCCTCGCCGCAGCAGCCTGGCGGAGGGGGTGAGGATCGTGGAGGTTGCCGCCCCCATCAGCGCCCACACGCTCAGCAGCCCGACCCACTGGGGCGTGCCATCGGTCCAGGCGAGCACCCCGGCTCCGGCCAGGAGAAGGACGGGCAGGGCGATGCCGCCGGTGAGCATGACTCGCCGGTCCGAGACGGCTTCCAAGAGCTTGGGCATGGTCAGGGCCACGATCATGGAGCCGCCTCCGTAGGCGGCGAGCAGGAGCGCAGCATCGGACTGGGTGCGGCCCAGATCGCCCAGGACGAGGACAGTGGTGTTGACGATCACCATCGCCGTGGTCGTCGCCACGACGAGGTTCAGCGCCATCAGGCCCTGCAGCTCCCGGCTGGCCCAGAACGCACGGGCGCCGCGGGTGAGGCGATCGAAGAACGGCGCCGGAGCGGGAGCCTCGAAGCGAGGAAAGCGGGAGACAAGCACCAGGGTCGCAGAGGCAAGGAACCCGACCACGGTGCCAGCGAAGAGATTGTGGAAGCTGACGACCGTCAGTAAGGCGGCGGCGAGCATCGGGCTCACCAGCGACTCCAAGTCGTAGGCGAGCCGCGACAGCGACAGGGCACGTGTGTACTGTCCCTCGTCCGGGAGCACGGACGGGATCACGGCCTGAAACGCGGGCGTGAACGTCGCCGATGCGGACTGCAACAGGAAGATCAGCACATAGATCTGCCACACCTCGGTCACGAACGGCAGCGAGAGCGCGACCCCAGCCCGGATGAGATCGGTCCCGATGAGTAGTGGCTTTCTCTTGAGACGGGTGGTGAGTGCCGTCGTGAGGGGGGAGACGGCGACGTAGGCCACCATCTTGATCGTCATCGCCACACCCATCACCACGCCGGCGTCGCCGCCGGCGATTTCGAAGGCGAGCAGTCCGAGCGCGACGGTGAGCAGGCCCGTGCCCAGCAGCGCGATGACCTGCGCGCTGAACAGTTTCGCGTAGGTGGGATTGCGCAGGACAGCAAGCATGAGACGAGGCCTAACGAACGAGAGTTTGTGCGACGAACGGGCTACTACTGCCGGGGTGCGTGGTGGTGGGGCGGGATCTGCCCGTTCGCGACCGCGTGCTCGGCCTGCTTGATCGCCTCGACCACCAGGGCGACCGCGTGTTCGTCGGTGAGGCGGTAGAGCACGCTCGTGCCCTCCTGCCGGGTCGTGACCATCCGCGCCATCCGTAGTCGGGCCAGATGCTGCGACACCCCCGAGGGCTTCTTCCCGACCAGTTCCGCCAGCGCGTTCACCGGCAACTCGTCGGCCTGGCGCAGGGCCAGCACGATCCTGATCCGCGTCGGATCGGACAACAGTCCCAAGACCTCCGCGGCGAGATCGACGTATTCCGACGCGGGATCCATGCCGCACATCTGCTTATCTGCATCCATACGCAGATACTAACAGCGGCGTATGGGTGAGGGAACCCTGCCGTCGTGTGCTGGACGAGGCCCGGCAGCTGCGCCAGCAGCAGCCAGGATGAACGGTGCGGGTACGGGATTGTGCACCTGGCCGGCATGAGACGACATGCGAATCTCCCTGAGCCGGTGCCGGTGTCGATGCGCACCGTGATCCTCGATATCCACGCCGACGGGTCGATGACCGTGATGATCGACGGCACCGTGTATCCGCCCGACGACGACCAGCGGCCGTGGTCGCGGGCCGCGTTCCCGCAGATCATCGACCACGCCAGCCAGGAGCGTGCGGTGCCGGTGCGGGTGGAGGTGCACGAGGCCGACGGCACGAGCTTCACCGAACTCGTCGCCGCACAACCACGCCGCGCCGACCCTGCACCCGAGCCGGCCCCAAAGACGAGACGGCCCAAGGCGGTGCCGGCGCTGATCGAGGTCACCGGGGAGGGGTTCGTCGCCGGGGAGGACATCGCCTGCACCGTGCTCGTCTCCGACACCGACGCGGCCGGCGACGGCACTGCACGGGGGCTGCTCGATCCGCGACGGGTCGGGGATGCCGGAGAGGTGCTGCTGGTCGGGCGCGTCTCCGGCACGGTCGTGGCGCGCAGGCTGCGATGAGCGTCCCGCAGGGCCGCCAGAGCGGCAGCTTCGGCGACGAGCTGACCAACGCCGCGATGATCGGGCTGGTCGGACTGTTCGGCCTCGCCCTGATCCTGCGCGGCGCCGGATCGGTGGCCGCGTTCCTCACCGGCACCGACCAGCCCGCCGCTGGGCCCGCCTCCGGCATCTCGGTGCTGTTCCGGCCCGGTGATCCTGCCGCCGCGCTCGACGCGCCAGGGATGAGCGCGGTCGCCTACTGGGCCGTGACCGTCGTGCTGCTGGCCGGGCTGGTCGCCGGCGGCTGCTGGGTGTGGACGCGGCTGCGCCGTCACGCCCGCAAGACCGAGGTCGACCCGCACACAACCGCCGGAGTCGCGACCCGCCACGAGGTGGCCACGGTCGCCTCACCTACGGCGCTGCTCACCCGCGCCGGGAACTTGCGACCCTCTCTCTCCAAGCCGACCCCGGCGGATGTCGGCTACCGACTCGGGATGTGCCGGGGCCGGGAGGTGTGGGCCAGCGTCGAGGACTCGATCCTGCTCATCGGACCACCCCGCTCCGGCAAGGGCCTGCACGTGGTAATCCCCGCGATCCTCGACGCGCCGGGGGCGGTGATCGCCACCAGCACCCGCCCGGACAACCTCACCGCGACCCTGCGCGCGAGAGAGAAGCACGGCCCGGTCGCAGTGTTCGACCCCCAGCACCTGGCCGAGGGCGTCCCGGCGGGGATGCGCTGGTCGCCCGTGCGTGGCTGCGCCGACCCTCTCACCGCGATGATCCGCGCTACCGGCCTCGCCTCGGCCACCGGCCTGTCTGCCGGCGGGGTGGAGTCTGGCGGATTCTGGGAAGGCAAGACGAGGACTGCGCTGCAGGCTCTGCTGCACGCCGCTGCTCTTGATGGGCGTTCCCCGGCGGAGCTGTTCCGCTGGACCCTGGACCCCTCGGCTGCGGCGGAGGCCGTCGCGATCCTCACCAACAGCCCGGACGCGGCCACGGGGTGGGCGGACTCGCTGGAATCCATGATCGACGCCGACCCCAGGACCCGCGATTCGATCTGGCAGGGCGTCTCTCTGGCCCTCGGTGCTCTCGCTGACCCGCGGGTGCTCGATGCCGTCAGCCCCGGCCCCGGGGAGGAGTTCGACCCCGAAGCGTTCATCCGTGATCGGGGCACCCTGTTCCTCCTCGCGACCGGTGCTGGAGCCGGAGCCTCCGCAGCACTGGTCGCCGCGTTGGTGGAGGATCTCGTGGAGACCGCCCGGCGGATCGCGGCACGCTCACCCGGAGCCCGTCTCGACCCGCCACTGCTGCTGGCGTTGGATGAGATCGGCAACCTCGCCCCGCTGCCGTCGTTGCCGACGCTGATGGCCGAGGGCGGTGGCACCGGAATCACCTGTTTGCCCGTGCTCCAGTCTCTCGCGCAGGCGCGCGACAAGTGGTCGGAGAACCAGGCCGGCGCGATCTGGGACGCCTCCATCGTGAAGATTCTTCTCGGCGGGGCTTCGAACAGCAAAGACCTTCAAGACCTGTCCACGTTGATCGGTGAACGTGATGAGTACACCGACTCGATCACCCTCGGTGATCACGGCACTCGCCAGAACCAGCGCTCCGTGCGCAGGGTCGCGATCTTCCCGCCCGACCGGTTGCGGACCCTCCCGTTCGGCACCGCGGTGACCCTGCTGCGTGCGGCCCCGCCGATCGTCACCGATCTGCGCGCCTGGCCCGCTCGCGCCGACGCCGACCAGCTCAAGACCGACCGGGCCGAGATCGAGGCGCTGCTGCGCCGCCCCGACCCGCCTCGGTAGGTCCGGGACAGCTCGTGTGCACCTGCCTGTCACGACGGCCGCCACGACAGGTGGCCGCATCAGGAAGACAGGAGCAGCACGATGGCCGAGCACGAGAACCCAGGAACCGGCCCCGAGACCCAGCCCGAGCAGGGCGCGGATGTCCGCGAGTCCTTCAAGGGACGCATCAAGTCCGAGCCGACGCTGGGCACCACTCAGAAGGGCAAAGCGGCGTTCTACGCGAAGGTCGAGCAGCGTCATTGGGACTACGAGGACGACGGCACCTACACCCGTCTGCCGAACACCTACCACGACCTCGTCGCCTACAAGGGCGTCGCCGTGCGCGCCTACAAGCAACTCGCCAAGAACGACTTCTTCATCGCCGAGGGGCGCATGGAGGACTACCAGTCCAAGAGCACCGGCGAGACGAAGCAGCGGTTCGTCGCGACCGCGCTCGGTCACGACATGGCCCGCACCACCTACGAGGTCGACCGCACCCCGCGCCGCGAACAGGCCCAGCGACCCACCGTCGAACGTGACGCAGCCCAGCAGTCCGCCGGTTCCGGTGTTCCCGAGCAGCCGGAACGGCAGGTGGCGCAGCAGCAGACGCCTGCCGCGTTCGCCGCGCCCGAGTACCGGCCCGACCGGCAGTCGCCGGACATGGGCCTGTGAGCACCGAGGAGTCCCGATCATGACCGACGACCGCGACCACGAGACCCCCGGTGAGCCCGCCGTGGAGGAGCTGCCCGAGGACGAGCTCGACCTCGACGACGAGGGGATGCTCGAAGACGAGGACGAGGAGGACCCCGGCCCGCCGCACCCAGTGAACTGGTACCTGCTGCGCGCCGACGAACTCGAAAAGGAGTGGTACGCCCTGAACCGGTGGGTCGAGACGACACGCCGCACCTACGGGCTGCCCGCCAGCGTCATCCCACCGTTCTGGCACCGCCACGACGAACTCGTCTGGGAGCTCTCAGCGCTGCATCTGCACTGGCTGTGTGCCTACCACCCCGAGCAGAACGGCAGTGCCCCGTTCGGGTGGCATCGCGACTTCGCCGACGCCCGCGCCAGGCTGCGCGAATGGGTCGCCGCCTCCGGTACCCGCCTGGACCGCGACCGGCCAACCAGGCAGACGACCTGGCCCGGCGAGGACCCCGCCGACCCGGTCGAGGACGTGTTCGTCGCCGACCGCGATGCCGACTTCGTCGAGTACGTCGCCGCACGAGTCGCCGAACGCCGCGCCGCCGAGGACGCCTTCTTCGCAGGCGCCGATCCGCGCACCGGGGAACTGCGATGAGTACCGCAGCTCAGCAGACGAGCGCCGAGCTCTCGCGGCTCCAGGAGCTGGGGCGAGAGCTCGGCGCGTCGTTCCTACCGCCGACTGACCGTCAGGGCGCAGCGGTCAGGACGATTCTGGTCGCCTCCATTGATATGTCTCGGGAACCGAGAACCGAGGAGTGATCTTGATCCGTGCCGGATCAAAGCGGCCGCCCATGGTCTTGGCCTTCTCGATCCGGATGTCGAGCAGCATCTTGAGCATGCGGCGCTTCTCGACCAGGTCGAGAGCTTCCCATGCGGCATCCAGATCCTTCGTCTGGATCAGTGCGAGGAGTTGCCTGTCGGCGACCGGGGGAACGGCGGCTTTCGCGGCACGTTCGATCTCGGGCTTGAGGCGTTCCTCGACATCGGCCAGCATCGTCATGCTGATCCGGCCCTGTGCATACTCGCCCGCTGCGTCGGCGAGGCGCCTGCGCAGTGCTGCGACATGGTCCTGGGCTTCGCGGACCCGCTCGTTCCAGTTGTCGTCCGGGCCCAGAATGACCGCTAGGCTCTCAGGCTTGGACAGCCAACCAAGTAGTGCGCCGGTGACGTAAGCGTCCGTGTAGGGAATGTCGATACTGACCTTCCGGCACCCCACTTTCCCGCAGATGTAGTTGTCTCGAGGCATCCCAGTCCGCTTGCGATCCACGGCACCATGAATGCGCACCAAGGGGTGCGAACAGAAGCCGCACCTGGCAATGAATGACAGCAGCCACCTGGGGTGACTATGGTTGCCTTCCTCCACGTACCGAGTACGGCGAGCCCGGTCCGCAAGGATCTGGTTGACCTTCTCCCACTTTTCGACCGGAACGATCGCCGGCCAGTCCGCTTCACCGATGACCTCGCCCTGATACATGCGCAGGCCCGCAATCGTTGGACTCTTGATGAGTTGGCGCAGGGTTGAGCTCATCCAACCTCGCGACTGGTCGGACGTCGGCTTCATCGGGGTCGGCACCCCCGCGCGATTCAGGCGAGTCACGATGTTGTTGATCGAGACCCCGTCCAGAATCTCATCGACGGCCGTGATGATGATCGAGGCCTTTCCCGGGTCGATCTCCTGACGAACCAGCGCACGCGTCTGCTCGTCATACACCCTGCGGTACCCGTAGGGGAGCCGACCGTGTGGGCGACCCTTCTGCGCGTTGAGCCGCACAGTGCGCAGCTGCCGGTCCCGGATCACCGCGGCGTCCTTCTCCGCAGTGAGGAACTCCAGCCCCATCATGAAGCTGTCGTCATGGCGGGAAAAGTCATAGACCCGGCCCTTCGTCAGGTAGAGCACACCGGCTTCCTGACAAGCCGCACGCAGTTGCACGTACGCCAGTAGCTCACGTCCGGCGCGGGAGGGCTCCCACGTCACGAACGCGTCATACTTCTTGGAGGCGATCAGGTGGAGAGCCTCCTCGAACCCCTCACGCTCGCGGGTGCGCCACTTCGATGCAGATCGATTGGCATCGGTGATGACCCTGCCGACATTCCACGTCTGCTGCGCGCACCAGGCGCGGCAGTCCGTCTCCTGATCGTCGGTCGAGCGCATGAGGTAGTGACGATCCATCGAGGCTCGCGTGTATATGAGAGCCTTGATCTCGGAAGCCGGTGGTCGGGTGGGTAGTCGAGTCTCCATGACAGACAGGTGCTCCTCTTGCATCTGCCATCTAGCTGCTGGGTGAGCCGACCAATGACGTCGACTCCGACATGCTCGCCGCGATGGAGGACCTGCTCGACTCGTGGCCGGGCACGCTCATCGTCATCTCCCACGACCGGTACCTGCTCGAGCGCATCACCGACCAGCAGTACGCGATCCTCGACGGGCGCCTGCGGCACGTGCCCGGTGGCGTCGACGAGTACCTGCGGCTGCGCGCGGCCCAGCCGACGCGGCCGACCCCGACGAAGGGGGCGGCGGCGCCCCCTTCGTCCCCGGGGGAGCCGACCGTGGACCCGGCTGCCCAGCGCGAGGCGCGCAAGGCGATGGCGCGGATCGAGAAGCAGCTGGCCAAGATCGCCGCGCGGGAGGAGTCGCTGCACCACGAGATGGCCGAGTCGGTGCACGACCACACGCGGTTGGCGGAGCTCAACGCGACGCTCGGCGAGCTCGCGGAGGACAAGGAGATGCTCGAGCTCGAGTGGCTGGAGTGCGCCGAGCTCGTCGGCTGAGGTCAGGCCTCGAAGGGGGCGAGCAGCCGCTTGAGCGCGCGGGTGAGCGCGGCCCGCTCGTCGGCCGACATGTCGTCGAGGAGCTCGCCCTCCCGGGCCAGCAGGTCGGCCATCGCGGCGTCGACCGCCGCTTGGCCTCCCTGCGTCAGGCGGACGATGACGCCCCGACGGTCGGTGGGCGACGGGAGGCGCTCGACCCAGCCCTTGGTGGCGAGGCGGTCGATGCGGTTGGTCATCGTCCCCGAGGTCACGAGGGTCTCCTGGACCAGGCGGCCGGGGGAGAGCTGGTAGGGCTCGCCGGCGCGGCGCAGCGCGGAGAGCACGTCGAACTCCCAGCCCTCGAGCTCGTGCCGGGCGAAGGCGCTCGTGCGGTCGAGGTCGAGCAGCCGGGCCAGCCGGGAGACGCGTGAGAAGACGTGCAACGGCTCGACGTCGAGGTCGGGACGCTCGCGGCGCCAGGCCTCGACGATGGCGTCGACGTCGTCGGACGGGTCGTGGCGGCTGCTCATCCGTCAAGAATACCTGCGGTCGTGAATCTTGATATCGAGACATATGCATGGTCGTTGGTTAGGCTGCACGGACCCGACCGAGGAGGCACGCACACATGACGGTGACCTGGGACCCGACCCGCTACGGCCAGTTCTCGAGCGAACGCTCCCGACCCTTCGTGGATCTCATGGCACGCGTCGACGCGCAGGAGCCGGGGCTCGTCGTCGACCTCGGCTGCGGCAACGGCCCGCTGACCCTCTCGCTCGCCGAGCGCTGGCCGCAGGCCAGGGTCGTCGGGGTGGACAGCAGCGTCGAGATGCTCGACGCGGCGCGCGCCCTCGACACCGACGGGCGCGTCGAGTGGGTCCAGGCCGACCTCGCCGACTGGGACATCGCCAGCCTGGGCGCGGCGCCCGACGTCATCGTCAGCAATGCTGCGCTGCAGTGGGTGCCACGCCACCTGCCCCTCATCGAGACCTGGGTCGACGCCCTCGCCGCGGACGGCTGGTTTGCCCTGCAGGTGCCGGGCAACTACGACGCGCCGACCCACGCGCTCATGCGCGAGACGGCGGTCGACCACCCGCGCAGCGGCGAGCTCGAGGCGGCGAGCAAGCGCTTCGGCGCCGGCGACCCGTCGACCTACCTACAGGTGCTCACGGCTCACGGGCTCGCCGTCGACGCGTGGGAGACGACCTACACGCACGTGCTCGACCCCGAGGGGGCCAGTGACAACCCGGTGCTCGACTGGGTCAGCGGCACCGGTCTGCGGCCGATGCTCGAGGTCCTCGAGGACGAGGGCGAGCGCGAGGCCTTCCTCGCTGCCTACGCCGACAAGCTGACGGCCGCCTACCCGCGCACCCCCGCCGGGGTCCTCCTGGCCTTCCGTCGCGTCTTCGCCGTCGGGCGCAAGGCGTGAGCGTCCTCGGGCTGCACCACGTCCAGATCGCCTGTCCCGCAGGCAGCGAGGACGCGCTGCGGGCCTTCTACGGTGACCTCCTCGGCATGCCGGAGATCCCCAAGCCGCGGGTCCTCGCGGCCCGCGGTGGAGCGTGGTTCCAGGCGGGGGACCGGGAGCTGCACTGCGGCGTCGAGGCCGACTTCACTCCGGCGCGCAAGGCCCACCCGTGCTTCCTCGTCGACGACGTCGACGCCCTGGCGGAGGCCGTGACGGCTGCCGGGGGAGAGGTGCGCTGGGACGAGGCGATCCCGGGGGTGCGGCGCTTCCACACCGATGACCCGGTGGGGAACAGGGTCGAGCTCCAGCAGGCCTGACCTGCGCCATTCCCATACACCCCGCACGTGCAGGCGAGCGGGGTGGATAGGAACGGGCGAAGGGAGGTCAGCCCCGCCCGTGCAGCGTGGGGTGGGGCTCGAGGCCGTCGAGACCGTTCCACGCGAGGTTGACGAGGTGGGCGGCCACGGACTCCTTGTCCGGCTGGCGGGTCTCGAGCCACCACTGCCCCGTGAGGGAGACCAGACCGACGAGCATCTGGGCGTACATCGGCGCCGTGGTCGGGTCGAATCCCCGCTGCTCGAAGGGCTCGGAGAGCAGGTGGGCGACCTGGGTCGCGACGTCGGAGATCAGCGAGGAGTAGGTGCCGCTGGGGGCCTCGCCGGAGACGTCCCGCGCGAGGATGCGGAAGCCGTCCGGTGAGCCCTCGATGTAGTCGAGCAGCGCGAGAGCCGCTCGCTCGATGATCTGCCGGTCGGTGCCGCCCGCGGTGAGCGCCGTCGTCACGGCCTCGGTGAGGACGCTCAGCTCACGGTCGACGACCACGGCGTAGAGCCCCTCCTTGCCGCCGAAGTGCTCGTACACGACCGGCTTGGACACCTCGGCCGCGCCAGCGATCTCCTCCACGGAGGTGCCGTCGACCCCCTTCGCCGCGAAGAGTCCGCGCCCGACGCTCACGAGCTGCTCACGCCGTGCCGCACCGGTCATGCGCGGGCGGCGCGGCGGCCGCCCTTCGTCCTGCTGGCTCATGCCCCCATTGTCGGTGACGGCACGGAGCAGCCCGTCGACTACCCTGACCGTGCCGCTCCGGCGGCATTCCCCGGTTGGTCTGCCGGCAGGGCCCGCCTGACTTTGAATCAGGACTAGCGACGTAGGTTCGACTCCTACCCGGGGAGCCATCGGTCGACGCCGATCGGCCACAATGAGCCGGTGAGCGCCCCCCACGACCTCTCCCCTCAGCCCTCCCGCGCGGTGCCGCGCGCACTCAAGGTCGTCGGCGTGCTGGCCCTCGTCGGGATGTTTGCCGCAGGGGTCGTCTCCTTCCTACCCGGTGGTCTCGGGGCGCTCACCGGGCGCCTCGACCCGCCGGAGGTCTCGGGCAACATCGTCTGGGACAGCGAGGACCTGTCGGTCCAGCTCGGGCCCGACGGGTGGCTGACCCACCCCGGCGGCGGGGGCGACTACGTCGCCCGCAACGTGCACACCGGCGAGTCGTGGACGATCGGCGAGCTCGACTCGCAGATGTCGATCTCGCAGGACGGGGTCGTCGTGCAGCCGGGCGATGCCAAGGTGCTCGTGCAGCGTGAGGGGTCGACGAGCTCGCGGACGACGAAGGAGATCGCCGACGAGCTCGGGGAGGACGACCTGTGGGGTGGTGAGGACGTGCAGACCGTCGCCCTCGGCGAGGAGCAGGTCGTCGTCACGATCTGCGTGGCCCCGTCGCCCTCACGTCTCACCGAGGAGGTCGAGGGTGGCAAGGCCGTGCTCGCCGGTCTCTCCCTCGAGGACGCCTCGATCGACTGGGTCAAGGACGTCGGGATCGAGTGCGGGCCCGACGCTCGGCCGCTGAGCAAGCCCCGCACCCTGCCCGCACAGCAGTACGCCCTCCTGGTGCCGAGCGAGGAGCACCTCCTCGTCATCGACGTCGCGACGGGCAAGGTCGTGCTCGAGCGCTCGGGCCTTCCCCGGAGCGACATCGTCATCAGCGGTGACAAGGCGCTCGTGAACGAGAGCGACGACACCGTCGGATGGCGGTCCCTGCGCACCGGCGAGGAGCTCGCCCGGGTGGAGTGCCCGTGGGCCTCCCCGGGACGACCCGACGAGATCACCCAGCAGCTGTCGCCGGAGGTCACCCCCTTCGTCACCTGCCGCGACCGCGTCCACGTCGTCGAGGACGACGACTTCGTCGAGATCGACGCCCCGCCGGTGGACACGGGCGAGGAGCTGCCCGACGGGCAGCAGGTCGCCCACGGTCGCCACCTGCTCCAGCGTGACGGCGACCAAGTGACCCTGTGGGACGGCCTGCAGGACAAGGAGATCGGCGTGCTCGACGTGCCCGAGGGCATGAAGCTCGGCGGCTTCGGCCCCGTGGGCCGGCTCATCACCTTCACCGAGTTCGACACGAGAGGCGAGCGGCCCCGAGGTGCCTACCGGGCCTTCGACACCCGCACTGGGGAGATGGTCGTGACGACCAATGGCGTCATGCGGGCCGGCGCCGACACCTCGCCCGACGGCGTGATCCTCGTCGAGGCCGACGACGAGGACATCGAGGGCACACGGCTGTGGGTCGCGGTGCCGAAGGGGGCCCGGTGAGCACCCCGAGCAAGGCCGCCGACGCCACCAAGCTCACCCTCGCGGTGCTCGCCGCCCTGGCGATCGTCGCCTTCCTCGTCGGCGTCGTCCTACCCGGAGCCATCGGCGGCGGCGGGAGCGTCGACGGCCGGGTCCACTACTACACGTCCGAGCGGTCCCACAGCGTGCGCATCGGGCCCAACGGGTGGTTCACGTACGGCGACGAGGACGGTGAGTGGGTGGAGCACGCGCCGACGGGTGAGCGGTGGGGCGGGTCGCGCTTCTACGGCGACGGCACGCTCACCTCCGACGGCGCCCTCGTCTCGACCCTCGGTGGTGACGTCCGGGTCGAGCGTGCGGACGGCGAGGTCGAGGCACGGGCCACCGACCTGCTCGTCGCCCACGGCGACAAGGCCGCCCGGCCCGGGGACGAGGCCGAGATCGTCGGGATGTCGACCCGGCACGTCGCGGTGGTCTCGTGCATGTCACCGGGAGGTGGCGCCCGCCTCGGCGAGGACGTCACCGGCGGCCGCCTCGTCGTCTCCGGGGTGGTGCTCGAGGACGCGAGCGTCGCCTGGAGCCACGACACCGAGGTCGGCTGCGACGTCGACCTGGCGACTCTCTACCCCGGCGGTCTGCCGGAGCAGCGTTATGCCCTCATCACCCCCGACGAGGAGACGACGCAGGCGCTCGACCTCGACACCGGCAAGGTGGCGCGCACCTGGCAGGACGCGCCCCGTGGGCGCGTCCTCGTGCGCGAGGACGAGGCGATCCACCGGGCGGGCGACGTGGTGACGGTGGCCTCCCTTCGCTCGGGGGAGGAGCTGGCGCGCACGTCGTGCCCCGGCGCGCGCCTGGACAACCCCGGGGACTCCGGGGGCCGCCTCGCCGCCGAGGCGACACCGGTCGTGCGGTGCGACGACGGCGTGCGGCTGCTCGACGGCGACCGCGTCGTCACCGTGGACGTGCCGCCGGTGGAGCGGTCGCAGGAGGTGCCCGACGGGCGGTCGGTCGTCCACGACCGCTTCGAGATCTCGCGCGCCGGCGACACCCTCACCCTGCGCGATGCCCTCGAGGACGAGGCCGTCGGGGACGTCGAGGTGCCCGAGGGCTATCGCATCGCGACCAATGACCCACGGGGTCGGCTCATCGTCTTCTTCCTGCCGACCGACAAGCTCTTCAGCGATGCGGCGGAGAGCTCCTTCCGCATCGTCGACACGCGCACGGCCGAGCTCGTTGCCGAGACCGATGACGGTCTCTCGCCCGGCGCTGATGTCTCGCCGGACGGCTTCGCGGTGCTCCAGGAGTACCAGGAGCGTCGCGGCGGCCGGTACAGCCGCCCCTCCCGCAGCCATGCCTGGGTCGTCGGGGTGGACGAGGTGAAGCGGCGGGACTGATCGGTGCCGGCCGCGGGGGGCGGCGACGTGACCTCGACGAAGTCGGCGAGGGCGTCGATCGGGAGCGTCACGTCGTGCTGGGCCTGACGATCGACCGGGACCGGCTCGCCCAGGCGCACGCGCTGTACCAGGAGCACGGGCTCGGGTCGCGCGACGACGCCGTCGCCATGCAGGCCTTCGTCCCCGGGTGGACCTTCGACCCGAAGCGGCCCTGCATGGTGCGCTGAGCCCAGCGCCGCCCATCCGACCAGACCGCCCTCGTCCACCGGACGGGGCGGTCCGGCGTCCGCGCGCCGCTGCGTAGCCTTCAGGGGTGCGACTCCTCCTCATCCGGCACGGACAGACCCCTCACAACGTCACCGGCGCGCTCGACACCGCCTACCCAGGAGCCGGCCTGACCGAGCTCGGCCAGCGCCAGGCGGCGGCGGTGCCTGCAGCACTCGCCGACGAGGACGTCAGCGCGGTCTACGCCTCGCCGCTCGTGCGCACCCAGCTGACGGGGGCGCCACTGGCGCAGGAGCGCTCGCTCGAGGTGCGGGTGCGCGAGGGGCTCGAGGAGATCGCCGCCGGCGACTTCGAGATGCGTGCCGACCAGGTGGCCGTCGAGGGCTACCTCGGTGGGCTGGCCGCGTGGCTGCACCGCGACCTCGACCACGCGGTGCCGGGCGGGACGACCGGCCACGACTTCATGGCGCGCTTCGACGGCGCGGTGCGCTCGATCGCCGGGGCGCACGGTCGCGACGACACCGTCGCGCTCTTCAGCCACGGCGCGGCGATCCGCGTCTTCGCCACGCTCGCGGCGGAGCTGGACGCCGACGACATCGAAGGTCGGTGGATCAACAACACCGGCCTCGTCCTGCTCGACGGCCGGCCGGGGGAGGGCTGGGACCTCGTGCGATGGACCGGTGACCCGCTCGGTGGTGCCCACCTCGCGAGCTTCCGCGCCCACGACGTCACGGGCGAGGCGATCGACGAGGAGCTCGACTGACGTCTCAGCCGCGTGGAGGCTGCTGCCCACCCCGCACCCAGACGCCCGTACGCATGACGCCGGTGACCGCGAGGTCGTCGTCGAGGGCGACGAGGTCGGCCCGGCGCGCGGTCGGTCGCCGCAGTACTCGCCGACCCGGGGGCGGCGCGAGCTGCTCTGACCCCGGCTCGGTCGATCCCGGCGACGGTCGGCCGCTAGAGTGGCGAGGCGGCCCAGTCGGCCGGCCGCGCCCCCGACACCTCGGAGATCAACCGCGTGAACGACGTCCGTCCAGACGCAGTCATCATCCTCGCCGCCGGCGAGGGAACCCGGATGAAGTCGACCCTCCCCAAGGTCCTGCACCCGATCGGCGGAGCTCCGCTCCTAGGCCACGCGATGCGCGCGGCCGCCGGTGCCGGGGCCAGCGAGACCGTCGTCGTCATCCGCCACCAGCGCGACCGGGTCGCCGACTTCATCGCCGCCTACGGCGAGCGGTGGCAGATCCCGTGCCGCACCGCCGACCAGGACGAGGTCAAGGGCACCGGCCGGGCCGTCGAGTGCGGCCTCGAGGCCCTGCCCGCGGACCTCACCGGCACGATCGTCGTCACCATGGGTGACGTGCCACTCCTGTCGGCGGAGACGATCAGCGAGCTGACCCGCGCGCACACGCAGGCACAGGCCGCGGTCACCGTCGTCACCTCGGTGCTCGAGGACGCCAAGGCCTATGGCCGGATCGTCCGCGACGCCGCGGGCAACGTCGAGCGCATCGTCGAGTTCAAGGACGCGAGCGAGGCGGAGCGGGAGATCCGCGAGATCAACTCCGGCATCTACGCCTTCGACGCCGCCGTGCTCCGCCGCGAGCTCGCCAACGTCACGACGGACAACGCGCAGGGCGAGAAGTACCTCACGGACGTGCTCGAGCTGGCCCGCGCCGCCGGCGGCACCGTCGCCGCCCACGTGCTCGACGACCTCTGGCAGACCGAGGGCGTCAACGACCGCGTCCAGCTCGCCGGCCTGGGCAAGGTGCTCAACCAGCGGGTCCTCGAGCGCCACATGCGCGCCGGCGTGACGATCGTCGACCCCGACTCGACGTGGATCGACGTCGACGTCACCATCGGCCAGGACACCCGCATCCTCCCCGGCACCCAGCTGCTCGGCGCGACGACCATCGGTGCCGAGGCGACGATCGGCCCCGACGTCACCCTCACCGACTGCGAGGTCGGGGACGGCGCCGAGGTCAAGCGGGCCGAGGGCCACCTCGCCGTCGTCGGCGCCGGCGCCACGGTCGGGCCCTTCTCCTACCTGCGTCCCGGGACCGAGCTCGGGGCGAAGGGGAAGATCGGCGGCTTCGTCGAGACGAAGAACGCCAAGATCGGCGACGGGGCCAAGGTCCCGCACCTCACCTACGCAGGTGACGCGATCATCGGCGAGGGGGCCAACATCGGCGCCGGCACGATCTTCGCCAACTACGACGGGGTCAACAAGCACCAGACCGTCATCGGCAAGCACTCCTTCGTCGGCTCAGACACCGTGCTCGTCGCGCCGGTCGAGGTGGCCGACGGTGCCTACGTCGCCGCCGGCTCCGCCCTGACCGACGCGGTCGGCCCCGGCCAGCTCGGCATCGCCCGCGGCCGCCAGCGCAACATCGACGGCTGGGTCGCGGCGCATCGTGCCGGTACGCCCACCGAGGCGGCCGCCCGGGCTGCGGCCACACCCCCTTCGTCCGCCACCCCCGACAGCAGCGAGGACTCCCAGTGACCGGCATCAACAAGACGACCGAGAAGAACCTCATGGTCTTCACGGGGCGCACGCACCCCGAGCTGGCCGACGCGGTCGCCCGCGAGCTCGGCACCGACCTCGTGCCGTCGAGCGCCTACGAGTTCGCCAACGGCGAGATCTACGTGCGCTACGAGGAGTCGGTGCGTGGGTGCGACGCCTTCGTCCTGCAGAGCCACAGCACTCCGATCAACGAGGCGATCATGGAGCAGCTGCTCATGGTCGACGCGCTCAAGCGCGCCAGCGCCAAGCGGATCACCGTCGTGCAGCCCTTCTACGGCTACGCCCGCCAGGACAAGAAGCACCGCGGGCGCGAGCCGATCTCGGCCCGCCTCATGGCCGACCTCTTCAAGACGGCCGGTGCCGACCGGCTCATCGCGGTCGACCTGCACACCGACCAGATCCAGGGCTTCTTCGACGGCCCCGTCGACCACCTCATGGCCCGACCGATCCTCGCCGAGTACGTCAAGGAGAAGTACGGCGACCGCAAGCTCGCCGTCGTCTCCCCGGACGCCGGCCGGATCAAGGTCGCCGAGCAGTGGTCCCGCCAGCTCGGCGGCGTGCCGCTGGCCTTCATCCACAAGACGCGCAACATCGACCGGCCCAACGAGTCGGTCGCCAACCGCGTCGTCGGTGAGGTCGAGGGCCGCTGGTGCGTGCTCGTCGACGACATGATCGACACCGCGGGCACGATCACCAAGGCCGCCGACGCGCTCATGGAGGACGGGGCCGCCGGTGTCATCATCGCCGCGACGCACGCCATCTTCTCCGGGCCGGCGGTCGAGCGGATGCAGGCCTGTGCCGCCGAGGAGGTCATCGTCACCGACACGCTGCCCCTCACGGAGGAGCAGAAGTTCGACGACCTGACGGTCCTGTCGATCGCGCCGCTCGTCTCCCGCGCCATCCGCGAGGTCTTCGAGGACGGGTCGGTCACCAGCCTCTTCAACTGACCCACCACGAGAGCGGCCCGGCGCAGACTCCTTGCGCCGGCCGCTCTCGTCGTCAGGAGCGCCGCGAGCGGTAGGCGGCGGCCGCCAAGCGGTTGCCGCAGCCGCCGTCGCAGTAGCGCCTGGACCGGTTGCGCGAGAGGTCGACGAGCACGTCGTCGCAGTCGTCGGCGGCGCAGACCCGCAGTCGGGAGAGCTCGCCGGCGCGGATGACGTCGACGAGGGCCATCGCCGCCTCGACCTGCATCCGCTGGGCGAAGGGCGCGTCGGCGCCGGTCGCGTGGATGTGCCAGCCGTAGTCGTCGTGGTCGACGAGCTGGGGGAGTGCCTCGCCGGTGCGGAGCAGGTCGTTGACGAGCGCCACCGTGGCCTCGTCGTCGTCCGCTGCCGCCCACACCGCGCGCAGTCGGGGGCGCAGGGCCCGCACCTGCCCGAGCTCGGCGGAGTCGCCGTCGAAGCGCCCCGTCCACGCCCACCCGACGTAGAAGTCGCGCAGTTGGTCGGTCGTCTCCAGGGTGTCGCCCTCGTCGTCGGGGAAGGCCCCGACCGCGGTGTTGACCAGTGCGGCGGCGGTCTGCAGCGCCACATCCGTGTCATGGGCAAAGACCACATTGACTCCTGACGTCGATCGGGTCTAGCGTCATCGGCATCAGGCTACTTCACCCATGACGTCAGGAGCAGCCGTGGCGGCCGCCGACCTCACCCCGCAGCGCACCCCCGTCGTCGGGCTGCTCGTGGCGCTCGCGTCCGCGGCGACCTTCGGCTCGTCGGGGACCTTCGGCCAGGCGCTGCTCGCCAGCGGCTGGAGCCCCGGCGCGATCGTCACGGCGCGCATCACCGGCGCCGCCCTCGTCATGCTCGTCCCGGCCGCTCTGGCCATGCACGGCCACTGGCACCTGCTACGGCGCAACATCGGTCGGATCATCGCCTACGGGATCTTCGCGGTCGCCGGCTGCCAGTTCGCCTACTTCATGGCCGTCGACCGGCTGTCCGTCGGCGTCGCGCTGCTCCTCGAGTACCTGGCCCCTGTGCTCATCGTCGGGTGGGTATGGGCCCGGCACGGCCGCCGGCCGTCGCGGCTGACGACCGCTGGCGTGGGCGCCGCGATCATCGGTCTCGTCCTCGTGCTCGACGTGACCTCGGGCGCCCGCCTCGACGTCGTCGGGGTCGCATGGGGCCTGCTCGCAGCCATCGGCTTGGTCGTCTTCTTCCTCGTCGCAGCCGACGAGGACGAGTCATTGCCCCCCATCAGCTTCGCCGGGGGAGGGCTGGCGGTCGGCGCCGTGGGGCTGCTCGTCGTCACCGCCCTCGGCGTGCTGCCGATGGAGGCCACCACCTCGAGCGTCGACCTCGCCGGCTGGTCCGCCCCTTGGTGGGTGGCGATCGTCGAGCTCGCCGTCGTCGCCGGAGCACTCGCGTACGCCAGCGGCATCGCCGCTGCACGTCTGCTCGGCGGGACCGTGGCATCCTTCGTCGGGCTGAGCGAGGTCCTCTTCGCGATCGTCTTCGCCTGGCTGGTCGTCGGCGAGGCGATGTCGCCGGTGCAGGCGGCCGGTGGCCTCGCGGTCCTCGCCGGCGTCATCGCGGTCAAGCTCGGCGAAAGGGAGGTCGCCGGCGGGCCGCTGCCGACCGACGACGTCGACACCGCGCTCCTCGGCCGCGACGAGGAGACCGACTTGGCCCAGCCCGCGCGGGTCCACTAGTATCCACGGGTTGCCTCGGCGAGGGACGCTGCACGGTCGCAGCGATCCGTGATCGACGCGGTGCCGTCCGTGGGTCCTGTGCCTGCGCGTCGACATCCGTCCGCGCCGCGTCCCACGTCGAGGCCACCGCCGTCAGACTCGCCCGCTCCCCGCGCGGGCACCCCCCCCACGAGCAAGGAGCAACACATGTCCAGCGACGAGATCCGCCTGGTGTCCGACAAGCGCACCGAGTTTGGCAAGGGTGCGGCCCGCAAGCTGCGCCGCGCCGACAAGGTCCCCGCGGTCCTCTACGGCCACGGCGAGGCCCCGATCCACCTCGCGCTGCCCTTCCACGACACCTTCCAGGCGCTGAAGAACCCCAACGCCCTGCTCACCATCGCCGTCGAGGGCGAGTCGGACCAGCTGGCCCTGGCCAAGGACGTCCAGCGCGACCCGATCAAGCCGATCATCGAGCACGTCGACCTCGTCATCGTCAAGCGCGGCGAGAAGGTCACCGTCGAGGTCCCCGTCCAGGTCGAGGGCGACGCCGCCCCGGAGACCGTCGTCACGGTCGACAACGCGACCCTCGAGATCGAGGCCGACGTCACCAACCTGCCCGAGGCGCTCGTCGTCTCCGTCGAGGGCCTCGAGGTCGGCACCCAGATCCTCGCCGGCCAGGTCGAGATGCCGGCCGGTTCGACGCTCGTCTCCGACCCGGAGCTGCTCGTCGTCAACATCACCCAGCAGATCTCCGCCGAGGAGCTCGAGGCCGAGCTCGCCGAGGCCGAGGCCGAGGCCGGCATCGAGCACGACGCCCCCGAGGACGAGGCCGCCGAGGGCGAGTCCGCGGCCGCCGAGGGTGGCGAGGAGTCCTCCGAGCAGGAGTGACCCACCGCGCGACCTCGCGCAACCACTGCAGAAGGGCGGTGCCTCCCCACGGGGGCACCGCCCTTCGGCGTGCTGGGGGTCCTGCGGCTAGTAGCGTCCGCCGCCACCGATGCCGCGTGACAGGACGCCGCCGAGCACCCACCCGACCCCGCGGAAGAGCGCGTAGAGCACCGCCTCCGCGCGGCTCTCGCCCGGCCGGCTCTCGGTGACCAGCGCCCCGAGGCGGATCTCGGGCGAGTGCGGTTGGCGCTGCGCGAGCAGCTGGTGGTCCGTGGGCGATGTCGGCAGGTGCTCGATGACGCGGTCGATCGTCCCCATCGCGGACAGCAGTGCCCAGGTCGCCGCTGACGGGTCGGTCGCCACGGTGGCCTCGACGAGGTCGAGCTGGGAGTCCGCGTGGTCGAGGTCGCTCGCGCACCGGGCGATGTGCTCGGTCTCTGCGTCGTCGGCCGGGGCGGTGTGCTCGACGCGCCGGCGGGCGGTGGCCAGACGCAGGCGGAGGCGCCGGGTCTCACCGTCGATCTCGTCCGGGGTCAGCGGGTCGGTGGGGTGCTGCAGGTCGGGAGCCATGGTCCGATCATGGTGGGGGAGCCGGGATCTCGCAGGGCGGGCGGTGGCTGTCTGTGGACGACGAGGCGACGGGGCCCCCTTGGTCATTGCATAGGGTGTGGCCTCGTGAGTGATGACACCTGGCTCGTCGTCGGTCTCGGCAACCCCGGACCCCAGTACGCCGGCAACCGGCACAACGTCGGCGCGATGGTCATCGACCACCTCGCACAGCGGGCCGGGGCCCGCCTGCGCACGCACAAGGCGGGCGCGGCGGCCGAGTCGGTGCGGCTGGGCTCGACCCGGGCGATCATCGGCATCCCGAGCTCGTACATGAACCTCTCCGGTGGCCCGACCAAGGGCCTGGCGAGCTTCTTCTCCGTCCCCCCGGAGCGCACGATCGTCGTGCACGACGAGCTCGACATCCCCTTCGGCGAGGTGCGGCTCAAGCTCGGCGGTGGCGAAGGGGGGCACAACGGACTGCGCTCGATCACCAGCTCCTTCGGGACGAAGGACTACCTGCGCGTGCGCGTGGGCATCGGTCGCCCGCCGGGGCGGATGGACGCCGCTGCCTACGTGCTCAAGGACTTCTCGGCGACGGAGCGCAAGGAGCTGCCCTTCCTCGTCGACGACGCCGCGGACGCGGTCGAGCTGCTCATCGACAAGGGCCTGACCGACGCCCAGCAGGTCGTCCACGCGCCGCGTCCGTGAGCCGGCCCACCTGACCGGAGCCGGTCAGCGGATCCCCGCCGCGCACGAGCGTGACGCTCTACGCAGCGGGGATCCTCACGTGGTCAGCCCTGCTGCCGCAGCGCGGCCAGGCGCGCCTCGATCTCCGCGTCCTGGCTGTGGTCCTCGAGCTCGGCGAACTGGTCCTCGAGCGTCGCCGCCTGGGCCTCGGTGCGGCCCGTGACGAGAGCCTCCTGCTGACGGATCCGCTCCTCGAAGCGACCCAGCTCGCTCGTCGGGTCCATGACGTCCATCGACCCGATGGCCTCCTGGACGCGCGACTGCGCCTCCGCGGAGCGCGCGCGGGCGACGAGGGCCGAGCGGCGCGCCTTGAGGTCCTCGAGCTTGGTCTTCATCGTCACGAGCCCGGACTTGAGCTGCTCGACCTGCGCGTTCTGCGCGGCGATCGTCGGCTCGGCCTCCTTGGCCTCGCCCTCGTGCTGGATCTGGCGCTGGAGCGCCACGCGGGCGAGGTTGGTGAACTTGTCGGCGCCCGCGGTGTCGCCGGCGGCGGTCAGCTCATCGGCCTTCTTGGCCGCGGCGGCCGCCTTGTTGCCCCACTCGGTCGCGGCCTCCTGGTCGGCCTTGAGGTCGCCCTCGGCCATGCGCACGTGGGCGATCGTCTGCGCGACGGCCTCCTCCGCCTCGGCGATGGAGTTGGTGTAGTCCCGGACGAGTTGGTCGAGCATCTTCTCGGGGTCCTCGGCGCGGTCGAGGAGGGCGTTGATGTTGGCCTTGGCGAGCTGGCTGACGCGGCCGAGGATGGTCTGCTTCTGGGTCATCGTGCGTTCCTCCTGGCGGTGGGACCGCCGGTCGTGGTGCGTGGTGGTCGAAGGGAGTGCTGGTCGAGCTGGTGCGGCCGGCCGGTCAGAAGCGACCACCTCCGCCGATGCCGCGGCCTCCGACGCTGGGCCGGCTGTGACTGCGGCTGCTGCCGCCGAAGCCGCCGGACGAGCCGCCCCAGCCACCGCCGCGGCCGCTCACGGCACCGCCGAAGATGCCACCGAGGATGGCCGTGGCGAGGTCGCCCGAGCTCGTGCCCGACATGCCGCCGGCGATGCCGCCCCCGAAGCCCTGGTAGTCGTCGGAGCGGCTGCTCAGGGTGGCGACGACGCGCTCCACGAGGACCTCGGCGTCGGTGAGGTGCTCGGAGGCGAGGTCGAGGTTGCGCTCCCGCTCGCTGTGCGCTGCGGCGAGCTGGCGGGAGGCCTCGGCGATCTGCGCGCGGGGCGGTGCGTCGAGGATCCCGCGCATCGAGTCGACCTGCCGCTGGACGGTGTTGATCCGCGCGCGCACGTGCTCGTAGCGCCGGTTGAACTTCTCGGTGCGGGCAGCGGTGCGGTCGGCGTCCTTGCGGTAGCGCTCCAGTGCCGAGTCGAGGTAGTGCTCGGCGCGCTCGAGGGCACCGAGCGCGGCGATGACGTCACCGCCGGCACCGGCACGGGCTGCGGTGCCGAGCTCGACAGACCGCTGGGCCTCGCTGGCCGCGGAGATCGTCATCTGGTCGTTGGCCTGCAGCCGCTTGACGTCGAGCAGGTCCGAGGAGATCGACGCGAGGGCCGTGTCGAGGGCGCTCGTCGCGTCGGCGAGGACGGAGCGGGCCGAGAGCACGGCGTCGACGAGGGCATCGGCCTGGCCGAGGGCGTCCTCGGCGGCGCGGGCCGCGGCGACCGCGGAGGGGCGGTCGTCGGCCTGCAGGTGCTGCTCGCCGGTGGTGACGAAACCGCGGGCCGCCTCGACGAGGCGCGGGGCCTGCTCGAGGTTGCCCGCCAAGGTCGCCAGGGAGCTGCGCGCGTGCGTCGCGCCGAGCCCGTCGAGCTCCTGGCGGGCGACCGGCAGGCGCTGCTCGACCTCGGTGGTGCGGGTGCGCAGGGAGGCGAGGAACTGCGGGACGGAGGCCTCGAGGTCGCGCAGCTGGGTGAACTCCGCCTCCTGGGCGTCGAGCTCGTCGTCGGCGGCGCGGGTCAGGTCGAGGATCTGCGCGAGCCGGGCCCGCTCCTCGGCCTCGACGAGGCGGCCGGCGCCGCGGGCGATGTCGAGCTCCTGCTGGATGCGGAAGGCCTCGGCCGAGCGCGAGCGGGCGGACTCGAGGGCGGAGGTGAACTGCTGCGTGGCCTGCTCGCCGAACTGTGCCTGCGCGAAGGCGAGCTCCTCGCCGGAGGAGCGGATTGCGTTGTCGAGGTCGACGAGGGCGGTCGCGACGTCGCGCCGGAGCTGGTCGATCGGCACCGAGGACATGACACCAGCCGGCTGGTCGATCGGCGGGGGCGCCGGCTGCTGCCGGTCCTTCAGGCCCCGGAGGTTGCGGACGACCCGCATGACGACCGGGCCGACGGCCATGAGGACGAAGAGGATGGGAAACCAGCTGAAGAGGTTGAAGCCGCCGAAGATCCCGCCGCCGCTGTCGTACCCGCCGGAGCTCGACCCGCCGGTGTACGCCTCGGTGTCGCCGATCTCGCCGAGCCCCTCGGCCGCGGCCGTGACGGCGCCGTCCCAGTCGTCGTCGCCGAGCTCGGGCTCGACGTAGCGGGTCTGGGTGCGGCTGATGCCGTACTCGGTGACGCCGTACCCCTCGGTGGCCCACATGCCGTAGGCGCGGTCCTCGACGGCGACGGCGAGCAGCACGTCGTTGCCGCCGAAGCCGGACTCCTCGTAGGTGTCCTGGACCCACTGGTCACCGCTGCGCCCGTCGAAGCTGTCGACGAAGACGACCCACAGCTGGATGTCGTGCTCCTCCTCGAGTGTCTCCAGGTCGCTCTGGAGGGCGGCCTCGTCGAGGACGTCGGCCCGGTCGGTGATCCGGTCCCGGAGGGCGAAGGGGGCGTCCGCCGGCACGGCGGAGACGGTCACCGGCGCCGTGGCCGGACTCGTCGCCGCGACGGCGGGGGCGCTGCCGAGCAGGAGGATGGCCGTGCCGGCGAGGGCGCACACGGCACCACCGAGACGTCGTCCGCGGTCGCTCATGCGCTGGCCAAACCCCCTGGTACGAGACGCCCGTCGGTCCACCGGCGTCGGTGCCTGCTGAGTATTGCAGACGAGTGCGGCAGAATCCTGAGCAGCATGAGTGCCTCCCTCGCCCCCCTCCTCAGCGCGATCGCCGCCCTTCCCGGCCTCGCGGACATCCCCCGACACCGCTCCGCGAGCGATCAGGTCGACGTCGTCGCGCCCACCGGGCTGCGCGCGCCGACCGTCGCCTGCATCGGCGGCGAGTCGGCGCACGACGCCCCGCGACTCGTCGTCACCTCGACGGCTCGCGAGGCCGACGACGTCGCGGCCGCGCTCGGGGAGCTCGTCGGCCCGGAGGCCGTCGTCACCTTCCCGAGCTGGGAGACGCTGCCGCACGAGCGGCTCAGCCCGCGCAGCGACACGGTCGGCCGGCGTCTGGCCGTGCTGCGCCGGCTGCGCCACCCCGACCCGACGGGGGAGGGGCATGACCGCCCCGGCTACGTCGTCGCCTCCGTGCGGGCCGTGCTCCAGCCGATCGCCCGGGGGCTGGCCGACCTCGAGCCGGTGCGCCTGCGCGTCGGCGACGAGCGGGCGTTGGCCGAGGTGACCGCGGCGCTCGCGGCCGCCGCCTACGTGCGCACCGACCTCGTCGAGCGACGGGGGGAGTTCGCGGTGCGCGGCGGCATCCTCGACGTCTTCCCGCCCACCGAGGAGCACCCGGTGCGCGTCGAGTTCTTCGGCGACACCGTCGACGAGATCCGGTGGTTCAAGGTCGCCGACCAGCGCAGCCTCGAGACCGCGGAGGAGCTGTGGGCGCCCCCGTGCCGCGAGATCCTGCTCACCGACGACGTCCGACGCCGTGCCGCCTCGCTCGCGCAGGAGCTGCCCGGCGTCGCCGACATGCTGCTCAAGGTCGCCGAGGGCATCGCCGTCGAGGGCATGGAGTCGCTCGGCCCGGTGCTCGTCGACGGGATGGAGTCGATCCTCGACGTGCTGCCCGAGGGAGCAGGCGTGGTCCTGCTCGACCCCGAGCGGGTGCGGGCACGTGCCCACGACCTCGTCTCGACGAGCGCCGAGTTCCTCGAGGCGAGCTGGGCCAACGCCGCCGCGGGCAATGCCGTGCCCATCGACCTCGAAGGGGTCCTCGGCACCGCCTCCCACTGGACCCTCGCGCAGGCCCGTGAGCACGCCCTCGACCTCGGCCTGCCGTGGTGGACGGTCACCCCCTTCGCCGTCGACGACGAGCTCGACGCCATCGCCGCCGACCTCGACGACAGGGTCGACCACGACCACGTCGGCCTGCGGGTGCCAGCCGAGGAGCCGCCGCGCTTCCGCGGCAACACCGAGCAGGCCGTCGCCCAGCTGGCCGAGTGGGCCGGCGCCGGCTGGCGGATCCTCGTCGCCACCGACGGTGCCGGACTGGTCACCCGCGTTGCGCAGGTGCTCGGCGAGGCCGGGATCGCCACCCGCACCACGGCTGCCGGCGAGCCGGTCGAGCTCTCCGACGGCGTGGTCACGCTCGTGCGGGCCAGCCTCGGCACCGGCTTCGTCGCACCCGAGCAGCGGCTCGCCGTGCTCACCGAGGCCGACCTGCTCGGCTCGAGCGGTGCCGGCGCGACGACCCGCGACATGCGCCGCATGCCCTCGCGGCGACGCAAGCAGGTCGACCCCCTGCAGCTGCGGCCCGGCGACCACGTCGTCCACGAGCAGCACGGGGTCGGCTCCTTCGTCGAGATGATCCAGCGCACCGTCCAGGGCGCCACCCGCGAGTACCTCGTCATCGAGTACGCGCCGTCGCGGCGCGGCCACCCGGGCGACCGGCTCTTCGTGCCGACCGACCAGCTCGACCAGGTGACCCGCTACGTCGGAGGTGAAGCGCCCCAGCTCAACAAGATGGGCGGCAGCGACTGGCAGAAGACGAAGTCGCGGGCCAAGCGGCACGTCAAGCAGATCGCCGGCGAGCTCATCCGGCTCTACAGCGCGCGCATGGCGACCCCCGGTCACGCCTTCGGGCCGGACACCCCGTGGCAGCGCGAGCTCGAGGACGCCTTCGCGCACATCGAGACGCCCGACCAGCTGAGCACCATCGACGAGGTCAAGGCGGACATGGAAAAGACGGTCCCGATGGACCGTCTCATCTGCGGTGACGTCGGCTACGGCAAGACCGAGATCGCCGTCCGGGCCGCCTTCAAGGCGATCCAGGACGGCAAGCAGGTCGCGGTGCTCGTGCCGACGACGCTGCTCGTCCAGCAGCACCTCAACACCTTTTCCGAGCGCTACGCCGGCTTCCCCGTGACGGTCAAGGCGCTCAGCCGCTTCCAGACCGACAAGCAGGCCAAGGAGGTGCTCGAGGGGATGGCCAGCGGTGCCGTCGACCTCGTCATCGGCACCCACCGCATCCTCGGCAACGAGGTGAAGTTCAAGGATCTCGGCCTGGTCATCATCGACGAGGAGCAGCGCTTCGGCGTCGAGCACAAGGAGCAGCTCAAGGCCCTGCGCACCAACGTCGACGTGCTCGCGATGTCGGCCACCCCGATCCCGCGGACCCTCGAGATGGCGGTGACCGGCATCCGGGAGATGTCGACGCTCGCAACCCCGCCCGAGGAGCGGCACCCGGTGCTCACCTTCGTCGGCGGGTACGAGGAAAAGCAGGTGGCTGCCGCGATCCACCGCGAGCTCATGCGCGAGGGGCAGGTCTTCTACGTCCACAACAACGTCGGGACGATCGAAAAGGCAGCGGCCCGCATCCGCGAGCTCGTCCCCGACGCCCGGGTCGAGACCGCCCACGGCAAGATGGGCGAGCACCGGCTCGAGCAGGTCGTCCTCGACTTCTGGGAGCGACGCTTCGACGTCCTCGTGTGCACGACGATCGTCGAGACCGGCCTGGACATCTCCAATGCCAACACGCTGATCCTCGACCGGGCCGACCGCTTCGGCCTGAGCCAGCTGCACCAGCTGCGCGGGCGCGTCGGTCGAGGTCGGGAGCGGGCCTATGCCTACTTCCTCTACCCGCCGGACAAGCCTCTGACCGAGACGGCGCACGACCGGCTGCAGACGATCGCGAGCAACACCGACCTCGGTGCCGGCATGCAGGTCGCGATGAAGGACCTCGAGATCCGCGGCGCCGGCAACCTGCTCGGCGGCGAGCAGTCCGGCCACATCGCCGGCGTCGGCTTCGACCTCTACGTCCGGATGGTCGGCGAGGCGGTCGCCGACTTCAAGGGCGAAGGGGAGTCCGCCCCCGCCGAGGTGAAGATCGAGCTGCCCGTCGACGCGCACCTGCCGCACGAGTACGTCCCGGGGGAACGGCTGCGCCTCGAGGCGTACAAAAAGCTGGCGTCCGCCGACTCCGAGGCCGACCTCGCCGAGATCGCGGAGGAGCTCACCGACCGCTACGGCGAGCTGCCGGAGCCGGTGCGCAACCTCGTCGAGGTCGCGCGGCTGCGCATCGTCGTGCGGTCCGCCGGCCTCACCGATGTCGTCGCGGTGGGCAACAACGTGCGCTTCGCGCCGGTGCAGCTGCGCGAGAGCCAGCAGTTGCGTCTGGCCCGCCTCTACCCGAAGTCGAGCTACAAGGAGGGCACCCAGACGGTGCTCGTCCCGAAGCCCACGACGGCACGCATCGGGGGCTCCCCCCTTCGCGACACGGCGGTGCTCTCCTGGGCCACCGACCTCATCCGTCAGGTCATGCTCGATGATGTCATCGTGGACAGCGGGGCGACGGCGCCCCGAGACACCTCGCGCTCGCGCTGAGGATCGGACGAAAGGACCACCCGTGCCCGCTCGACTCCCCATCCGTCGGCCTGCCCGGCTCGCCGCCCTCGCGGCCGGCGCGACCCTGGTGCTCACCGCGTGCGGGGGGAGCGACGACGGCGGTCCGCCGGCCGAGGGCAGCAGTGCCGTCGCCGCCACCGTCGACGGTCAGGAGATCACCGTCGGTGATGTGCAGCGCACGACTCGTGAGCTGCGGACCTTCCTCGAGGCGCAGGCCGCCAGCTCGGGCCAGCAGCCGCAGCAGCTCGACACCGACGGCGTCGTCACGCTGCTCGTGCAGACGCCCGGGGTGCTCGACTACGCGCAGGAGCAGGGCAAGAGCGTCCCCTCGGCGGGCTCGGTCCGCAAGAGCCTCGAGCAGGTCCTGCCGAGTGCCTCCGACGTGACCATCGACTTCTTGCGCGCCAATGCCGTGAGCGCGCAGCTCGACGAGACCGAGCGCACCGAGCTGGTCGAGCACATCGAGAGCCAGCGGGTCTCCGTCAGCCCGCGCTATGCCGCCGCCCGCGATGAGACGCCCGACTGGATCAAGGCCCCCGTCGAGCAGCAGACCCCGCTGGAGACGCCCTGACCGCCGGGCGGGTCGTCCTGCTCGCGACGAGCCCGCGGGTCTCGCCCGGGCTCCTCAGCCGCGACGCGTGGCGGGCCCTCGAGTCCGCCGACCGAGTGCTGGTGGCCGACCCCGATGATGCCCTGCCGGTCGCGCTCGTCGACGACGGCGTCACGGTCGAGCGCATCGAGGCCAACTCGCCCGACGAGCGGGCCCGCGCGCTCGTCGACGCGACGACGGCAGGTGTGGTCGTCTGGGTCGGCTCGCCGGACGGGGACCCGGGCCTGAGCGACGCCCTCGCCGCCGAGGTCTCCCGGCTCGACGACGCGCCCGAGGTCGAGGTGCTCGTCGGGTCCTGGGACGTCGAGGGCGGGCGCCTGCTCGACGCCGTCGCCGTCATGGACCGGCTGCGCTCGCCGGGCGGGTGCGCCTGGGTGGCGGCGCAGGACCACGCGAGCCTGGTCCCCTTCGTCCTGGAGGAGGCGCACGAGGTGACCGAGGCGCTTGAGGCGGTCGTCGCCGACCCCGACGACGTGCGGCTGCGCGGCGAGCTCGTCGACGAGCTCGGCGACCTGCTCTTCCAGGTGCTCTTCCACGCCCGGGTCGCCGCCGACCACCCGTCGGCGCCCTTCACCGTCGACGACGCCGCCGCGGCCCTCGTGGACAAGCTCGTGCGGCGCAACCCCCACGTCTTCGGCGACGCCACGGCCGAGACGCTCGAGGAGATCGAGGCGCAGTGGCAGGCGATCAAGGCGCAGGAGAAGGCACAGGACTGACTAGGGAAATGCGCAGGTCCGGGACGGGTCCCTAGGGTCGGGGGCATGGACCAGCGGATCAGCCTCGTCACCCTCGCCGTCGGCGACCTCGCGGCGAGCCGCCGCTTCTACCTCGACGGCCTCGGCTGGCGGGCGGAGCTCGACGTGCCGGACGAGGTCCTCATGATCCGCGCGGGGGAGCGGCTGATCCTCTCGCTGTGGGACGCCGCCGAGTTCGAAGGGGAGGTCGGCCCCCTTCGTCGTGGGGAGGGCCTGGCGCCGATCACCTTGGCGCACAACGTCGCCCGACCCGAGGAGGTCGACGAGATCCTCGCCCTAGCGCGCAGCGCGGGCTCGCCGGAGATCTCGACGGCCCAGCAGCGTGACTGGGGTGGGTACACGGGCTATTTCGCCGACCCCGACGGGTTTCGCTGGGAGATCGCGGTCAACCCCGGGCCCATCGGGCAGACTGTGCTGCCGCCCGCGTCCCGCGACGAGGTGCGGCTGACCCCCTCCGACCAGCCGATCGGACCGGCCGTCGACGGGTGGACCCCGCCGCCGCGGCCCGAGGTCACGGCGACCGCGGGTCGGCACTGCACGATGGAGCCGCTCGCGCCCGCCCACGCCGTCGAGCTGGCGCCCGAGGTCGCCAGCCCGGACCACGACGCCCTGTGGACCTACCTGCCCGTGGAGCGGCCCCTCGACGTCGACGCCTACGTCGCCGGCCGGCTCGCCGGCGACACCGTCGAGGTGCTCGTCCGCGACGGTGAAGGGATCGCCTGCGGTCTCGTGAGCCTCATGCGCATCGACCGGGCCCACGGCGTCGTCGAGATCGGCAACGTCGTGTTCGGCCCGCGGCTGCAGCGCACGACCGCCGCGACCGAGGCGATGTCGCTGCTCGCGCGGCACGTCTTCGACCTCGGCTACCGGCGCCTGGAGTGGAAGTGCGACAGCCTCAACGCCCCCTCCCGCCGGGCTGCCGGGCGGCTCGGCTTCGCCCACGAGGGCACCTTCCGCCGGCACGTCGTGACGAAGGGGAGGTCCCGCGACACCGCGTGGTTCGCCATGACCGTCGACGACTGGCCGCGGGTGCGGGCCGCGCACGACACGTGGCTGGAGCCGGCCAACTTCGTCGACGGCGTCCAGCAACGACGACTGGCCGACCTGCTCGCGGCGGGGTGACCTCCCTTCGCCCGCGCCCGAGGGGCGGGTCGCAGCACGAAGCCCCGTGGCCGAGCCGTTACGCTCGTGGCGACCTTCCCCGTGTATCGAGCACCACCAAGGAGCCGGTAGTGGCCAGCATCGAAGCAATTGGCGCCCGCGAGATCCTCGACTCCCGCGGCAACCCGACCGTCGAGGTCGAAGTCGCCCTCGACGACGGCACCATCGCCCGCGCCGCGGTGCCGAGCGGTGCGTCGACCGGCGCCTTCGAGGCCGTCGAGCGCCGAGACGGCGACAAGAACCGCTACCTGGGCAAGGGTGTCGAGGACGCCGTCCGCGCGATCGAGGACGACCTGACCCCGCGCCTCGTCGGCTTCGACGCCAGCGAGCAGCGCCTCGTCGACGGCGAGATGCTCGCCATCGACGGCACCGACAACAAGGGCTCGATCGGTGCCAACGCGATCCTCGGCGTCTCGCTCGCCGTCGCCAAGGCCGCGGCCGAGTCGGCCGGCCTGCCGCTCTTCCGCTACGTCGGCGGCCCCAACGCGCACGTCCTGCCCGTGCCGATGATGAACATCCTCAACGGTGGCTCCCATGCGGACTCCAACGTCGACATCCAGGAGTTCATGATCGCTCCGATCGGCGCGCCCTCCTTCCGCGAGGCGCTGCGCTGGGGCACGGAGGTCTACCACTCGCTCAAGTCGGTGCTCAAGGACAAGGGCCTGTCGACCGGCCTCGGTGACGAGGGCGGCTTCGCGCCCAACCTCGACAGCAACCGCGAGGCGCTCGACCTCATCCTCGACGCCATCCGCAAGGCGGGCTACGAGCCCGGCACGCAGATCGCGCTCGCGCTCGACGTCGCGGCCAGCGAGTTCTGCGACAACGGCACCTACACCTTCGAGGGCCAGCAGAAGACCGCCGCGGACATGGCCGCCTACTACGGCGAGCTCGTCGACGCCTACCCGCTCGTGTCCATCGAGGACCCGCTCGACGAGGACGACTGGGCTGGCTGGCAGGAGCTCACGACGCAGCTGGGTGACAAGGTCCAGCTCGTCGGTGACGACCTCTTCGTCACCAATCCGGAGCGCCTCGCCCGGGGCATCCAGGACGGCGCGGCCAACGCGCTGCTGGTCAAGGTCAACCAGATCGGCTCGCTCACCGAGACGATGGACGCCGTCGCCCTGGCCACCCGCAGCGGCTACACGTCGATGATGAGCCACCGCTCCGGCGAGACCGAGGACGTCACCATCGCCGACCTCGCCGTGGCGACCAACTGCGGCCAGATCAAGACCGGCGCACCGGCCCGCTCCGAGCGCGTCGCCAAGTACAACCAGCTCCTGCGCATCGAGGAGGAGCTCGACGACGCCGCGGTCTACGCCGGCGCGGGCGCCTTCCCGCGCTTCAAGGGCTGAGGTCGGTCATGGTCGGTACGCCGCGCCGTCGCCCCGCACGCCCTGGTGCGTCGGGGGCGACGCGGCGACCCGGCACGACCCGGCCAGCCGGGCGCACGCCCGGTGCGCGGACGCCCCGTCCTCGCACCGGTGCAGCGGCGCGCGAGGCCCAGAAGCGCCGGGCGGCGATGACGACCCGGCGCTGGGTGGTCCTCGGCTCGCTGCTGCTCCTGCTCGCCGTCATGCTGCTGCCGACCGGCAAGTCCTGGTACGACCAGCGCCAGCGCCTCGAGGCCCTCGACCAGCAGGTCACCGCCCAGGAGGCCAATGTCGAGGACCTGCAGCGGCAGCGTGACCTGTGGCAGACCGACGAGTACGTCGAGGCCCAGGCCCGCAAGCGGCTGAAGTTCGTCAAGCCGGGGGAGCGGACCTACACGGTCATCGACCCGTCCGCGGACGCGCCGGAGGTCGACCCGGAGACGGGTGCGGTCACGGCCCCCTCCACCCAGCCGTGGTACGAACAGATCAGCTCGTCCGTCGCTGCGGCTGACGACCCCAACTCGCCGCGATGAGGGCCGACGAACGGGGCAACGACCTGGACCGGGTCGACCCGAAGGACCTCGAGACCGTCCACCAGCAGCTCGGGCGGCCGGCCCGCGCGACGGTCGACGTCGCCCACCGCTGCCCGTGCGGGGGCCCGACGGTGCTGCGGACCGCCCCGCGGCTGCCCGGCGGCACCCCCTTCCCGACGAGCTACTACGCGACGTGCCCGCGTCTCACCGGCCCGATCTCGACGCTCGAGTCGAGCGGGCTCATGGCGGAGATGTCGCAGCGGCTGCTCGAGGACGAGGACCTCGCTGCGCGCTACCGGGCGGCCCACGAGGACTACCTCGCCCGGCGCGCGGAGCTCGGTGACGTGCCCGAGATCGACGGTATCTCGGCCGGCGGCATGCCGACCCGCGTCAAGTGCCTGCACGTGCTCGTCGCGCACTCACTCGCCGCCGGCCCCGGGGTCAACCCCCTCGGGGACGAGGCGCTCGACCTGCTGCCGGAGTGGTGGCACACCAGCCCGTGTGTCGGCACGGACGAAGGGAGCGAGCGATGAGAGTCGCCGCCATCGACTGTGGGACCAACTCGATCCGTCTGCTCGTCGCCGAGGTCGACGAAGCCGCGCCCGGCGTGCTCGTCGACGTCCTGCGCCGCTCGGAGGTCGTGCGCCTGGGGCAGGGTGTCGACACGACCGGCCGGCTCGCGCCCGAGGCGCTCGCGCGGACCCTGGCGATGTGCGACGACTACGCCGCGGTCTGCCGGGAGCACGGGGTGACCGCAGGCAACATCCGCTTCGTCGCCACCTCCGCCTCGCGCGATGCGAGCAATGCCGACGAGTTCGTTGCCGGTGTCCGGGCCGCCTTCGGTGACCTGGACGTCACCCCCGAGGTCATCGCCGGCGCGGAGGAAGCCGCCCTCAGCTTCGACGGGGCGACCGCCGGTCTCGCGGAGGCCGGCTTCGAGGGGCCCTACCTCGTCGCCGACATCGGCGGCGGATCGACGGAGATCGTGCGGGGCATCCACGAGGTCGTCGCCGGCACCTCACTCGACATCGGCTCCGTCCGACTCACCGAGCGCCACCACCGCACCGACCCGCCGACGCAGGAGGTCGTCGACGCCGCCCGCTTCGACATCGCCGAGGCGCTCGACGTGGCCGAGGCCGAGGTCGGCCTCGGGGGAGTGGCCACCGTCGTCGGGCTCGCCGGGTCCGTGACGACCGTCGCGGCGCTGGCGCTGGAGCTGACCTCCTACGACCCCGCAGCGATCCACCTCGCCCGCATCCCCATCGACGACATGATGGTCGCCTGCGAGCGACTCATCCTCAGCACGCGCGCCGAGCGCGCCGCCCAGCCCTTCATGCACCCCGGCCGGGTCGACGTCATCGGGGCGGGCGCGCTCATCTGGTGGGAGATCCTCGAGCGGGCCCGCGGCGCCAACGGCCCGGACCTCGTCGTCACCGTCTCCGAGCGCGACATCCTCGACGGCATCGCCCGGTCCGTCGTGCGTCCGGTCGTCGCCGACGACGAGGCGGCGAGCGCGTAGCATCCGGGCGTCTGGCCCCCGTGGCCCAACTGGCAGAGGCGCGCCACTTAAAATGGCGATCGGTGCGGGTTCGAGTCCCGCCGGGGGTACGTGAGCGGTGCCGGCCCGTCGGGCCGAGGGGAGGTGGCCATCCCGCCGGAGGGTGAGGTTAGCCTTATCTCATGGCTTCTCCCGATCGACCCGTCCGTCCGCCCCGCCCCCAGCACGAGCTGACGGTCGTCTCGATCGAGCAGGTCGGTCCCCATCTCGTGCGGGTCGTCCTCACCGGCGACTCCCTCGCCGACTTCGGCGCAGCCGAGCACACTGACGCCTACGTCAAGCTGCAGTTCACCGACGCCGAGGGTGCCCCGCTCACCCGCACCTACACGGTGCGATCGATCGATCGGGCCGCCCGCCGGCTGACGATCGACTTCGTGACGCACGGCGACGTCGGTCATGCCGGCCCCTGGGCCCAGCAGGCGAAGGGAGGAGACCGCATCGTCGCCACCGGCCCGGGCAGCGGCTACGCCCCCGACCCGCAGGCCGCCTGGCACCTGCTCGCCGGCGACCTGTCGGCCCTGCCGGCCATCGCCGCCGCCCTCGAGGCCATGCCCGCGCAGGCGCAGGGGGTGGCCCTGCTGGAGGTCGAGAGCGAGGGCGACGTCATCCCCCTTCGCTCTCCCGAGGGGGTCGAGGTGCGGTGGCTGACCAACCCGGGCGCCGACGCGGCCTTCCTTGCCCGGGCCGTCGACGCGGTCGACTGGCGCGAGGCCGTGCAGGTCTTCGCCCACGGGGAGCGCGAGTCGATCAAGGCGGTCCGCCGGGTGCTCAAGGCGCGCGGGGTGCCGCGCGAGGCGATCTCGATCTCGGGCTACTGGGCGCGGGGGCGCACCGAGGACGCCTTCCAGGCCGAGAAGCGCACCCCGATCGGGCAGATCGACTAGTGCCCGGGGGCGCGGTGTCGGCCTCGGGTGATCCGTGCCACGATGCGGACATGCAGATCGCAGACCACATCACCGACCTGATCGGCAACACCCCGCTGGTCAGGCTCTCCTCCGTCGCACCGGCCGAGGGCGCCCTCGTCGCCGCCAAGGTCGAGTACCTCAACCCCGGCGGCAGCATCAAGGACCGCATCGCCCGCAAGCTCATCGACGCGGCCGAGGCCTCCGGCGAGCTGCGGCCCGGCGGCACCATCGTCGAGCCCACCTCCGGCAACACCGGCGTCGGCCTGGCGCTCGTCGCCCAGGAGCGCGGCTACCGATGCATCTTCGTCTGCCCCGACAAGGTGGGCAAGGACAAGATCGACGTGCTACGGGCCTACGGCGCCGAGGTCCAGATCGTCCCGACCTCCGTCGCGCCGGACCACCCGGACAGCTATTACTCGGTGAGCGACCGGCTGACCGAGGAGATCGACGGGGCGTGGAAGCCCAACCAGTTCTTCAACCTCAACGGTCCGCAGGCCCACTACGAGAGCACCGGCCCGGAGATCTGGGAGCAGACCGGCGGTGAGGTCACCCACCTCGTCGCGGGCATCGGCACGGGCGGCACGATCACCGGCACGGGTCGCTACCTCAAGGAGATCAGCGAGGGTCGGGTCAAGATCATCGGGGCCGACCCCGAGGGCTCGGTCTACTCCGGTGGCACCGGCCGCCCCTACCTCGTCGAGGGCGTCGGCGAGGACATGTGGCCGGGGGCCTACGACCCCGAGGTGCCCGACGAGGTCATCGCGGTCGACGACGCCGAGGCCTTCGCCATGACCCGGCGCCTGGCCCGCGAGGAGGGCCTGCTCGTCGGCGGCTCCAGCGGCATGGCCGTCGTCGCGGCGCTGCGCGTTGCCGAGCGTGAGGGCCCCGACGCCAAGATCGTCGTCCTGATGCCCGACGGCGGTCGCGGCTACCTGGCCAAGATCTTCGACGACGACTGGATGGCCAGCTACGGCTTCCTTCCCGGTGACGAAGGGAGCGATGCCACCGTCGGCGACGTGCTCCGCGGCAAGGGTGGCGAGCTGCCCGAGCTCGTGCACACCCACCCCAACGAGACGATCCGCGAGGCCATCGACATCCTGCGGGAGTACGGCGTCTCGCAGATGCCCGTCGTCGGTGCCGAGCCGCCGGTCGTCATCGGCGAGGTCGCCGGTGCGGTCACCGAGCGTGAGCTGCTCACCGCAGTCTTCGAGGGGCACGCCTCGCTCGCCGACCCGGTGAGCGCGCACATGGGCGCCAAGCTGCCGCAGATCGGTGCCGCCGAGCCCGTCTCGGCGGCCACCGAGGCGCTCGAGCAGGCCGATGCCCTGCTCGTCGTCGAGGGCGGCAAGCCCGCCGGCGTCATCACCCGGCAGGACCTGCTGGGCCACCTGTCCCACCGAGCGAAGGGCTGACGATGTCCGAGCGCAAGAGCGCGGCCGACGCGCACGCGACCCAGGGGTTCGCCACCCGGGCGATCCACGCGGGCTACGAGCCCGACCCGATGACGGGGGCGGTCAACGTCCCGATCTACGCCAGCTCGACCTTCGCCCAGGACGGCGTCGGCGGCATGCGCGGCGGCTTCGAGTACGCCCGCACCGGCAACCCGACCCGGCAGGCTCTCGAGGCCAATGCCGCGTCCATCGAGTCGGGCACCTTCGGTCGTGCCTTCGCCTCCGGCATGGCGGCGACCGACGCGATCCTGCGGGCCTCCCTTCGTCCCGGGGACCACCTCGTCATCCCCGACGACGCCTACGGCGGCACCTTCCGGCTCATCGACAAGGTCTTCTCCCAGTGGGGCATCGAGCACACGCCCGCGCCCGTCGGTGACGTCGACGCGATCCGCGCGGCGATGCGGCCGGCGACCAAGCTCGTGTGGCTCGAGACGCCGACCAACCCGCTGCTCAACATCGGCGACATCGAGGCCGTCGCCGAGGCCGCCCACGCCGGTGGCGCGCGGCTCGTCGTCGACAACACCTTCGCCAGCCCCTACCTGCAGCAGCCGCTCACGCGGGGCGCCGACGTGGTGCTCCACTCGAGCACCAAGTACCTCGGCGGCCACAGCGACGTCGTCGGGGGCCTGCTCGTCACCGACGACGAGCAGATCGACGCCGACGTCGCCTTCCTGCAAAACGGCTCCGGTGGGGTGCCCGGTCCCTTCGACGCCTACCTGACGATGCGCGGCATCAAGACGCTCGGGGTGCGCATGGACCGGCACTGCGACAACGCCGAGGCGGTCGTCGACCTGCTCTCGACCCGCTCGGAGATCACCTCGATCCTCTACCCGGGGCTGCCCGAACACCCCGGCCACGAGGTGGCGGCCCGGCAGATGTCCCGCTTCGGCGGGATGATCTCGGTGCGCATGGCCGGTGGGCGCGAGGCCGCGCAGCAGCTGTGCGCGCGGACCGAGATCTTCACCCTCGCCGAGTCGCTCGGTGGCATCGAGTCGCTCATCGAGCACCCGGGGGCGATGACGCACGCGTCCACCGCGGGGTCCATGCTCGAGGTGCCCGACGACCTGGTGCGCTTGTCCGTCGGCATCGAGGACGTCGCCGACCTCCTCGCCGACCTCGAGCAGGCGCTCGACGGCATCGGCTGACCTCGCACATGTGGACAGCGGGAACATCCGCGGCCTGCCGACCGCTTAGTCTGGTGACAGTCAGCGGCAAGATGGCCGCGCCCCTCTTGAGGAGCAAGACATGAGCAACCCGATCCTCGGCCGGGTCGAGAAGGACGCCCAGAGCGGATACGCGGGCTTCCGGGACTCGAGCGCGGCCCCGCAGCAGGGCTACCAGCCCGGCTACGGCCAGGCCCCGCAGGGATACCAGCACCCCGGCCACCCGCAGGGCTACGGCCAGCAGGGCTATGGCCAGCAGGGCTACGGCCAGCCGCAGCCCGGCTTCGGCCAGCCCGGTCCGGTCGGCGGCTTCGGCGGGGACGGGGGTGGCGGTCGATCGCTGACCCTGGACGACGTCCTCATGCGCACGGGCGCCCTCTTCGGAGTGCTGCTCGTCGTCGCCGCGGGCGCCTGGACCGCCAGCGCCATCAGCCCCGCCCTCGGCGGGCTCGCGCTGCTGGTCGGCCTGGTCGCCACGCTCGGCATGGGGATCTTCCTCGCCTTCCGGCGCAAGCCGGTGGGCGTCGTGCTGGCCGTCGTCTACGCCGCCTTCGAGGGGCTCTTCGTCGGCGCGATCAGCCAGAGCTACGGCGCGGCCTTCGACCCGCCGGGCACCCCGATCTTCGAGTCGATCGTCGTCCAGGCCGTCCTCGCGACGCTGTGCGTCTTCGGCGCGATGCTCCTGCTGTACTCGACCGGCATCATCAAGGTGACGCAGAAGTTCCGCGCCATCGTCGGCATGATGACGCTCGGCTACTTCGTCTTCGCGCTCATCAACCTCGGCTACGCGCTCTTCTTCGGCGGGGCGCCCTTCGGCATCGGCGGCTCCGGGCTCCTCGGCATCGGCATCTCGCTCTTCGCCACCGGCCTGGCCGCCGTCAACCTCGCGATCGACTTCGACAACATCTCGCTCGCGATCCGCACCCAGGCTCCGGTCAACTACGGCTGGACCCTGGCGCTCGGCCTGGTCATCACCGTCGTCTGGCTCTACCTCGAGCTGCTGCGCCTGCTGGCCCGGCTCCGCTCGGATTGATCCCCGACGACGTCGCGACCGAGCTCGGCCGCGCGGTCCGCAGGTGGCAGCAGCTGCCGCTGGACCGCGCGGCCGAGCGCGTTGTCGGCGTGCACGAGCTCATGGCCCAGCTCGCGGGGGAGCCGCTGCCGGACCTCGGCCCGGCCGTGGTCATGGACCAGCTGAGAGTGGTCGTCTTCGATGCCTGCCGCGTCGAAGGGGGACCTCCGCACCTCGCGGAGCAGCTGGCCTCCCTTCGCCTGGGGTGGGCCTGACCTGTACCGCACGGAAGCCGTATTTCCCTAGGCAAATGCGCAGGTGGGGTCGTATTTCCCTAGGGAAATGCGCAGGTGGGGCCGTATTTCCCTAGGGAAAGACGGTCAGAGGTCGGTGACCTCGTGCTCGCCGCGTCGTCGGAGCATCGCCCACGGGCCGCGGGGGCCGGTGCGACGACCGCGCAGCTCGGCCGGCCCGACCTCCGTGCCCGGCGTCGAGGCCGCGCGCTCGGCGGCGTCGTCGAGCGCGCCGATGCCTTCGCCGAGGCTCGCCTCGGGCTCGGAGTCGTGGGTGGCGCCCTCGGGCCAGGCGTCCACCTCGGCTGCGACCGAAGGGAGCAGGGCCGAGGCGACCCGCGCGTACCCGGCGGCCGAGGGGTGGAAGCGGTCTTGGCTGAACATCACGGCCGGGCTCGCGGCGAACTCCGGGCCGAGCAGGTCGCCCATCGAGACGGTGCGGGCACCGGCCTCGACGGCGGCGACGGTCTGGGCGGCGGCCAGCTCGCGGCTCCACTGGCGCAGCAGCTTGTTGAGGGGGAAGGGCACCGGCTCCACCGTCCCGAGGTCGGGGCAGGTGCCGACGACGACGGGCACGTCGAGGGTGCGCAGGTAGCGCACGGTCCGCTGCAGGTGCTGCACGGAGACCGAGCGGTCGATGCGGTGAGTGACGTCGTTGGCTCCGATGAGGATCACCGCGACGTCGGGCTGGTCGACCCGGGCCAGGGCCTTGGACAGCTGCGAGCTGAGGTCGGAGGACTCGGCGCCGACGACCGCCTCGTTGGTCAGCTCGACCGGGCGCCCCATGATCGCGGCGAGGCCGGTCGCGAGGATCGCGCCGATCGTCTGGTAGCGGGTGTCCGCGCCCATCCCGGCAGCGGTGGAGTCGCCGAGGACGAGCAGCTGGACCGGCTCGCCGGGCGCGGCCCCGTAGACCCCGTCGTCGTCGGGTGCGCCGTCGAAGGGGTTGCCGACGATCTTGCGGGTGATCTTGGCCTCAGCCTGGATGAGGCCGTAGCCCAGACCGGCGAGAGTCGCGCTCGCGGCCGCGGTCCCGACGGCACCCAGCGCCGCACGGGCCGCCACACGTCCCAGCTCAGCCATGCCTGTCCTCCGATCGGTCCCATGTGCGCCCAACCTTGTCATCCCTGCGTGACAATGCCAACGAGCGGTGCGCCCGGCGTCGTGGCGTTGGGTAGCGTCGCAGCCGACTGCCGATGCACGAGCGAGGACGACGATGACCGAGTACCCGCACCTCTTCGAGCCCCTCGACCTGGGGTTCACCAGCCTGCGCAACCGCACGATCATGGGGTCGATGCACACCGGTCTGGAGGACCGCGCCAGCAACTTCGAGCGGCTCGCCGCCTTCTACGCCGAGCGGGCGAAGGGAGGTGCCGGCCTCATCGTCACTGGGGGCTTCGCGCCCAACATCGAGGGCAGCTTCTACCCCTTCGCCTCGAAGCTGACCACGCGGCGGGAGGCGCGCCACCACGAGCAGGTCACCGACGCGGTGCACCGCGAGGGCGGCAAGATCGCGCTGCAGATCCTCCACGCCGGCCGCTACGCCTACCACCCCTTCTCGGTCTCGGCGTCGGCGACGAAGTCGCCCATCACCCCCTTCGGCGCGCGCGCCCTGAGCGAAAAGGGCGTCCGTCGGCAGATCCGGGGCTTCGCCCGGGCCGCCGAGCTGGCCCGCTCCGCCGGCTACGACGGCGTCGAGATCATGGGTTCCGAGGGCTACTTCATCAACCAGTTCCTCGCGCCGCGCACCAACAAGCGCGAGGACGGGTGGGGCGGTACTCCGCCCAACCGGCGCCGGATCGCGACCGAGATCGTCCGGGCGGTGCGGGCGGCCGTCGGCGACGACTTCATCATCGTCTACCGCCTCTCCGTGCTCGACCTCGTCGAGGGCGGGCAGACCTGGGAGGAGATCGTCGCCCTCGGCCAGGAGATCGAGGCGGCCGGCGCGACGATCCTCTCGACCGGCATCGGGTGGCACGAGGCCCGGGTGCCGACGATCGTCACCTCGGTGCCGCGTATGGCCTTCACCGAAGTCGCCGAGCGGCTGCGGCCGCACGTCGACCTGCCGGTCGTCACGAGCAACCGGATCAACATGCCCGATCAGGCCGAGCAGGCGCTCGCCGCCGGTCAGGCCGACCTCGTCCAGATGGCGCGGCCCTGGCTCGCCGACCCGCAGTGGGCGACGAAGGCGGAGTCGGGCCGAGCCGAGACGATCAACACCTGCATCGCCTGCAACCAGGCCTGCCTCGACCACACCTTCCAGCGCAAGGTCGCCTCCTGCCTCGTCAACCCGCGGGCGGCCCACGAGACGCAGCTCGTGCTCTCGCCGACGACGCGCCGCAAGCGGGTCGCCGTGGTCGGTGGCGGGCCGGCGGGCCTGGCGGCCGCGGTGTCGGCCGCAGAGCGGGGCCACGCCGTCGAGCTCTTCGAGGCCGGCGACGACATCGGTGGCCAGTTCGCGCTCGCCATGCGCATACCGGGCAAGGAGGAGTTCGCCGAGACGATCCGCTACTACCGCGGCGAGCTCGAGCGTCGACAGGTGGCCCTGCACCTCGGCCGTCGCGTCGGCGTCGATGACCTCACCGGATTCGACGAGGTCGTCCTCGCGACCGGGGTGACGCCTCGCGTCCCCGAGATCACGGGGATCGACCACCCGATGGTCGTCACCTACCCGGAGGCCGTGCTCGGCACGCGGGAGATCGGTGAGCGGGTGGCGGTCATCGGCGCCGGAGGCATCGGCGTCGACGTCACCGAGCTGCTCACCACGGGCGCCTCGCCGACGCTCGACCTCAAGGAGTGGCAGGACGAGTGGGGCGTCGACCCCTTCTCGCCGGAGCGTGGTGGCCTCAAGGACGCACACCCCGCGCCCTCACCCCGCACCGTCTACCTCGTGCAGCGCAAGGAGACCAAGATCGGTGCCGGGCTGGGCAAGACCTCCGGCTGGGTCCACCGCGCGGCGATCAAGGCGAAGGGGGTCCACCAGATCATTGGCGCCGCCTACGAGCGCATCGACGACGAGGGCCTGCACATCACGGTCGACGGCAAGCCCCGCACCCTCGCGGTCGACAACGTCGTCGTCTGCACCGGGCAGGAGTCCGTGCGTGACCTCGTCGAGCCGCTGCAGGCGAAGGGAGTGACCGTCCACGTCATCGGTGGCGCCGACGTCGCCGCCGAGCTCGACGCCAAGCGGGCGATCCGGCAGGGCACGGAGCTGGCCGCGAGCCTGTGAGGGGAGTCGTCCCCATCGCCGTGAGGGCCGACTGGGCCTAGGTTCCTCGTGACGGGGATGCCGAGACGGACGAGGGGACGACAGACATGGCGATGACCGTGAGGCTGTGCATCGGCATGATGGCGCTGGTGACGATGACGACCGTGACCGGCTGCTCGAGCACTCCCGAGCCCGAGTCCGGGGAGGCCGTCGACGCACGTCTGGCCGAGCTCGTCCGCGACGGCACCTCGGCCCCCCTCGGCGAGGTCGTCGAGGGGCACTGGGACCGCGCGGCGTTCTTCCACGAGGGGGTCACCGCTGAGCGGGTCAACTCCGTCGTCGCCAGCGAGGCGATCTCGGACCGGTGGACGGCGTCGCCGGCGCTGCTCGTCGTCGTCGAGGGCGATGACGTCAGGGTGGTGCGTCTGCGGACCCCGGCCCTGGCCAACGACGCCACGGGCCAGGCCTTCTCCCGCGATGCGACGGTGTCGGGGTCGACCGCCACCGGGATGCTCACGGTGCGATGAGCACGGCGATCCGCCGCATCGGGCTGCTGCTCGTGCTGGGCCTCTTCGTCGTGCTGGGGTCCGCGTGCGGTGCCTCGAGCGACGACGAGAGGCACGTCGCGGACAAGCAGGTCGACGAGCGCGGCACCCGCTCCGACGTCGCGCCGCTGACGCAGCGTTTCCCCGACCTCGGTGACCCCGTGTCGGCGACGTGGCAGTCCGGCACGCTGGGGGACTCCCGCACGGCACCCGGCCCGTCGACCTACTGGATCGACGCCGCTGTCACCGTCGAGCCAGAGGTGGCGGACTCCCTTCGCGCGCAGCCCTCCCCGGACGGCGACCGCCCCATGCACCTCGTCGACGCGGTGGGCGACGAGCTCGGCGACGGGACCTTCGACGAGGTGGCGCTCGCCGGACCCGACACGTGGCAGGTCGATGCCTGGGTCGCGGCAGACCGCGACGTCGTCGTCATCTCGGCCCGGGGGCAGTGAGCCCGCTCAGCCCTCCTGACGCAGCACCGACTCCTGGCTCGGCACCTCGTCCTGGCGGAGGATCCCGACCTGGCAGGTGAGGCCGTTGGGGCCGTGGTTGCAGTAGCCGCCGGGGTTCTTGTGGAGGTACTGCTGGTGGTAGTCCTCGGCGTACCAGAAGGTGCCGGCCTCGTTCGCCGGCCGCATCTCGGTGACGACCGGCGGCAGGTTGTGGCGGCGCAGCTCCTCGCCGAAGGCCGCGGCGGTCGCCTCGACCGCGGCCTGCTGCCCCGGGGTCGTCCAGTAGATCGCCGAGCGGTACTGCGTGCCGACGTCGTTGCCCTGCCGGTCGGGCGTCGTCGGGTCGTGGTTTTCCCAGAAGGCCTTGAGCAGCAGCTCCGGTCGCGTCTGCTCGGGGTCGTAGGCGACGAGGACGCTCTCGGTGTGGCCGGTGAGCCCGGTGCACGTCTCCTCGTACGTGGGGTTTGGGGTGTGCCCGCCCATGTAGCCGGCTGCCGTCGTGACGACGCCCGCCTGCTGCCAGAAGATCCGCTCGGCGCCCCAGAAGCAGCCCATGGCGACGTAGATGACCTCGGTGCCCTCGGGCCACGGGCCCTCGAGCGGTGTCCCGAGCACCTCGTGACGCTGCGGGACGTCGAAGGGCCGCTCCGCGCGCCCCGGCAGGGCGGACTCGGCGGTCGGCATGGGCGGGATCTGGCGTCCGAACATGTCTCCATTGTCGCAGCCGCTCGTGTGGGGGAGTGCTCCCCATCGTCCGGCCGCCGGTCGGCTCTCTAGTCTGAGGGCAAGAACTTCCGGGAGGCAGGTCGATGGCCAGGCACATCAGCCACGGTGCAGACGTCGAACAACTCGACGACATCGCCGTGGGACTGCGGCGTCAGAGCGAGCGCCTGAGCGAGGTCGGCGGTCGTGGCGCCGTGCTGCTCGAGGTGCTCCGTGCGAAGTGGGAGGGCCCCGACTTCGAGGAGTTCGCCCGCTCGTGGCGCTCGGCCCACCGGGCCATCGACGCTGCCGAGGGTTCCCTGCGCGGCGCCTCCCGCCTGCTCGCGGAGGAGTCCGACGCTCAGCGCGGTGCCTCCGGCGTCCCGTCGGGCGGTGGTTCCGGCGGCTCGGGCGGATCGGGCGGCGGTGGTGGCGGGGCCGTGGGCGACGACGGGTCCGGCGGAGCCCGCCGGCGCGACGACGGTCAGGGCCCGATGGCCTTCTTCCCGACGGGGACCAGTCTCTCGGACCGGCACCACTTCGTCGTGTGCCCGCGGGCCGACGGCAACTCCGAGGTCCAGCTCGAGGTGCACGGCGAGCCGATCCGGATCTCACCCCCGGACCTGCCCCTCGTCGGCTGCGACCTCGTGCCCTATCTCCCGACCGACGAAGGGGAGTCCCTCGAGCTCGCGGACCTGGAGCCCCCCGCCTTCGAGCGGCTCGACCTGACGACGGGCCCGCCGGAGGGCACGGCCTTCGAGCGGGTCGACGGCCCGGCCGAGCACCCTTACGGGGCCTTCGAGCGGTCCGACGCGGCGCAGGCCGTCCCGGAGCCGGCGACCACCTCGGGTGCGCCGGCGGCCTCCACCCAGGTCGACCCCGCCCCGGCCCAGCCGGAGACGAGCGCGGCCCCGGCGCCAGCGGACGGGGGTGCCGCCAGCGCCCCGACGACGTCCGGAGAGACGGCCGTGCCAGCCCAGCTGGCGACGGACGAGGGCGCCCACGTGACGACCGCGAGCGACTCGGCCGGGCAGCGCAGCGTCGCCTTCAACCCCTTCCTCGACGTGCTGTCGGGCGGCAGCGGGGTGGACGGCTCCCAGATGGGCGGGTGGCTCGGCATCGACGATCTCGACCTGCAGCCCTGGAACCGCTGACCACCGCACCGCAAGCACCGACGACGAAGGGCGTCACGACCACTGGTCGTGACGCCCTTCGGTGCGGGTGGGCTCAGGCCGAGTACGGCTTCGCCGAGATGATCGTGACCTCGATGGACTTGCCGTTGGGCGCCTCGTAGGTGACCGTCTCGCCGACCTTGTGGCCGTTGATGCCGGCGCCGAGGGGCGACTGCTCGGAGTAGACGTCGATGCTGTCGCTGCCGTCGGCGATCTCGCGGGAGCCGAGGAGGAAGGTCTCCTCGTCGCCGAACATCTCGACGGTGACGACCATGCCGGGCTCGACGACACCGTCGTCCGGCGGGGCCTCGCCGACCGTCGCCGTGTCGAGGATCTGCTTGAGCTGGCGGATGCGGGCCTCCATCTTGCCCTGCTCCTCCTTGGCGGCGTGGTACCCGCCGTTTTCCTTGAGGTCGCCCTCCTCGCGGGCGGCCTCGATGCGCTTGGCGATCTCGACGCGACCCGGGCCCGAGAGCTCGCGCAGCTCGGCCTGGAGACGCTCGTAGGCCTCCTGGGTCAGGTACGACGCGTTGGACGTCTGGGTCACGGGACACTCCTTGCCTCAGGTCGTGGGGAACCGGGGTCGGGCCCCCACAGACGGTGAACCGCTGCTCTCCCGGGTGGGGGACGATGCACAAAGGTCTGGACCCATCGGTCCAGACCCACGGTTACGTGTAAGGGATCAGTGTACCGCGATCTCCCCCGGGATGCAGGTGTCAGTCGAGGACCGAGCAGCCCGCAACCGTGGCCGTCACGGCGGTCGTCGTCGTGCGGACGGCGGCCCGGACCCGGGTCGTCTCGTCGTCGCTCGCGGGCACCGCCTGCTCCTTGGTGCCGACCCGCCCGTAGGTGCTGTCCATCGCGGTGACGGTGCACGACAGGGCGGTGCCGGTCGGGCGGGTCACGTCGAAGACCATGACGATCTCCCGCTCGCCGTTGCGCTCGAAGCCCACGTCGGTCGTCGTGATCGCGCCCGACGTCATCGACAGCCCGTACCAGATCGACATCGCCACGGCCGCGACCACCGCGACACCGCCGATGAGCCACCAGCGTCGGCTGCCCCGGTCGGGGTTGGCCTCGGCCTCGGCCTCCTCGCGCTCCGGGTCCCAGCCGGGCTCGGTCGGCGAGGCGTCGGGCGTCATGACTGCTCCTGCGGGACGAAGGGGGGTGTCACCGGCCCCGTCGAAGCGGTCGGCGAGCGGTGAGAGGATGGAGCCATTGTCCGTGACACCAGTCCGCGACGGCACACCGGGCCGTGCGGCGCACCCTCCCCGGGAGGAACCCAGCAGTGGAAGCACTCAGGCTCATGGCGGTCCACGCCCACCCCGACGACGAGTCGAGCAAGGGCGCGGCGACGACCGCACGTTACGTCCACGAGGGTGCCGAGGTGCTCGTCGTGACGTGCACCGGCGGTGAGCGTGGCGACGTGCTCAACCCCAAGCTCAAGGACGACCCGCACATCCTGCGCGACATCGTGCAGGTGCGCCGCGAGGAGATGGCCAGTGCCGCCGCCCACCTCGGGGTGCAGCACACCTGGCTCGGCTTCGTCGACTCCGGCCTCCCGGAGGGCGACCCCCTCCCGGACCTGCCGGCGGGCTGCTTCTACCTGGAGCCGCTCGAGGTGTCGACGGAGGCTCTCGTGCGCGAGATCCGGCGGTTCCGGCCGCACGTCATCACGACGTACGACGAGAACGGCGGCTACCCGCACCCGGACCACGTGATGACCCACCGCGTCTCCGAGGCGGCCTTCGCCGCGGCCGGCGACCCCGAGGCCTTCCCGCACGCCGGGGAGCCCTGGCAGCCGCTGAAGCTCTACTACATCGGCGGGTTCAGCAGCGAGCGGATCCGCACCTTCCACGAGGCGATCCTCGCTCAGGGCAAGGAGTCCCCCTTCGACGAGTGGATGAAGCGCATCGAGGGCCGCCCGCAGCGCACGCTGACCACGTGGGTGCCGTGCGCGGACTTCTTCGATGCTCGCGACCACGCCCTGCGCTCGCACGCGACGCAGATCGACCCCGACGGGTTCTTCTTCGCCGTGCCCAACGACGTCCAGGCGGACCTGTGGCCCACCGAGGAGTACGAGCTCGCGGTCAGCCACGTGGAGACGACGGAGCGCGAGGACGACCTCTTCGCGGGGATCCCGGCGACGCTCGCGGAGGCGGACGCGCTCTCCCTTCGTCCGAGGCGTGAGCCGGTCCTCGACCGACGGACCGCGTCGACCGTCAGGGAGTGGAAGTGAACTCCCCGAGCACCGAGGTCAGCCCGGGGATCTGGGCCTTCATCGTCTTCTTCGTCCTCGCGCTGGCGCTGTGGCTGCTCATGCGCAACATGTTCACCCGGCTGCGCCGGATGAACCTCGCCGAGCGGGACGCGCAGCGGCAGCGGGCCGAGCAGGAGCGGGCGCGTGAGGAGTCCGCCGAGCGCAGCCGCGAGAGCGACGTCGCCTCGGGCCGGGAGCAGGGGTCAGCCGGACTGGGCGATGGGCCCGAAGAGGGCGAGCGTCGCGGCGACGAAGTGTGAGATGAAGGCGAGGATCGTCAGCGCGTGGAAGATCTCGTGGAAGCCGAACCACCGCGGTGACGGGTTGGGTCGCTTGAGGCCGTAGACGACGGCCCCGGCGGTGTACAGGGCGCCGCCGGCGATGACGAAGGCGAGGATCGTCCACCCGCCGTGCGTCAGCAGCGGCTTGATGTAGAAGACCGCGACCCAGCCCAGGGCCACGTAGACGGGCACGTAGAGCCAGCGCGGTGCGCCGACCCACAGCACACGGAAGAGCACACCGATGATGGCGCCGCTCCAGACGATGACGAGCAGCGTGATCGCCTGCGTGCGCGGCAGCATCAGCGCGAAGGGGGTGTAGCTCCCCGCGATGATGAGGAAGATGTTGGCGTGGTCCCAGCGGCGCAGGGCGCCGGCCATCCGGCCGCCCCACTTGCCGCGGTGGTAGACGGCGGACGTGCCGAAGAGCAGCCCGGCGGTGATGGTGAAGACCATGGCCGCGATGCGCCCCCCCTGGGTCGGCGCCGTCGAGGTGAGGACCAGACCGCCGACGAGGGCCAGCGGCGCCATGACGAGATGGAGCCAGCCGCGCAGGTGCGGCTTGACGGCATCGACGAAGGCATCGACCTGCTCGCCGACGTCGTGCGCGATCTCCTTGATCTCGGCGCGGGGGGAGTCCATGGATCGACGGTAACCTACGCACCCGTAGGTCGGCCATGCCCGGACGGGCTCCGGAGCGCCTTTGTGAGGGGTGCCACGGCCCGACGATAGGTTGGGGACACTGACCTCGCCTGAAGGGACCCGCGAGTGCGCAACCCGCTCTACACCGCCTACGAACGACGCCTCGTCGGGCAGCTCGACCAGGCCAGCGTGCCGCGGCACGTCGGGATGATCGTCGACGGCAACCGCCGCTTCGCCAAGGCGCGCGGGGGCAATGCTGCCGATGGGCACCAGGCGGGTGCCGCCAATGTCGGCAGCTTCCTCGAGTGGTGCGAGGAGGCCGGCGTCGAGGTCGTCACCCTGTGGCTGCTCTCGACCGACAATCTCACCCGTCCGCCGCAGGAGCTGGACAAGCTGCTGCGCATCATCGAGGGCCTGGTGGCCGACCTCGCGACCGCCCAGCGGTGGCAGCTGCACGCGGCCGGCGCCCTCGACATGCTCCCGGTCCAGACCGCGGCCGCGCTGCGTCGGGCCGAGGACGAGACCGCCGACGTCGAGGGGCTCATCGTCAACGTCGCGGTCGGCTACGGCGGCCGCCAGGAGATCGCCGACGCGGTGCGCTCGCTGCTGCGCACCCGGGCGGCCGAGGGTGCGACCCTCGAGGAGGTGGCCAGCGAGCTCACCGTCGAGGACATCAGCGGACACCTCTACACCAAGGGCCAGCCCGACCCCGACCTCGTCATCCGCACCTCGGGGGAGCAGCGGCTCTCCGGGTTCCTCCTGTGGCAGTCGGCGCACAGCGAGTACTACTTCTGCGAGGTCTACTGGCCGGAGTTTCGCCGCGTCGACTTCCTGCGAGCCCTGCGGGCCTACGCGGACCGGCACCGTCGGTACGGTGCCTGACGTTCCCTCCGGTCCCGCCGGCGTGCTCCTGGAGTGGCCCGTGTGACTCCTGAGGCGACGACGGGGTGAACATCGCGAAGCCCGCTCCGACACGCCGCCGACGTGGCGCGTGCCACCGTGCGCCGGTCGTACGTTGATGACGACGACCTGCACACGGCAGGGCGTTCGGGAGGCCTCATCGATGGAGCTGCTGCACAGCAGGAGAGGCCGGACCCGGCCTCGGCTCCAGCCGAGGGCCCGGTCCCGGCACCAGCACCGAGAGTAGGCGCGTGCGCGCCTGCCGGCGCGGCGCCCGTGGAGGAGATCGACGTGGACGACCTGATGACCCAGACCGTCACCCCCTCGCTCGCGCAGCCCGACGGCGCGCCCGACCCGGTGGACCTCCCGCCCGAGGAAGAGGGCCCGTGCACGTACGTCATCGACACCTCGGTGCTCCTGTCGGACCCGCGGGCGATGCTGCGCTTCAAGGAGCACGAGGTCGTCCTGCCGGTCGTCGTCGTCACCGAGCTCGAGGCCAAGCGGCACCACCCGGAGCTCGGGTACTTCGCCCGGACCGCGCTGCGCCTCCTCGACGACCTGCGCGTCTCCGCGGGCCGGCTCGATGCCCCGGTGCCGGTGGGGGAGGACGGCGGGACCCTGCGGGTCGAGCTCAACCACACCGACCCCACGTCCCTGCCGAGCGGGTTTCGCCTCGGGGACAACGACACCCGCATCCTGGCCGTCGCCAAGAACCTCTCCCTCGAGGGCGCCTCGGTGACGATCGTCTCCAAGGACCTGCCGATGCGGGTCAAGGCCTCCGCCGTCGGCATCGATGCCCAGGAGTACCGCCACGAGCAGCGACCGTCGGACTCCGGCTGGACCGGCATGAGCGAGCTCGACATGACCGCCGAGGAGGTCGACACCCTCTACGAGACCGGTCGGGTCGAGCACCTCGCGGCCGCCGAGCTGCCCTGCCACACGGGGCTGAAGATCCTCTCGCCCAAGGGCAGCGCCCTGGGCCGGGTCGGTGCCGACAAGCAGGTGCGCCTCGTGCGCGGTGACCGCGACGCCTTCGGCCTGCACGGCCGGTCGGCGGAGCAGCGGATCGCCCTCGACCTGCTCCTCGACCCCGACGTGGGCATCGTCAGCCTCGGCGGACGGGCCGGCACCGGCAAGAGCGCGCTCGCGATGTGCGCGGGGCTCGAGGCGGTCATGGAGCGCCGCCAGCACCGCAAGGTCGTCGTCTTCCGCCCCCTCTACGCCGTCGGCGGGCAGGAGCTGGGCTACCTGCCCGGCAGCGAGCAGGAAAAGATGGGGCCGTGGGCCCAGGCGGTGCACGACACCCTCGGGGCGCTCGTCTCCAAGGAGGTCGTCGACGAGATCATCGACCGCGAGATGCTCGAGGTGCTGCCGCTGACCCACATCCGCGGCCGGAGCCTGCACGACGCCTTCGTCATCGTCGACGAGGCGCAGAGCCTCGAGCGCAATGTGCTGCTCACGGTGATGTCGCGCATCGGGCAGAACTCCAAGATCGTGCTCACCCACGACGTCGCCCAGCGCGACAACCTGCGGGTCGGGCGCCACGACGGCGTCGCCGCCGTCATCGAGACGCTCAAGGGGCACCCCCTCTTCGCCCACGTCACCCTGACGCGCAGCGAACGCAGCCCGATCGCCGCACTCGTCACGGACCTGCTCGAGGGCCTGGACGTCTGACGCCGGGACGAAGGGGGAGGCCCCGCCCGGCGATCGGGCGGGGCCTCCCCTTCGTGCTGGGGTTGTGGACGGCCCTTTGCTCGGCCGCGGGCGGTGGGTTAGGGTCTCAAAAGCATAACGGCCGGTCACGCACCCCTGAAGCGCCCGGCACACCACAGCCACTCCTCGCGGGTGGCTGTCCCATGGAAGGAGCTGGTGACGTGCGCTCGGACAGCTACACGCCCAGACACGGCGCGGCGCGTCACGCGCGCAAGCGCACCGGCCTGTCGGCCGTCCGTCGCCCCGTCGTCGGCGGTGCCATCGCCGTCGCGATGCTCGGCTCGGTCGGCGCCACCGTCGCCATCGGCGACCCCTCGCACGACACCGGTGGGACGGCCACCACCCTGACCTCCCCCGAGCAGTCGGCCAGCCCCGCCGCGGACTCCGAGACCGTCGACACCGCGCGGCTGGCCGAGAGCCGCCGCGCCACCAACGTCTCCCGCAGCGCCTCCCGCGAGCAGGACCGCCTCTCGGCCGCCGAGGCCAAGAAGCGGGCCGCCGCGAAGAAGAAGGCGGCTGCCGAGCGCAAGGCCGCCGCCAAGAAGAAGGCCGAGGAGAAGAAGCGCGCCGAGGAGAAGGCCAAGCCGATCTCCGAGCGCGACTTCACCGACGCCGAGATCAAGATCATCCAGCGCGACCCGCAGCCCTACGCCAAGCAGCTGCTCGGCGAGTACGGCTGGGGCGAGGGTGAGTGGTCCTGCCTGATCAGCCTGTGGAACGGCGAGAGCAACTGGACCTGGGACGCGACCAACTCCTCGTCGGGCGCCTATGGCATCCCGCAGTCGCTGCCGGCCGACAAGATGGCCACCGCCGGCCCGGACTGGAAGACCAACCCGGTCACCCAGATGATCTGGGGCATGGACTACATCAAGGCCTCCTACGGCAGCCCCTGCCAGGCCAAGGCCTTCTGGGACAGCAACAACCCGCACTGGTACTGAGCCGCCCCCGACGCAGCCCCCGCGACCACGAGGTCGCGGGGGCTGCGTCGTTGGCTGGTTGGCCGCTGGACGAAAGAAGATGTCGGCGCCCGCCGAAGTCCTGCGTTCATCGATGGCCGGCGGTTGTCGTGACTGACTTCGGCCTGATGTGCGCCGACACCATCTTTCGTCCGTCGCTGTCGGCGCCGACGTCACCAACACCCCGCCGGCACGGAAGAGGGGACTCGGCCACGCGGGCTCGGAGGCGCGGAGGCGCGGAGGCGCTAGAGCTTGCGCAGGCGGATGCGGCGGACCTGGTGGTCGGCCCCCTTCGTCAGGACGAGGGTGGCGCGGCCACGCGTCGGGAGGACGTTGTCGACGAGGTTGGGCTGGTTGATCGTCTCGAAGATGTGCAGCGCGCGGGCCTCGGCCTGCTCGTCGGTCAGGTCCGCGTAGCGGTGGAAGTAGGAGGCGGGGTCGGCGAAGGCGGTCTGGCGCAGCCGCAGGAAGCGGTCGACGTACCAGCGCTTGATGTCGGTGAGGTTGGCGTCGACGTACACGGAGAAGTCGAAGAAGTCGCTGACGGCGAGGCCGGTGCGCCCGTCGCTGCGCACCCCCGGCGGCTGGAGCACGTTGAGCCCCTCGACGATGAGCACGTCGGGCTGGCGCACCACGATGCGCTCGTCCGGGACGATGTCGTAGGTCAGGTGGGAGTAGACCGGCGCGGAGACCTCCGGCTGGCCGGCCTTGACCGCCGAGATGAAGCGCAGCAGCGCCCGCCGGTCGTAGGCCTCCGGGAAGCCCTTGCGCTGGAGCAGGCCTCGTCGCTCGAGCTCGGCATTGGGCAGGAGGAAGCCGTCGGTCGTCACGAGGTCGACCTTGGGCGTGTCCGGCCAACGCTGCATGAGCTCGCGCAGGATGCGGGCGGTCGTCGACTTGCCGACCGCCACCGACCCGGCGACCCCGATGACGAAGGGGGCCTTGGGCGGGCGTTCGCCGAGGAAGGTCGAGGTGATGCGGTGCAGGCGGGTGGTCGCCGAGACGTAGAAGGTCAGCAGCCGCGACAGCGGCAGGTAGACCTCCTGCACCTCCTCGAGGTCGATCGGGTCGCTCAGGCCGCGCAGCCGGGAGAGGTCGCCCTCGTCGAGGTTGAGCGGGTGGTTTTCGCGCAGGTGGGCCCATGCCTGCCGGTCGAGCTCGACGAAGGGGGAGGGCAGGGTCGAGGTGGCGGCGGTGGACACGCGCCCATTGTGTCCCACCTTTTCTGCGCAGAGCGATCCGACGGATAGCCTGTCCCGCATGTGCGGAATCGTTGGATACGTCGGCCCCGACACGGGAGCCCGCCCCCTGGACGTCGTCATGGAGGGCCTCGCGCGCCTCGAGTACCGCGGGTACGACTCCGCGGGCGTCGCGCTCGTCGCCGGTGACGAGGTCTACACGCAGAAGCGCGCCGGCAAGCTGGCGAACCTCCGCGAGGCCCTCGAGGGCGACACGGTGCCCTCCGCCGCGACCGCGATCGGGCACACCCGCTGGGCCACCCACGGCGGCCCGACGGACGAAAACGCGCACCCCCACCGCGGTGGGGCGGACGGCAAGCTCGCCGTCGTCCACAACGGCATCGTCGAAAACTTCCACCAGCTCAAGCAGGAGCTGCTGGCCCAGGGCGTCACCTTCACGTCGGAGACCGACACCGAGGTCGCCGCGCAGCTGCTCGCCGCGGCCTTCGCCGAGTCGGGCGACCTCACCGAGGCGATGCGCTCGGTCGTCAACCGTCTCGAGGGCGCCTTCACCCTCCTCGCCGTGCACGCCGACGCCCCGGACACGGTCGTCGCGGCCCGCCGCAACAGCCCGCTCGTCGTCGGTCTGGGCGAAGGGGAGAACTTCCTCGGCTCCGACGTGGCGGCCTTCATCGGCTACACGAAGCAGGCCGTCGAGCTCGACCAGGACCAGATCGTCACGATCACGCCGACGTCGCACACGGTGATGAACTTCGACGGCACGCCCGCCGAGGGCAAGCCCTACGAGGTCACCTGGGACGCCGCAGCTGCCGAGAAGAGCGGCTACGACACCTTCATGGAGAAGGAGATCAACGACCAGCCCCACGCGGTCGGCGACACCCTCCTCGGCCGCACCGATGCCGACGGCAAGCTCGTCCTCGACGAGCTGCGCATCGACGAGGGCAAGCTCAAGGACATCGACCGGATCACCATCGTCGCGTGCGGCACCGCCGCCTACGCGGGCATGGTCGCCAAGTACGCCATCGAGCACTGGACCCGCATCCCCGTCGAGGTCTCCCTCGCGCACGAGTTCCGCTACTGCGACCCGATCGTCTCCGACCGCACCCTCGTCGTCTCGATCAGCCAGTCCGGAGAGACCGCCGACACGGCGATGGCCGTGCGCCATGCCCGCTCCCTCGGCGCGCTCACCGTCTCGGTCTGCAACACCCACGGGGCGACGATCCCGCGCGAGTCCGACGCGGTCCTCTACACGCACGCCGGCCCGGAGATCGCCGTCGCCTCAACCAAGGCCTTCCTCGCCCAGATCACCGCCTGCTACGTCCTCGGTCTCTACCTCGCCCAGCTGCGCGGCGGCACCTTCGCCGACGACGCCCGGGCGGTCATGGCCGAGCTGCACGAGGTACCGGACAAGATCGCCTCGCTGCTCACCGAGATGGACCGGGTCAAGGAGATCGCCCGCTTCATGGCCGACACCCGCTCGGTCCTCTTCCTCGGTCGCAACGTCGGCTACCCGATCGCCATGGAGGGCGCACTCAAGCTCAAGGAGCTCGCCTACATCCACGCCGAGGGCTTCGCGGCGGGCGAGCTCAAGCACGGCCCGATCGCGCTCATCGAGCCCGGCCAGCCGGTCTTCATCGTCGTCCCGGGCCCCGACACGCCCAACGAGCTGCACAAGAAGGTCGTCTCCAACATCCAGGAGATCCGCGCTCGGGGTGCCCGCACCCTCGTCATCGCCCAGGAGGGCGACGAGGAGGTCCTGCCCTTCGCCGACGAGGTCATCCGCGTCCCGCACACCTCGCCGCTGCTGCAGCCGCTGCTCACCGTCGTCCCGCTGCAGATCTTCGCCCTGCACCTCTCGACCGCCAAGGGTCTGGACGTCGACCAGCCGCGCAACCTGGCCAAGTCCGTCACCGTCGAGTGACCCGATGATCGTCGGGGTGGGCGTCGACGTCGTCGACATCGCCCGGCTGGGGGAGCGGCTCGACCGCACCCCGGCTCTGCGCGGTCGCGTCTTCACGCCGAGCGAGCAGGGGCTGCCGCTGCACTCCCTCGCGGCCCGGTTTGCCGCGAAGGAGGCTGTCGGCAAGGCGCTGCGCACCCCCGGCGACCTGCCCTGGCAGGGCGTCGAGGTGACCAACGGCGAGCACGGCGAGCCGGTGCTGGCCATCAGCGGTGCCGTCGCCGAGCGTGCCGAGCTGCTCGGCGTCGCCCGGATGCACCTGTCGCTGAGCCACGACGGGGGCATCGCCACGGCGATGGTCGTCGCCGAGTCGGCCTGACCTCCCTTCGTCGGACCGGCCACAGCCGGGCGAAGGGCGGGAGGGTACCGTCGCGAGCGTGATCACCGGGTACTCCGTCGAGACCGTCCGTGCCGCCGAGGCGGCCCTGCCCGAGCTGCTCGAGAGCGGTGAGCTCATGCAGCGCGCGGCGCGGGGCGTCGCGCGCATCGCCGCCGGGCGGATGCGCGAGCGCGGTGCCCGACGGGTGTGTGCCCTCGTCGGGCCGGGCAACAACGGCGCCGACACCCTCTTCGCCATCGCCCGCCTGGCCAAGCGCGGCTTCGAGACCGCGGCCGTGTGCGTCGACACGAGCGCCTCGCAGGTGCAGACCGAGGCGGCCGACCTCGCCCGCGCCCGCGGCGTCCGGCTGTTCGACGGCGGACCCGAGGCGCTCACCGCGATCTCCCGGGCCGAGGTCGTCCTCGACGGCATCACCGGCATCGGCGGACGGCCGGGGCTGCCGCCCTTCGCCCGCCCGTGGGTGGACGCGATCCGCGACCGGACCTGGGTGATCTCCGTCGACACCCCGAGCGGTCAGCCCGTCGAGGGCGGGGACGCGCTCGCCGATGCGGTCTTCGCCGACGAGACGGTGACCTTCGGTGCGCCCAAGCCGGTGCACCTGCTGCCGCCGACCGAGGCGGCCTGCGGGGTGCTCACGGTCATCGACATCGGGCTCGACCTCACCGACGCGACACCTGCGGTCGTGCGGGTCACCCCCGACGACGTGCCCCTGCTGTGGCCGACCCCCGGACCTGACGACGACAAGTACTCGCGCGGCGTGCTCGGCGTCGTCGCAGGCGGTGAGCAGTACACCGGCGCAGCGGTGCTCACGACGACCGCGGCCGTCACCGCCGGTGCTGGCATGGTCCGCTACGTCGGGACCCCGACACCCACCGCTCTCGTGCGCGCAGCGGTCCCCGAGGCCGTCGTCGGCGAAGGGAGGGTCCAGGCCTGGGTCGTCGGCCCCGGTCTCGAGACGACGGCGAGCGACGACGCGGCCCGCGCGCAGCTCGACGTGGCCCGGGCGGCGCTGGCCTCCGACCTGCCGGTGCTCGTCGACGCCGGCGGCCTCGACCTCGTGACCGGGCCGCGCGCGGCGCCCACCCTCCTCACGCCGCACGCGGGGGAGTGCGCGCGGCTGATCACCCGGCTGCGCGGGCGCTCGACCGAGCTCACCCGCGAGGAGGTCGAGGGCTCGCCGCTCGAGCACGCGCGGATGCTCGCCGGCCTGACCGGCGCGACCGTGCTGCTCAAGGGGGCGACGACGCTCGTCGTCGCCCCGGACGGCCCGGTACACGTGCAGGACGACGCCCCGGCGTGGCTGGCGACGGCCGGGTCGGGCGACGTCCTCGCCGGACTCGCCGGGGTGCTGCTCGCCGGCGGGCTCGACCCCGCCGAGGCCGCGTCGCTCGCCGCGCTCGTCCACGGTCGGGCGGCGCACGACGCCAACCCCGGGGGCCCGGTGCGCGCGCTCGACGTCGCGCACGCCCTCGGCGCGACCGTCGCGCGGCTGCTCACGGCCTGAGCCGTCAGCCCTCGGCCGACTCCGCCCACCAGTTGACCCCGCCGTCGACGGCGTGGTCGTCGATGCGGTCGAGCTCGGCGTCGGTGAAGTCGCGCCGCTCCAGCGCGTCCAGGCTGTTGTCGAGCTGCTCCACGGTGCGGGCGCCGACGAGCAGTGAGGTGACCCGCTCGTCGCGCAGCGCCCAGGCCAGCGACATCTGGGCGAGGGTCTGGCCCCGCTCCCGGGCGATGGCGTCGAGCGCGCGGATGCGCGTGAGGTTGTCGTCGGTCAGCTGGTCGGCGATACCGGTGCCCTCGCGCGCGGCGCGCGAGTCCTCGGGGATGCCGCGGAGGTACTTGTCGGTCAGCAGGCCTTGGGCGAGTGGGGTGAAGGCGATGGTCCCGACACCCAGCTCGTCGAGGGTGTCGAGCAGCTCGTCTTCGATCCAGCGGTTGATCATCGAGTACGACGGCTGGTGGATGAGCAGCGGAGTCCCCATCTCGCGCAGGATCGCGTGCGCCTCGCGGGTGCGCTCGGGGCCGTAGGAGGAGATGCCGACGTAGAGCGCCTTGCCGGCGCGGACCGCGGCATCGAGCGCACCCATCGTCTCCTCGAGCGGGGTGTCGGGGTCGAAGCGGTGGCTGTAGAAGATGTCGACGTAGTCGACGCCCATCCGCTCCAGCGACTGGTCGAGCGAGGCGAGGAGGTACTTGCGCGAGCCGCCACCCCGACCGTAGGGGCCGGGCCACATGTCCCACCCCGCCTTGGTCGAGAGGATCAGCTCGTCGCGGTAGGGGCGGAAGTCCTGCGCGAAGATCGTGCCGAAGTTGCGCTCCGCGGCGCCGTAGGGCGGGCCGTAGTTGTTGGCCAGGTCGATGTGGGTGACGCCCCGGTCGAAGGCGCGCCGCAGCACGGCGCGCTGGGTCGCGAGCGGCTCCGCGTCCCCGAAGTTGTGCCACATCCCGAGCGAGATCGGGGGGAGCAGCAGCCCCGAGCGCCCGCACCGGCGGTAGTCCGTGGCGTCGTAGCGGGTGCGGTCGGCCTGGTAGTCGTCGGTGCGGTAGGTCATGCCTGCCAGTCTGCCTCCCTTCGCCGTCCTAGACTCCTTGGGTGCCCATGGACACCTCGACCCCGCACACCGCCCTCCCGTCCGTCGCGACCCCCTCGGTCCTGCCGAGCGATGCGTCCACGGTCGGCCTCTCGGCGTGGGCGGACATCGACCTCGGTGCGATCCGCGACAACGTGGCCCGCCTCGACGAGCTCGCGGGCGATGCCGCCGTCATGGCGGTCGTCAAGGGTGACGCCTACGGCCACGGCCTCGTCCCGGTTGCCGAGGCCGCGCTCGCCGGCGGCGCCACGCACCTTGCGATCGCCCAGCTCGGCGAGGCGCTCGCCGCCCGGGCCGCGGGGGTCACGGCGCCGATCCTCACCTGGCTCTTCCCGCCCGGCGCCGACCTCGCCGCCGCCGTACGCGCCGACCTCACCCTCTCGGCCGGCGCCCCGTGGGCGCTCGCCGAGATCGCGGCCGCAGCCCGCGCGACGGACCGCACCGCCCGCGTGCACCTCAAGGTCGACACCGGCCTGGGTCGTGGCGGTGCCTGGCGCGACGACCTCGCCGGCATGCTCGTCGAGTCCGCCCGGCTCGAGGCCGAGGGCGTGCTCGACGTCGAGGGCATCTTCAGCCACTTCGCCTACGCCGACGCGCCGGACCACCCGACGGTGCGGGCGCAGCAGGAGACCTTCGTCGCGATCCTCGCCGACGCCGAGCGGGCGGGGCTGCGACCACGCATCCGCCACCTGGCCAACTCCGCGGCGACGCTGACCAACCCGTCGTCGCACTTCGACATGGTGCGCCCGGGCGTCGCGCTCTACGGGCTGAGCCCGGTGCCGCACATCGGCGGCCCGACCCACTTCGGCCTGCGCGAGGCCATGCGCGTCGTGGCCCGGCTCATCAACGTCAAGGACTGCCCCGCCGACCAGGGCGTCTCCTATGCCCACCTCTACACGACGACGGGGGACACCCGCCTCGGCCTCGTCCCCCTGGGGTACGCCGACGGCATACCGCGGCACGCCTCCGGCGTCGGGCCGATGCAGGTCGGTGGGCAGCGGTACACGGTCGCCGGTCGGGTGTGCATGGATCAGGTCGTCCTCGATCTCGGACCCGAGAGCACGGCGCAGGCCGGCGACGAGGTCGTGCTCATCGGCCGCGAGGCCGACGGCGAGCCGACCGCGCAGGACTGGGCGGCGGCCATCGACACCATCAACTACGAGATCGTCACCCGGCTCGGACCCCGTGTCCCGCGCCGCTACCTGGAGGGCGCGTGATGGACCCGCAGCACACTGACGGCGGCACGACCGGCGACAAGGGCCTCGGCGCAGCAGCCGCCACCGGCCTCGGGCTGGCCGCCGCCGCGGCCGGGGGCGTCGTCATCGCCGGCGCCGGGTGGGCCGGCCGATCGGCGGTGCGGCGCTCGCGAGCCCACGCCGTGACCGCCCACGACCGGGTGCACGTCTTCCCCTTCGTCGCGGACAAGGTGCTCGCGGTGCCGGCGAGCGACGGACTGGTGCTGCACGTCGAGATCGACGAGCCGGAGGGGTGGACGCCCGCCGCGGGACCCACCGTCGTGCTCATCCACGGGTTCGTGCTCAACCTCAGCTCGTGGGTCCACCAGCGGCGCGCGCTCGTCGCCGAGGGCTATCGCGTCGTCAGCTACGACCAGCGCAACCACGGTGTCTCCGAGGTCGGCGACCTCGAGCACTGCACCATCGACCAGCTCGGCAGGGACCTGCGCGCAGTCATCGACGCGACGACGAACGAGGGCGAGCTCGTCCTCGTCGGGCACTCGATGGGCGGCATGACGATCATGAGCTTCGCCGGTCGTTACCCCGACTTCACCCGAGCCCGGGTGAGCGGAGCGGCGCTCATCGCGACGAGTGCCGGCGGGGGCAGTCTGGTCCAGCTCGGGCTGGGGCGGACCTTCGACCGGATCATCGCCCGCCTCGGGCCCGGCTTCCTCGGCGGGCTCGGTGCGCGCGAGGGCGTCTGGGGGGTCCTGCGGGCCGCCGGCCGCGCGGTCGAGGACCGCACCGTGCAGCGCTATGCCTTCGGCGGGGCGATGCCGCGCGAGATGCTGCGCAATGTCGCCACCATGGTCTTCGGGACGCGCCTGGACACGATCGGGGCCTTCCTGCCGGAGCTCGACGAGCTCGACGTGCGCGAGGCCCTGGCGGGGCTCGTCGAGACCCCCGTGCTCATCGTCGCCGGCTCCAAGGACGTGCTCACCCCGCCCGCGCACAGCGAGCGGCTCGCCGAGGCCCTGCCCGCCGCCGAGCACGTCGTCATCCCCGGTGTCGGTCACCTGCTCCAGCTCGAGCGTCCCGCGGCGGTCACCGACGCGATCCTCGGGCTGCTCGAGCGGCCGCGCGGCATCGACCCCCAGGAGGACGCGGAGCGGGCCGGCGAGGCGGTCACGGGGCAGACCGCATGAGCCTGCTCCTGCCGGACACCGACGCGACGACGGCCCTCGGGCGGCGCCTGGCGACGCTGCTGCGCGCCGGTGACCTCGTCGTGCTCACCGGAGGCCTCGGCGCGGGCAAGACCACGCTCACCCGTGGTCTCGGCGCGGGCCTCGGGGTCCGGGGAGCGGTGACCTCACCGACCTTCGTCATCGCCCGGGTCCACCCCTCGCTCGTCGGGGGGCCCGAGCTCGTGCACGTCGACGCCTACCGGCTCGGCGGGGCCGCCGAGCTCGACGACCTCGACCTCGACTCCGAGCTCGACGAGGCGGTGACCGTCGTCGAGTGGGGGGCAGGGCTCGTCGAGGGCCTGGCCGACGACCGACTCGAGATCACCCTGACCGCCGACCCCGCCACCGAGGCCCGCACCCTCGAGGTCGTCGGCGTCGGGGACCGCTGGGCCGGTGTCGACGTCGAGGCCCACCTGCGTGACGAAGGGAGCGACCGATGAGGCTGCTCGCACTGGACACCGCCACCTCCGCGATCACCGTCGCCGTCCACGACGGCGAGCAGGTGCTCGCCACCCGCACCACCGTTGACGCGCGACGCCACACCGAGCTGCTCGCGCCGATGATCGTCGACGCCCTCGCCGCGGCCGGCACCGACGTCACCGAGGTCACGCACGTCGCCGTCGGCACCGGGCCGGGGCCCTTCACCGGGCTGCGCGTCGGGCTCGTCACCGCGCAGACCTTCGCCCACGCCCGTGGCATCACCGTCCACGGCGTCTGCTCCCTCGACGCGCTCGCGGCAGCCGCCGCCGCCCACGGGCACGAGGGCGAGCTGCTCGTCGCCACCGATGCCCGTCGCAAGGAGGTGTACTGGGCCCGCTACGACTGCACCGCAGGGGAGGTCGTCCTCCAGGAGGGGCCCGCCGTCACCAAGCCGGCCGACCTGCCCGAGCCCGTGCGCGCCCTGCCGACCATCGGCCGTGGGCCCGTGGTCTACCCCGAGCTGCTCCCCGCGGCCCTGACCCTGCCGGGGGTCGACCTGCTCGACGTCGACGCCGGTGCGCTCGCGGCCCTCGCCGCCACTCGCATCGCCGCCGGCGCGGACATGCCCGTCGAGCCGCTCTACCTGCGCCGACCCGACGCCGTGGCGCCCGCTGCTGCCGGTGCTGCCGGCGGAGCCGGCGCGGCCGGGGGGACCCGGTGACGACGGCGACGGTGACCCCCCTTCGCCTGCGGGAGGCGCGGTGGCAGGACCTCGCGGTGCTCGCCGACCACGAGCGGGAGCTCTTCGGGGCCGAGGCCTGGAGCCTCGCCTCGTGGTGGGGCGAGCTCGCCGGACGGCCGCGGCGCGAGTACGTCGTCGCGGAGGACGCCGACGGCATCGCCGGCTACGGTGGGCTCGACCACGCGGGTGACACCAGCGACGTCATGACCATCGCGACGCTGCCCCGGGCGCGCGGCACCGGCCTGGGCCGCCGGCTGCTCGCCGAGCTCGTCGACCGGGCCCGGGCCGCCGGGGCCGAGCGGCTCGTGCTCGAGGTCCGGGCCGACAACGTCGCGGCGCGCGGGCTCTACGACTCTGCCGGGTTCGGGCTGCTGCAGACCCGACGCGGCTACTACCCGGGTGGGGTCGACGCGCTCGTCCTCGCCCTCGACCTGACGCAGGAGACGCAGGCATGACGGATGCACCACTCGTCCTCGGCATCGAGACCTCGTGCGACGAGACCGGCGTCGGCATCGTCCACGGCACCGAGCTGCTCGTCGACGCCGTCGCCTCGAGCGTCGAGGAGCATGCCCGCTTCGGAGGCGTCGTGCCCGAGGTCGCCTCCCGGGCGCACCTCGAGGCGATGGTCCCGACCATCGAGCGGGCCTGCCGTGAGGCCGGCGTGGCCCTGACCGACCTCGACGGCATCGCCGTGACCGCTGGCCCGGGGCTCGCCGGTCCGCTCATGGTCGGCGTCGCCTCGGCCAAGGCCTTGGCCGTCGCTCTCGGCCTGCCGATCTACGGGGTCAACCACCTCGCGAGCCACGTGGCCGTCGACATCGTCGAGCACGGGCCGCTGCCGGAGCCGACGATGGCGATGCTCGTGAGCGGCGGGCACTCCTCGCTGCTGCTCGTCCCCGATGTCACGCATGACATCCGCAGCCTCGGGTCGACGATTGACGACGCCGCCGGGGAAGCCTTCGACAAGGTGGCGCGGGTGCTCGGGCTGCCCTTCCCGGGTGGTCCGCACATCGACCGGGCGGCGAGCGACGGGCAGATCACCATCGACTTCCCTCGGGGGCTGTCCAATCGCAAGGACATGGAGCGCCACCGCTTCGACTTCTCCTTCTCCGGCCTCAAGACCGCCGTCACCCGGTGGATCGAGGCCGAGCGCGCCGCTGGTCGGGAGGTGCCGGTGGCCGACGTCGCCGCGTCCTTCCAGGAGGCGGTCGTCGACGTGCTCACCCGCAAGGCGGTGCTCGCGTGCACCGAGCACGACGTCGCTGCCCTGCAGGTCGGTGGTGGGGTGGCGGCCAACTCGCGGTTGCGGGCCATGGCACAGCAGCGCTGCGACGACGCAGGCATCCAGCTGCGCGTCCCGCGGCCGGGGCTGTGCACCGACAACGGCGCGATGGTCGCCAGCCTCGGCGCCCAGATGATGCTCAAGGGGAGGCCGGCGAGCGACCTCTCGCTGCCCGCCGACAGCTCGCTGCCGGTGACCGACGTGCGCACCGGCCTGCCGGTGCACGTCGACCACGACCACGCCCACTGACCCCCTTCGCCTGTGTATTTCCCTAGGGAAATGCGTAGGTGGGGCCGTATTTCCCTAGGGAAATGCGTAGGTGGGGCCGTATTTCCCTAGGGAAATGCGTAGGTGGGGCCGTATTTCCCTAGGGAAATGCGTAGGTGGGGCCGTATTTCCCTAGGGAAATGCGCAGGTGGGGCCGTATTTCCCTAGGGAAATGCGCAGGTGGGGCCGTATTTCCCTAGGGAAATGCGCAGGTGGGCTCAGCCGCAGCGCAGCAGGCCCATGTCCTCCTTGAGAGTCAGCACCCGGGTCACCGAGGCCGTGACCTGCTTGCCGAAGGCCGTGTCGCCCTTCGCCTTGGTCTCGATCGCGGAGACCATCGTCGGGACCTGGCTGGGGTCGGCGGTCAGCACGATGTCGCCACCGGCGGCGACGAACTTCGTGGCCCGCTCCGGCACCGGGGTCGCGGCGACCGCCTTGGCCGCACCGACGTCGTCGGTGATGACGACGCCGTCGAAGTCCATGTCCTCGCGGAGCATGCCGGTGACGATCTTCTGCGAAAACAGGGCGGGCGTCTCGCCGTCGATCTTCGAGTACCTGGCGGAGCCGACCATGACGATCTTGGTCCCGCCCTCGATGGTTTCGGCGAAGGGGGCGAGGTAGGGGTCCTTCGTCGTCGCCGTGGAGTCGGTGATGCCGGTGGCCTGCAGGTCGGTGTTGCCGGTGATCCGACCGATGCCCGGGAAGTGCTTGACCGTCGGCTCCACGCCGGCGTCCTGCATGCCGCGGGCGAAGGCGAGCGAGCCCTTGCCGGCGGCCACCGGGGTCGAGCCGTACTGCCGGTCCCACTTGCCGATCGGCTCGTTGGCCCGTCCGATGTCCGCCGGGACGGTGTCGGCGACGGGGGCGAGGTTGACGTTGACACCCGCCTGCTTGAGCTCGCTGCCCCACGCCTGGGCCGAGGCCCGCAGGTCGGCGTCCTGGGCCTGCTCGAGGCCGGAGGGCATCGGGGTGAAGCCCGTGCCGGTGAGCTGCTGGACCTCGCCACCCTCTTGGTCGGCCGCGACGAGCATGCCGACCTTGGTGCCGTCGACGGTCGGGGCGACCTCCTGCAGGTGCTGACTGGCGGCAGCCACGGTGGAGCGGTCCTGCCAGCCGCCGAGGTAGAGCATCGAGCCCAGGCCCTGCACCCCGATGACCTGGTCGAGGCTGGTCGCCGGGCCCGGCTGCATGGCGGCCATGATCAGCTGGCCGGCCTGCTGGGTGGGCGTCATGGCGTCGCGTACCCGCGAGACGCAGGCGCTGGCCTTCGGGCCGTCCGCGGTCGCGGAGGCCGAGCTCGAGGACCGTGAGGAGGTGCTCGAGGAGGTCGGCGACGACGACGCGGAGGTCGAGGTCGACGTGCTCGACCCGGAGCTCGCCGGAGACGACGTCGAGCCGGTCGGGTCCTCTCCGGTCCCGCCGCCGCACCCGACGAGGGCGAGGACGGCGAGGCCTGCGGCGGCGCGGGTCAGGTGACGGGCTCGGGTCGACATGGCATGCACGCTACCTGCGAGGGCGAAGGGGGGCCCCGGGCTCGGGCGCGCAGACCCCTGTACGCGGCGCGCCGTTGCCGCTACCGTGTCCCACGACACACGTCTGGGGAGGCGCGATGCGTGTACGTACGTCGATGTCCCGGTGGTTCTTTGCCGCCGTCCTGACCATGTTCGGTGCCGTGGCCGGTGCGCCGTCGTCGTCCGCCGCAGAGATCGAGTCGGGGGGACCGCTCACCTCGATCGACATCTCGCCGGTGCTCAACTGCGACGTGCGCTACGAGGGCGACGTGATGGGTGAGTGGTACGACGACATCGCCTGCGGCACCTTCGTCGCCTTCGACGACCGGCTCTTCGGCCCCGAGAGGGTCCCGGCGGGTGGCGATGCCACCCTGGTCGACAACTACGAGCCCTTCACCGCGGTCTCGCAGAGCGGGCCGACCGGGGCCGGGACGAGTGCCAGTCCCTACACCGTCACCACGACGGTCGGTCTGGGTGACACCGGGGCGACGCTAACGCAGGTCGACACCTACGTCGCCGGGGCGACCGCCTACCGGACGGACATCCGCATCACCGGCGGTGCGACCACCGGTGATGCCGTGGTCTTCCGCGGTGGCGACTGCTACCTCCAGGACAGCGACTTCGGGCTCGGGCAGGTCCTCGACGGCAACTCCCCGGTCTGCAAGGCGCAGCCTGACTCCGTCAACCCCGAGCGGGTCGAGGGCATGCGGCCACTGAGCAGCGGTGCCGCCTACATCGAGGCCGGGTACAGCCAGGTGTGGGAGGCGATCGGCAGAGGCGAGATGCTGCCCAACACCTGTCGCTGCGACGAGCGGATCGACAACGGCATCGCGATCTCGTGGACTCGGGAGATCAGCCAGGGCGCCACCGTGACGCTGTCGAGCCTGACCTTCTTCTCACCCGTCGGCACGACTCCGCTCACCGTGAGCAAGACGGTTGACCAGTCCGAGGTGTCGGCCGGCTCCGAGGTCACCTACACGATCCGGGTCTCCAATCCCGGGGCGACGAGCCAGGTCGTGAGCTCGGTGACTGACTCGCTGCCCGCCGGGTTCACCTACGTGCCGGGCTCGACGACCGGCGCGACGACGAACGACCCGACGGGCACCACCGACCTGACGTGGACGGATGACATCGAGGTACCTGCAGCGACGGGCGACACCCCGGGCTCGGTGTCGTTGAGCTTCCGGGCCACCGTCTCCGACGTCGCAGGGACGTACACCAACACGGCCAGTGCGACGGGCGAGGGCGTGACCGTCGTCGCCGCCGAGGACACCGCCCCGGTCACCGTCACGGCAGCGAGCCCGACGACCGCCACCTCAACGACCTCGACCTCCACCTCGACGACATCGTCGAGCAGCACGTCGACGAGCACCACCTCCACCTCGACCAGCTCCACCCCGACGTCGACGACGACGAGCGACCCGACGGCGACCACGAGCCAGCCGACCTCGACGACGACCGGGGGGCCGACGGCGACCGTCTCCGGTGGCCCGGAGACACCTGACGTCGTCCAGACCGACGGTGGGCCGATGGACTCCGCGTCAGGCGGCGCACTCGTGGTCCTCGCCGGTGCGGCCGGTCTGGGTCTGCTGCTCGCCCTGCGGTGGAGCGTGATGCGGCCGAGCCGACGCCACTGACGCGGGGCGGCAGACTTAGCCGTCGGCGAGAGCAGCCGGGCGCACGACGAGGACAACTTGGTCGCCGCCGACGCGCGTGAGCACGATGGTCGCGCTCTCGCCGGACCCTGCGCCGCGGCCGATCTTCAGCTGCTTGCGCAGCTGGTCCTCGTCGAGCCGGATCCCGCGCTTCTTGACCGTCAGCCCGGTGATGCCGCGCTCGCGCAGCCAGGCGCGCAGGCCCTTGACGGTGAAGGGCATCGCCTCGAGGACCTCGTAGCGGCGGGCGTGGCCGAGGTCGAGCGCCTGATCGCTCGTGACGTAACCCAGGCCGGCCTCGAGCTCGATGCCCGAGACCGCGCCGGTGACCGTGCCGATGAGCCCGGCACGCGTGACCGCACGGTCGGCCTCGTAGAGCCAGGTGCCCGTGTCGTCGAGGGAGTGCGCGACGCCGGGGTCCTCCTCGCAGCTGCGCTGGTCGACCTCGACGGGCGGGGCCCCCTTGCGCAGGACGCGGGCGGACCGGCCGGCCTCCTTGACGAGCGGCCCCCACCAGACGGTGCACTCGAGGACGGTGCCCTGCCACGAGGTCCACTGGGCCTCGGTGCCGAGCGGTGGGATGTCGTGGGGGAGCGACGGGGAGAGCTTGGCCCCGGTCGCGGGCACATCGCGGGCGACGGAGAGCACGAAGTCCCACGACGGTGAGATCTCGTCGAGCCGGAAGACCCGTCGGGTGCGCCCGGAGCGGTCGGCCACCCCCGGGGTGCGGCGGGCGGGGTCGAGCCACACGCCGGCGCGGGAGCGAAGGGGGTCCAGCGGCGCCTCGAAGTCCTCGGCCACGCCCGTGCGTGCCCGGCTGTCGGGCCACGGCCGCAGGTTGACGTCGGCGATGGCGGCAGTGAGCGGGTCGGCGTCGACGCCGTGGACGGTGACGCCGAGAGCGCTCATCGCCATCGCGTCCGAGCCGATGCCGCAGCCGAGGTCGTGGACCGTCGCGAGGCTCGCCGCGGCGTAGCGGCCGGCGTGGGTGGCGGCGACCTCGAGCCGGCTGGCTTGCTCGAGGCCGTCGGGGGTGAAGAGCATGCCCTCGGCGAACTCGCCGAACTTGTCGCGGGCCCGGCCCTGGAGGCGCTTCTGCGTCATCAGGCCGGCGGCCTGCTCGGCGGTGAGTCCCTCCCTGCGCAGGCGGGCGGTGACCGTGACGGCCTCCGCCTCCGTGTACTCGGGGAGACCGTGCAGGTGGGCATGCCCCTCGGGGGAGGCGAGCCAACGCACGGTCTGGATGTCCACAGGCGCATTGTCCATGGTGGGCGCCCGATCCGCAGCCGCCACCCTCGCTGGCACTCGGGTTGACCGAGTGCCAGATGGCGTCCTAGATTGATCTTGGCACTCACCACTGGCGAGTGCCAGATGCCACGGTTGGACGACCCCCGCGACGGCGCCCGGCCAGGCTTCGCCCCAGAACTCACATTCGTCCCACAGAAGGAGTCACCGTGTCGGTTTCCATCAAGCCGCTCGAGGACCGGATCGTCGTCAAGGGCATCGAGGCGCAGCAGACCACCGCCTCCGGCCTCGTCATCCCGGACACCGCCAAGGAGAAGCCGCAGGAGGGCGAGGTCGTCGCCGTCGGCCCCGGCCGTTTCAACGACGACGGTGACGAGCGCGTCCCGATGGACATCTCCGTCGGCGACCGCGTCATCTACTCCAAGTACGGCGGCACCGAGATCAAGCACGGTGGCGAGGAGTACCTCATCCTCTCCGCCCGCGACGTGCTCGCGATCCTCGCCTGAGCCTGCGCACGACACACAGCTGACGCCCCGGGTGCGGCCCTCTCCCGGGCCTGCCGGGGCGTCGCTCTTTATCTCCCTTCGTCAAGAACCTAAGGACAAACATGGCCAAGGAACTGGAGTTCAACGACTCCGCCCGTGACGCCCTCCAGCGCGGCGTCGACCAGCTCGCCAACGCCGTCAAGGTGACGCTCGGCCCCAAGGGTCGCAACGTCGTCATCGACAAGCAGTGGGGCGCCCCGACGATCACCAACGACGGCGTGACCATCGCCCGCGAGATCGAGCTCGAGGACCCGTACGAAAACCTCGGTGCGCAGCTCGCCAAGGAGGTCGCGACCAAGACCAACGACGTCGCCGGTGACGGCACGACGACCGCGACCGTCCTCGCCCAGGCCATGGTCAAGGAGGGCCTGCGCAATGTCGCCGCCGGCGCCGCTCCGTCCGGCCTCAAGCGGGGCATCGACAAGGCCGTCGAGGCCGTCTCCGCGCGCCTCCTCGAGATCGCCCGCGAGGTCGAGGGCAAGGAGGAGATCGCGCAGGTCGCCTCCCTCTCCGCCCAGGACCAGGGCATCGGCGGCATCATCGCCGACGCCTTCGACAAGGTCGGCAAGGACGGCGTCATCACCGTCGAGGAGTCCTCGACTGCCGAGACCGCGCTCGACTTCACCGAGGGCATGCAGTTCGACAAGGGTTACATCAGCCCCTACTTCGTCACCGACCCGGAGCGCATGGAGGGTGTCCTCGAGGACGCCTACGTCCTGATCAACCAGGGCAAGATCTCCACGATCCAGGACATCCTCCCGGTGCTGGAGAAGGTCGTCCAGAGCGGCAAGCCGCTGCTCATCATCGCCGAGGACATCGAGGGCGAGGCCCTCTCCACCCTCGTCGTCAACAAGCTCAAGGGCGTCTTCAACGTCGCGGCCGTCAAGGCCCCGGGCTTCGGCGACCGCCGCAAGGCGATGCTCCAGGACATTGCCATTCTCACCGGCGGTCAGGTCATCGCCGAGGAGGTCGGCCTCAAGCTCGACCAGGTCGGTCTCGAGGACCTCGGTCAGGCCCGTCGTGTCGTCGTCACCAAGGACGCGACGACGATCATCGACGGCCAGGGTGCCGCCGACGACGTCACCGGTCGGGTCAACCAGATCAAGTCCGAGATCGAGCGGACCGACTCCGACTGGGACCGCGAAAAGCTCCAGGAGCGCCTCGCGAAGCTCGCCGGTGGCGTCTGCGTCATCCAGGTCGGCGCCCACACCGAGGTCGAGCTCAAGGAGAAGAAGCACCGCATCGAGGACGCGATCTCCGCGACCCGCGCGGCCATCGAGGAGGGCATCGTCGCCGGCGGTGGCTCCTCGCTCGCCCACGCGGTCTCCGTCGTCGAGGGCCTCGGCCTCGAGGGTGACGAGCAGGTCGGCGCCAACATCGTGCGGACCGCCGGTGTCGAGCCGCTGCGCTGGATCGCCGAGAACGCGGGCCTCGAGGGCTACGTCGCCGTCGCCAAGGTGCAGGAGCTGACCCCCGGCCAAGGCCTCAACGCCGCGACCGGTGAGTACGGCGACCTCATCGGCCAGGGCGTCATCGACCCGGTCAAGGTCACCCGCTCCGCGCTCGTCAACGCCGCCTCGATCGCGTCGATGGTGCTCACCACCGACACGCTCGTCGTGGACAAGAAGGAGGACGAGGACGAGGGCCACGGCCACTCGCACTGACGTCCTGACCCGAATGGGGTGGCGCACCGGTTGGTGCGCCACCCCATTCGTCATGCTCCGTGGTGTAGATGCGACCTAGGAGCCACCGACCGACCCTGATCGCTGTGAAAGACGGCCCCAGCGAGGCTGCCGCGAATCGCAGCCGTCGCGCTGACGCGCCACAGATCGCATGCCACCTATCCATGGAGTGCCCCTTGCGCGGCCTCGGGTCATCCCCCCGGGACCGCGACTGCAGGAGGGGCCACCCGGCAGGTCGGCTGGCGCTGAGGGTCAGTCCTCGGGATCGAGCCGCCCTGGTCCGTCGGGGTGGGGCCGTGGGCTCCTCGCGGGGCGCCGGATGCAGGCGCAGCCGGGTCTGGCCTCCCGGTCGGCCGTCTCCCTCGTCCTCATCGGCTTCGTCACCGGACTGGCCGTCCCGCTGCAGGGTGTCATCGAGTCCGAGTACCTGGCGCAGCGGACCGATGGCGGGTCCATCGTCCACGGCGTGCCCACGCTCGACCTGCTCTACTACTCGCTGCCCGTCGTCGCCGCGCAGGTGCTGGCCGTGGTGGCCGGCGGGCTCGCCGCGATCGGTCTGCTCGTCGCCGTCGCCGAGCAGGTCTCGCTGCGAGGCGCCGACCTGGCCCGGCAGGTGGCACTGGGGGTCCCACGTCGCGTCATCCGCACGGCACTGGTCGTCGAGACGGCCACGCCAGCCGCCATCATGACGACTGTGGCGCTGCTCCTCGGCGCGGCGGTCCCGGTGCTCTCGGTGACGCTCACCGGCAATGCCGCACTCCTGGGCCGGGTCGAGTGGGCTCGGCTCGCCGGGACCTGGGTGGCCCTGCTGGCCGTGGTCGGCCTGGCCTCCTGGGTCGGGGGCCGTGCGCTGCCCAGCGCCACCGGTGCTCGACGGATCCGCGATCGGGAGTGACCCCCTGCGCGCGAAGGTGGAGAGGTCAGGCCGTGACGATGACCCGGACCTCGACGGTCTCGGGCAGGTCGCGCAGGCGCTGCTCGGTGTCGGCGGGCAGACCGCTCGCCAGGTCGGTGACGGCGTAGCCGTACTCGCCCTTGGTGCTCAGCTGCTGGCTGTCGATGTTGACGTCGCCCTCGGAGAGGATCGTGTTGACCCGGGCGAGGACGCCGGGGACGTTCTTGTGCAGGTGGAGGATGCGGGTGCCGCCGTCGGCGACGGGTGCCGCGACCGCCGGGACGTTGACCGACATGGTCGTCGCACCGGTGCTCGCCCAGTCGCGCAGCTTGCCGGAGACGTAGCGCCCGATGTCGAGCTGGGCCTCCTCGGTGGACCCGCCGACGTGAGGGGTGAGGATGACGTTGGGGATGCCCTGCAGGCAGTTGTCGAAGGGGTCGCCCGCCTTCTTGGGCTCGCTCGGGAAGACGTCGACGGCCGCGCCGGCGATGTGCCCCGACAGGAGGTTGTCGCGCAGCGCCTCGAGGTCGACGACGAAGCCGCGCGAGAGGTTGAGGAAGAGGCTGCGCGGGCGCATCTTGGCGAACTGCTGGGCGCCGAAGTTGCCCGCATTGCCCGCGCGGCCGTCGACGTGGAGGGTGATCGTCTCGCAGGTCTCGAGCAGCTCGTCGAGGGTGTCGCACTTCTTGGCATTGCCGAGCGGGAGCTTGTCCTCGAGGTCGTAGAAGGACACGTGCATGCCGAAGGCCTCGGCGACGACCGACAGCTGGGCGCCGATGTTGCCGTAGCCGATGATGCCGAGGGTGCGTCCGCGGACCTCGTGCGCGCCCTTCGCCGACTTGTCCCAGACGCCGGCGTGGAGCGCGGCGTTCTTGTCCGTCAGGCGGCGGGCCAGCGAGATGATCTCGCCGAGCGCGAGCTCCACGACGCTGCGGGTGTTGGAAAAGGGGGCGTTGAAGACGACCGTGCCGGCCTGGGCGGCGGCGTCGAGGTCGATCTGGTTGGTGCCGATGCAGAAGGCGCCGATGGCCTTGAGCTCGGGCCGGGCCTCGATGACCGCCCGGGTGACCTTGGTCTTGGAGCGGATGCCGACCATGTCGACACCCTCGAGCGCGGCGATCAGCTCGGTCTCGTCGAGCGCACCGGAGCGGGTCTCGACCTCGAAGCCGGCGTCGGTGAGCGCCTCACGGGCGGCCTCGTGGATGTTTTCCAGCAGCAGAACCTTCACGCCGGCAGGGTATGCCCGCCCCCGATGTGACCTCGCACGCGCCCGCCATGCGGAACCACGGGCCCACGGGCGCAGGGCCGCTGGCTAGGGTGTGGTCATGCGTCTCCTGGGTGTCCTCGGTGGAATGGGCTGGTCGGCAACGGCGGAGTACTACCGCCGTCTCAACGAAGGGGTCGAGGCCCGGCTCGGGGGCCTGCACAGCGCCCGGGTGCTCATCCACAGCGTCGACTTCCAGGCCGTCGACGACGCCGACGAGTCCGGCGACTGGGACGCGATGGCCGACATCCTCGTCGAGGCCGCTCGGAGCCTGCGCGCTGGTGGCGCCGAGGGCATCCTCCTGGCCGCCAACACGATGCACGCGGTCGCCGACCGCATCTCGGCGGACCTGGACATCCCCTTCTTCCACATCGCCGAGGCCACGGCCGAGCGGGTGGCCGGCGCCCACCAGCGCCGGGTCGGTCTGCTCGCGACGGCGACGACGATGGGTGGCGACTTCTACACGACCCCCTTCGAGCGGCGCGGGATCGACGTCGTCCTGCCGGACCCGGCCGACCGACCGGAGGTCGACCGGATGATCTACGAGGAGCTCGTCCCCGGCATCATCAAGGACAGCTCGCGCAAGGAGCTGCGGCGGATCATGCAGGGCATGGCCGATCGGGGCGCCGAGGGCGTCGTGCTCGCGGGCACCGAGCTCGGGCTGCTGCTCGAGGAGGACGACTGCCCGGTGCCGCTGCACGACACCACGGCCGTGCACGTCGACGAGGCGCTCACCTGGATGCTCGCGGAGGGCTGACCCTTCGAGACGGTCGCTGCGCGACCTCCTCAGGGGCCGTGGGTGGTGGAGACGGTGGCTGCGCGACCTCCGGGTCCTGAGGAGCGAGTCCGCGCAGCGGGCGAGCGTCTCGAAGGGCAGGGGCCGTGGATGGTGGAGACGGTCGCTGCGCGACCTCCGGGTCCTGAGGAGCGAGTCCGCGCAGCGGGCGAGCTTCTCGAAGGGCAGGGACCGTGGTCACCAGGGGACGTCGATCTCCGCCTCGCCGGTGACGACCTCGATCTGCTGACCGCCCAGCTCGACGACGCTGCCGGCGCGGATCTGGGCGCCGCGGCGGGTCTCGGGGGCGCCGTCGACGCTCACCTGACCGGCGGCGATGACCTCACGGGCCATGACGCCGTCCTCCACCAGGCCGGCCAGCTTGAGCAGCTGGCCGAGGCGGATCGACTCGTCGCGGATGTGGACCGGTGCGGGAGAGCTCACGCCACCAGACTAGGCGGCGAAGGGGGAGCGTTCAGCCCGCGAGGCCGGCGCGGGAGATGTCCCGCCCGGCGAGGACGACCTGACGCTCGTCCTCGGTCATGCCGCCCCAGACCCCGAAGGGCTCGCGGATGGCCAGCGCGTGCGCGCGGCAGGCGGCGATGACGGGGCAGGAGGAGCAGATCTCCTTGGCGGCGGCGTCACGCAGACGGCGGGCGGCGCCACGCTCGCCGTCGGGGTGGTAGAAGGACTCGCTGCCGGTCTCGCGGCAGGCTCCCTCGAACTGCCACTCCCACAGGTCTGCCACCGGTCCGGGTGCGGTGCCGTCGTGTCCCATGTCTGTCCCTCCAGAGAAGCCGTGTGGAGGGACCCCGTCGCCTCCGCGTTCCTGAGGGACAACCTAAGGAGATCGAGGCCAACGCAGGTCGTCTGCAGGGTATGGATTCCCCCCGGAAATGCGGCCTTTGGTCAGGAAATGGTCAGGTCAGCGACGCCCTCGAGGTGGCTTAGGATAGAGAGATGGATTTCGGTGACCCGACCACCCGTGACGACTCCGGGGCCGGTGTCCCGGACCCCTTCGCCAAGCTGGGGCTGACCTACGACGACGTCCTCCTGCTGCCCGGCTACAGCGAGTTGGCGCCCGGGGACCTGGACACGACGACGCGCCTGACGCGCGAGATCTCCATCCGCACGCCCCTCATCTCGGCGGCCATGGACACCGTGACCGAGTCGCGGATGGCCATCGCCATGGCGCGCCAGGGTGGCATCGGGGTGCTCCACCGCAACCTCTCCATCGAGGACCAGGCCTACCAGGTCGACCTCGTCAAGCGGACCCAGACCGGCATGATCACCAACCCCGTCGTCATCGGCCCCGAGGCCACCCTCGACGACCTCGACCAGCGGTGCGGCGAGTACCGCGTCTCGGGTCTGCCCGTCGTCGACGGTGACAACGTGCTCATCGGCATCATCACCAACCGCGACCTGCGCTTCACGCCCGTGGCCGAGTGGTCGACGACCCTCGTGCGCGACGTGATGACCCCGATGCCCCTCATCACCGCCCCGGTCGGCATCTCGCACGAGGACGCGACCCTGCTGCTGCGCCAGCACAAGCGCGAGCGGCTGCCGATCGTCGACGACGCGGGCAAGCTGGCCGGGCTGATCACGGTCAAGGACTTCGTCAAGAGCGAGCAGTTCCCCAATGCGAGCAAGGACGCGCAGGGCCGCCTGCTCGTCGGCGCGGCCATCGGCTACTTCGGCGACGCCTGGGAGCGGGCGACGACCCTCATCGACGCCGGCGTCGACGTCCTCGTCGCCGACACGGCTCACGGGCACGTCCGCCTGCTGCTCGAGATGTGCGAACGGCTCAAGAAGGACCCGGCGACCCGCCACGTCCAGATCATCGGCGGCAACGTCGCCACCCGCGAGGGAGCGCAGGCCTTCATCGACACCGGCGTCGACGCGATCAAGGTGGGCGTCGGGCCGGGCTCGATCTGCACGACCCGCATCGTCACCGGGGTCGGTGCCCCGCAGATCACCGCGGTCCACGACGCCTCCCTCGCCGCGCGCCCGGCCGGCGTCCCGGTCATCGCCGACGGCGGCCTGCAGCACTCGGGTGACATCGCCAAGGCGCTCGTCGCCGGTGCCGACAGCGTCATGGTCGGCTCGCTCCTCGCCGGCTGCGAGGAGAGCCCGGGCGAGCTGATCTTCGTCAGCGGCAAGCAGTTCAAGGCCTACCGCGGCATGGGCAGCCTCGGCGCCATGAGCAGCCGCGGCAAGAAGTCCTTCAGCAAGGACCGCTACTTCCAGGCCGAGGTGACGAGTGACGACCAGCTCGTCCCCGAGGGCATCGAAGGGCGCGTCGCCTACCGCGGCACCCTCGCCCAGGTCGCCCACCAGATGGTCGGCGGGCTGCGGCAGTCGATGTTCTACGTCGGCGCGGGCACGATCCCCGAGCTGCAGGCGAAGGGGAAGTTCGTCCGGATCACCTCCGCCTCCCTCAAGGAGAGCCACCCGCACGACATCGAGGCGATCGTCGAGGCACCCAATTACAGCGTCCGCTGACCGTGGCCGGGCCGGAGTCGAAGCGCGCGAAGGGCATCGGTGGGCCGCCGGGCAGTCTCCTGTGGTGGATCTCCCAGGTGGCCGGTCTCGTCGTGAGCCTCGTGCTCATGCTCGTGCTGGCCGCCGCGCTGTCGATGCTCACCCGGATGGTCGTCGAGGGCCGCACCGACCCGCCGCTCCACCCGCCGACGGTCGGCGTCTGGTGGCTCCTGTGCACCGGAGCGCTCCTCGTGCCGATGCTGCGTCAGACCTGGCAGGAGCTGGCCTCCGAGCAGGTCCACGTCGACGCGGCCGGCAACGAGCTGCGCATCGACCGGTGGTCGCCGGCCGAGGAGCGCGAGCGCTTCGCGGCGCTGGTCGGTGCCGTCGACCGGGGAGTCGCCGCCCCGCAGACAGATGCCGACGACCGCGATGCCGACGACCGGGCCGCGGCCGACGAGCCGGTCGTCGCGCAAGAGCGGGCACGTGAGCGACCGCAGCGGCAGGCCGCGCGGGAGACCGCAGCCGCGGTCGAGCCGGCGGGGCCGTCGGTGGGACCCGACGGCCGGTGGTCGGCCCCCCTTCGCTGGCTCGAGCTGGCCGGCATGGTCTGCCTCGTCGGCTGGCTGCCGCTGCTGCTCGTCGCGGTGATCGTCTTCGCCGAGCTGCAGGACTCCGTCGCCTCGGAGTGGGGGCTGCTGCCGATGGCGCTGCTGCCGATCGGCTGGGTGCTGCTGTGGGTGCACCACCTGCTGCGGCACCGGTGGCTGCGCACCCGCGAGACCCGCAGCGACCTGGCCGGCCTGCACGGGATGACGGCCTTCGTCCTCGCCGTCGTGCTCGTGCTCGTCGCCCTGACCGGCCTGATCATGCGTGACGAGTTCCTCGGTGTCGCGCTCATCAGCTTCCCGCTCGCCGTCCTGTGCGGCTGGGTGGCCAAGCGCGAGATGCGGCACCACGTCCCCGATCGCACGAGCAGCAGCGACGGCTCCGACACCCCCGTCGACATCACTCCCTTCGACTGACCGCCGCACGGTACGAGCGCATCTCGGCCCCACCGGTGGCCCTACGGTCGACCGACTCGGCCGCGAGGACCGCCCGGACGATGGCGCGGCTGACGCAGTCGGCGGCAGCGGTCTGCAGCTCCACGAAGGCGAAGGGGTCCACGGCCGGCCCGCCGGGTGTCGACAGGGCGAAGACCGTGTCGCCGTCGAACCCGGTGTGCACCGGCGAGAGCGCCCGGGCGAAGCCGTCGTGCGCGACACCCGCGAGCTTCGCGCAGCCCGCCTTGTCGAGCGCGGCATCCGTGGCCACCACGGCCAGGGTCGTCGCCGTCCCGGCCCGCAGCGCCTGCGCCTCGGCGGCCTGACGCTCCCAGTGGGCCTGCACCGCAACGGGATCGGGCTCGGGCACGTCGACCTCACCCGGTACCAGCAGGCGCTCGGCGAGCAGCCGACCGTCGGGGGAGAGCGGCGAGCCGACCGCGTTGACCGCGACGAGGGCGCCCACCGTCACCCCCGAAGGGAGCACGGCGCTCGCCGACCCGATGCCGCCGCGCAGCCCGCCGGCGCGGGCTCCGGTCCCGGCGCCGACACCCCCTTCGTCCACCGGGCCGTCGCTCGCCGCGAGGTAGGCGGCCCGGCCCTCGTCCGGGCCGGGGTGGTGACGCCACGACCCGGCCCGCCCGAGGTCGAAGAGGATCGCGGCCGGGACGATCGGCACGACCTCACCGGCTCCTGGGCCGGCCGGCCAGCCACGCCCCTCGTCGGCGAGCGCCGCGACGACGCCGTCCGCGGCGGACAGGCCGTAGGCGCTGCCGCCCGACAGGACGACGGCGTCGACGGCGTCGACGAGGTTGAGGGGGTCGAGCAGGTCGGTCTCGCGGGTGCCGGGGCCGCCGCCGCGCACGTCCACCCCACCGGTCGTGCCGACGGGCGGCACGACGACGCTCGTCCCGGTGAGCCAGCCGGGCTCGTCACGGGTGGCATGGCCGACCCGGATGCCCGGGACGTCGGTGATGGCGTTGTGCGCTCCGGGGTGCATGGCACCAGCATGCCCGCGGAGCCGGCCGCCCGGGAGGGGTGGGGATAGCCCTCTGCGTCGGTGGTTGACTGGAGCGATGACGACGAGCAGCGACCCGATCCGCGTCCTCGACGGCCACAACGACCTGCCGTGGCACCACCGCGAGGTGGCCGGCTACGACCTCGACGCCTGCGACATCGCCCAGCCGCAGCCGCACCTGCACACGGACCTGCCGCGGATGCGCGCAGGGGGCCTGGCCGCCCAGCTGTGGTCGGTGTGGGTGCCCTGCGAGCTCCAGGGCGAGGCGGCCGTCGCCGCGACGCACGAGCAGATCGACTTCGTCGCGGCCATGTGCGCCCGCTACGAGGAGATGGTCTCGGCGCGGACCGCGGCCGACGTGCACGCGGCGTGGGCGCAGGGCCGGCACGCCGCGCTCGTCGGGATGGAGGGCGGCCACAGCATCAACGAGTCGCTCGAGACCCTCGAGGGCTTCGCCGACCGGGGTGCCCGCTACATGACGCTCACGCACAACGACAACACGCCCTGGGCCGACTCGGCGACCGACGAGCGCGTGCACGGCGGACTGACCGACTTCGGTCGTGAGGTCGTCGCCCGGATGAACGACCTCGGGGTCGTCGTCGACCTGTCGCACGTGAGCGCGGAGACGATGCACGACGCCCTCGACGCGACGCGTCTACCCGTGATGTTCAGCCACTCCGGCGCGCGAGCGGTGTGCGACCACCCGCGCAATGTCCCGGATGACGTCCTCGAGCGCATCCCGGGCAACGGCGGGATCGTCATGGCCAACGTCGTGCCGAAGTTCGTCAACCCGGCCCGGGCCGACGAGGTCCTCGGACGCACCTGCGTCGTGCCCGACCCGGTGGCGACGCTCGACCACGTCGTCGCGCACTTCGAGCACCTGCGTGAGGTCGTCGGCATCGAGCACGTCGGCATCGGCGCGGACTACGACGGCGTCGACGAGACGCCGGTCGGGCTCGAGGACGTCGCGAGCTACCCGCGGCTGCTCGGCGCGCTGGGGGAGCGGGGCTGGAGCCGCAGCGACCTCGAGGCCCTCGCGCACGGCAACGTGCTGCGGGTCCTCGAGGCCACGGAGGTCTAGCGGGGCGGGCGCCGGCTCACATCCGCAGGTCGGGGAAGGGCGTGTCACCCTTCGGCGCCGGCGGGGCGTCGTGCACCGCCGACCCGCGCACGGTGTCCACGCCGGTGACGTTCTTCTTCACCGTCCGGGAGAGCCCGCTCAGCTGCTTGTGGTACTTGCCCTTGGTGCGCCGGTCGACGAAGCCGGTCGCCTTGTCGATGTAGTCGCCCGCCTTGTCGGGGTTGTTGCGCGCCCACTGGCGCGCGGTCTCGGTGGCGGTCAGGACGACAGCGGCGTTCTTGAACTTGGCCATGGGGCGGTCCTTCGGTCGGGGATGTACTCGCCACGGACAACGAAGGGGGACCACGCAGGATTCCGCGCGTGGCCCCCCTCCTTGGTCGGGTGGAGTCAGTGCATGAGCACCGGAGCGGCCTCGCCGGGCTCCTCGTCGAGCATGTGGCTCTCCTCGTGCTTGCGCGGGAGGAAGGCCGCGACGACGAGGGTCGCGAGGCACATGAAGGCCGAGACCCAGTAGGTCGCGGCGAAGGCCTCGGCCATGTCGACGCGCACTGCGTGCACGAGCGCGGCGGCACCGGCCTGCGGGTCGCTCGCGTACTGCGCCATGACCTGGGCGACCTCGGGGAACTTCGCGAGGAGCTGCTGCATCGCGCCCGGGTCGGTGACCTCGGCGCTCTCCTCGCCGAAGGCCTGCGCCTGACCGATGAGGGGACGGTCCTCGAAGCCACGGGTCAGGACGACCGATGCGATGGCCACGCCGAAGGAGCTCGCGACCTGCTGGGTGATGTTGAGCAGCGTCGAGCCGCGGGCCACCTGGTGGGCGGTGAGCGCCTTGAGCGAGCTCGTCATGAGCGGCATCATCGTTGCGCCCATGCCCAGACCCATGACGAAGAGCGCCGGGATGACGAAGCCCCAGTAGCTCGAGTCCGCGGAGAGCTGGGTGAAGGCGAACATGCCGCCGGTGATCAGGGCGATGCCGACGGGGACGATCCGGCCGACGGGGTACTTGTCGACCAGCATGCCGGCGATCGGCATGGTGACCAGGGCGCCGAGGCCCTGCGGGATCATCAGGACGCCCGCCATGGTCGTCGTCTCGCCCCGCACCTGCTGGAAGTAGGTCGGCATGAGGAGCAGGCCGCCGAAGAAGGCCGCGGCGAAGAGGAACATCGTCAGCGCGGCGATCGAGAACTGCCGGTTGCCGAGCAGACGCAGGTCGAGCAGCGGGTGCTTCGGGCGCATCGACCACCAGCCGAAGGCGAGGATGAGGACGAGCCCGGCCAGGGCGGTGCCGTAGACCTTGGGCGAGTTGACCGTGCCCTCCTCGGGGATCGACGAGACGCCGTAGAGGAAGAGCGCCAGGCCGGGCGACATGAGGAGCAGGCCGATGATGTCGAGCGACTCGGTGGGCTCGGTGTGGTCCTTGGGCAGGACGAGCGCGGCGTAGACGAGGGCGACGATGCCGAGGGGCAGGTTGATGAGGAAGATCCAGGTCCAGCTCGGGCGGCCCAGCCAGTGGGCGTTGTCGATGAGCCAGCCACCGAGGATCGGGCCACCGATCGGGCCGAGGAGCATCGGGATGCCGAGGATCGCCATGAGGCGACCGATGCGGTCCGGGCCGGCCGCGCGCGTCATGATCGTCATGCCGAGCGGCATGAGCATGCCGCCGCCGAGGCCCTGGACGACGCGGGCGCCGATGAGCATCTCGATGGAGGACGCGAAGGCGCACAGGACGGAGCCGGCGACGAAGAAGGCGATCGCGGCGAGGTAGAGCCGCTTGGTGCCGAAGCGGTCAGCGGCCCAGCCGGTCAGCGGGATGACGGTGGCCAAGGCCAGCGTGTAGGCGGTGACGGTCCAGGCGACGGTCGAGTAGTGCAGCGGCTCGGGGCCCGTGGCCAGGTCGGTCTGGAAGTGCGGGAGCGCGACGTTGACGACCGTGATGTCGAGGATCGACATGATCGAGCCGAGGACGACGACGCCGGCGATCTTGAGGACGGCCGCGTCGATCTTGTCCGGATACTCCGTGGGCAGCGTGGGATCGTGCGCAGGTGCAGACACAGGGGTCTCCTGTCAGGGGTGCGAAGGGGGGAGGCGGCGGCCTCGTCGCCACCCTGGCCGGCGGGAGAGATACGTGCGTCGGCCATGCAAGTATGCGCCGTCACCCACGAGGGGCCAAGCCCTTTAGGCTGGGCGGGTGAACGAGATTGAGATCGGCCGGGGCAAGCGTGGCCGCAGGGCCTACTCCTTCGACGACATCGCGGTGCTGCCGAGTCGACGCACGCGCGATCCCGAGGAGGTGTCGCTCGACTGGCAGATCGACGCCTACCACTTCGAGATGCCGGTCATCGCGGCCCCGATGGACTCGGTGATGTCGCCGGCGACGGCCGTCGCCTTCGGCGAGGCCGGCGGTCTGCCGGTCCTCGACCTCGAGGGCCTGTGGACGCGCTACTCCGACCCCGAGCCGCTGCTCGCGGAGATCGCCTCGCTCGACCCGGCCCTCGCGACGGCGCGGATGCAGGAGATCTACGCGGCCCCGATCCAGCCCGACCTGATCAGCGAGCGGCTGCGCGAGCTGCGGTCGGCCGGCGTCACGGTCGCCGGTGCGCTCAGCCCGCAAAACACGCAGCAGCACTGGAAGACCGTCGTCGACGCGGGGGTGGACCTCTTCGTCATCCGCGGCACGACGGTCTCCGCCGAGCACGTGAGCAGCCGGTCCGAGCCGCTCAACCTCAAGCGATTCATCTACGAGCTCGACGTGCCGGTCATCGTCGGTGGCGCGGCGAGCTACACCGCCGCCCTGCACCTCATGCGGACCGGTGCGGCGGGTGTCCTCGTCGGCTTCGGCGGGGGAGCGGCCCACACGACCCGCCAGGCGCTGGGGATCCACGCGCCGATGGCCAGCGCCGTGGCCGACGTCGCTGCCGCCCGCCGCGACTACCTCGACGAGTCCGGTGGCCGCTACGTCCACGTCATCGCCGACGGTGGCCTCGGGACGAGTGGCGACATCGTCAAGGCGGTGGCCTGCGGCGCCGACGCCGTGATGCTGGGTGCGGCGCTGGCCCGCGCGGCCGACGCACCCGGTCGCGGCTTCCACTGGGGCGCCGAGGCGCACCACCCCGAGCTGCCTCGTGGGGCGCGCGTCGAAGTCGGCTCTGTCGCGCCGCTGCAGGAGGTGCTCTTCGGCCCGAGCAAGGTGGCCGACGGCACGACCAACCTCATCGGTGCGCTGCGCCGGGCCATGGCCACGACCGGCTACACCGAGGTCAAGGAGCTGCAGCGCATCGAGGTCGTCGTCGCGCCACACCAGCCGAGCTGACCCACCCCACCTCGCCACCCCCCTTCCGCATCTGCCTCGGCACGTGCGGGAGGGGGTGCGCATTTCCCTAGGCAGATGCGGAAGGGGTGGCGCATTTCCCTAGGCAGATGCGCACTGGGGGTGGTATTTCCCTAGGGCGTGTCTGACAAAAGTTGGGTCCAGGCGATCACTGCGTGGAGGACGACGGCGGCGCGGTAGGTCAGGGCGAGCTTGTCGTAGCGGCAGGCCAGTGCGCGCCATTGCTTGAGCTTGGCGAAGCGGCACTCGACGACGT
>NZ_JBFRDY010000010.1:0-124419 GCF_052114035.1 Janibacter sp. RAF52 | reverse complement strand
CACCTGGATCGAACGGACCTACCACCGCCGACGACGACAAGACCGCCTCGGCCGATTGACGCCCATCGAATACGAGACCACCATGACCACACCAGCCGACCAGGCTGCGTGACTACCGACTGTCACCTATCCGTGCAGCAGTCCCGTGGGCACGCTGAGCTCATCGAATACAGTCGCCCGACGGACCCGATCTGGGCCCTGCGCGACGGGGGCGATCGATGCCGCACTCATCCGCTCTTCTTCACCCAAACGTGCCATTGGTCCGGGTTTGGAGCGGTTACCGCTGTTCACCGAACGCCTGGTTGCATCGGTGACGAGTACCGACTCGCGTGCCCGGCAGGAGTCGGTGACCCTAGCCGATCTCGCTGACGGGCCGGTGGCGGTCTGCGCGACCGCTCCGACGGCCACCGGGGAGCTGTGGAGTACGACTGCTCGCATGCCGCGCACGATCTCGGTGGCGAACACGGACGAGTGGTTAACCCGCATCGCTGTCGGCGACGCCATCGGCATCACTGCAGAGGCGACAACGCACAATCACCGCGCGCCGGAGGTGGTCTATCTGCCCATCGAGGATGCCCCACGGGTGACCGTGGCGCTGACCTGGCCAGGGCAGAGGAGGAGCCACCCGCAGGTAGGGGTCTTCGCCACCTGCGCACAGGACTACTTCACCCGACTCATCGACATCGGCTCCCCACCCCGCCTGCTCTCCACCGGGGCCGATGGTCAGCTGACGTAGCTCCCCACTGCAGCTATGCGACCGACCATCCCCCAGGTAGCCCATCCTCGGGTGCGACGGGACCCCTGAGTTTCATTCCGTGTCGGAGCAACAGATCACACTCGACAATATCGCTCTAGCGCGATATGATCGCCCTATGACGATGATTCAAGAGGAGGGGGCAACCCTCGACGAAGTGGCGACAGTAGCGTACGCCCACCTGTTCCAGGCATTTGCGGAGCCGACGAGGTTAGCGATCGTGCAGCACCTCGCCTCCGGGGAGCACCGGGTCCGGGACCTGGTCGAGCACATGGGCCTGGCCCAGTCCACGGTGAGCAAGCATGTCGGCTTCCTCGTCGAGTGCGGCCTGGCGACGATGCGCCCGGAAGGGCGCTCCACCTGGTACTCGCTGGCACAGTCCGAGCTCCTGCGTACCCTCATCGCCGCTGCCGAACGCCTCCTCGATGCCACCGGCACGCAGGCCCTGCTCTGCACGCACCTGCGACTCCCACATACCCACCACGCGACAGATACGGACAAGAAGTAGACATGGGCGCAGGACACAATCACGGCCCCGCCGCCAGCGAGACCGGTCACCCCGGAGATTTCCGCAAGAAACTCTGGATCGCATTCTCGATCACCGCGACGATCGTCGTCGCCCAGGCCATCGGCTCGATCATCACCGGCAGCCTCGCACTGCTGACCGACACCGCCCATGCCATTACCGATGCCTCCGGGCTGCTGGTCGCACTGATCGCCGCGACGCTGATGCTCAAGCCCGCCAACTCCAAGCGCACCTGGGGGTTCCGGCGTATCGAAGTGATCGCAGCCCTCGGACAGTCGGCACTGCTGCTGGCGGTGGGCACCTACGCCGCCATCGAAGGCATCCGGCGACTGTTCGAGCCGCCGGAGGTGCCCGCAAGCGAACTGCTGATATTCGGCATCATCGGCCTGGTCGCGAACATCATCGCCATCACCATCCTCGCCTCCAGCCGCGGTTCGAACTTCAACATGCGTGCCGCGTTCCTCGAAGTTCTCAATGATGCCCTCGGGTCGCTCGGAGTGATCATCGCGGCGATCGTCATCGCCACGACCGGGTTCATGCAGGCCGATGCCATCGCCGGACTGCTTATCGCCACATTGATCGTGCCTCGCGCGTTCAAGCTCATGCGCGAGACCACCGGCGTCCTTATGGAGTTCACTCCCAAGGGCCTCGACCTCGACAAGGTGCGTTCGCACATCCTCGAACTTGACCATGTCAAAGATGTCCATGACCTGCACGCCTCCACTGTGGCGACCGGCCTGCCGACCCTGACCGCCCACGTCGTCGTCGACGACGAGTGTTTCACCGACGGTCATGCCGCGCAGACGCTCCACGAGATCAAAGATTGCGTCGCAGGACACTTCGAGGTCTCCATCCATCACTCGACCTTCCAGATCGAGACCGAGCACATTGCCGAACATGAACCGGAAATCAGCAAGCACGACTGAACGCAGTGCCCCCTCCCGGGCTCGTTCCGGGGGCTTCCGCGTCACGCAGGTAGGCACTACCCCTATGGGGTAGTATGGCCAATTGGCACCACGGCAGACACGGCAAGGAATCCCATGAAAAACTTCAGGCCATTCCCGAAGTACGGCGGAACGAAAACCGCTGCAATCACCGTCGTGGTCGGCGCTTTCCTGCTCACCGGATGCACGGCCGCCAACGACTCACCCTCAGCCTCCTCGGCCAGCGGAGCCGAGATCCTTGCCGAGAACGGTCTCGATGGCCTCGACGTGCGTGAGCTGGTCGAAACGCTCGATGCGATCCCGCTGGACGAACGCACGGAGACCTTGACCACGTCGATCACTGCGGAGGCGGTCACGCTCACCGATCAGCACGAACACACGGCAGAGGTGCGGTTGCCAAGTAACGAGATCTACGTATCCGTCGCCCCGTATCGGTCGCAGACCCATGATTGCTACTACCACAGCCCGACCGGATGCCTGGGTGAGCTGCGCAACGCAGACGTGGCCGTCACGGTGACGGATGCGACGACCGGCGAGACGATCGTCGACGAGGAGATGAGAACCCTCGACAACGGCTTCGTCGGGATCTGGCTGCCCCGAGGCATCGAGACGTCGATCTCGATCACCCACGACGGCCAGACCGCCACCTCCAAACTTTCGAGCGTCGACGACGATGCGCAAACCTGCTTGACCACGATGCGACTGGCCTGAAACCAGCACCACGGGAATACCCCCAGGGGGTAGGGTGTTGTGGTGTGCGTGCGGTCTATCGCACGCAACGTGTAACAGGAAGGAAATCAGTCCCATGAGCGAAGTCACCACCGTCGACACCCAGACCTTCGATGAGGTTGTGCTCCAGAGCGACGTTCCCGTTCTCGTGGACTTCTGGGCAGCCTGGTGCGGCCCGTGCCGTGCAATCGCGCCGGTCCTGGACCAGATTGCTGCCGAGCAGGATGGAAAGCTTCTCATCGCCAAGCTCAATGTCGACGAGAACCCCGACATCGCCTCGCGCTACAACATCAGTTCGATCCCTGCGATGAAGGTCTTCGACAAGGGTGAGATCGTGCGCGAGATCATCGGGGCGATGCCGAAGCCGCAGATCGAGCAGCGCCTCGACGGTATTATCTGAGGCTCGGCCGTCGAACTGTTCCCGAACTCCGCCGATCGTTGCGCGGCAGTTGACGATCGCCCAAATCAGCGTGGTTCCATACGTAGTCCAAGACTGCGCAGGGCAAGGAGCGCTTGAAGTGGCAGGACCCCGTTACCCAACGCGGTGTTCTGCTGATTTGCAGTCAGATCACCCATCGGGTCGGTGATCCATCCGACTGGCAGACCTATAAGCCATTCCACGAACTCCGGCGACGAACGTGGCCCTCTGTCCTCGTTCAGAACTGCGGGGGCAGGGGCGCCGCGTCGGGTGATGTGCTCCCATCGTGCGACGGCGTCGGCGTATCGCCCCCAGCGACGAAGATGCTGTCGACTAGCGCGAACAGGGTCTCCGCTGCGTTCGAGTTGATGGTCGAGCCGCCCGGTCCGTTAAGTGCGAGGTCGATTATCTGATGACTCAGTGCGATAGTGCCGCCGCGGGCTCTGACCGTCTCCATCGTCTCTCCGCCCCGAGAGGAGTCCGTTGCTAGCGGCGTCCGGAACAGCGCCCCTGCGGTAGGCGACGATGAAGATACGGAAGCGATGGTGATCAGCGCCGGAAAGTGAAGCCGGTAGGCCGATCCATCGTGCGTCATACCGCAAGTCGGCCAGGTCTCCGAGTACGGCGCCTGCCGTCCGAAGAGGTCGGGCTGATGCGTCCCCCAGACCGCACGGGTCGGATGCCAAGTCGCAAACGGTTGCATGGCCAGCGGCTGTAGGATCACGGTCAACGGGTCCACTTGATACCCCTTCGCGGGTCGGGTAGCGGGGGCCGAGAGCAACCCCTTACGTTCTCGATCACGACGCACGCGGGTTGCAGCTCCTCGATTGCGCGTGCCATGCACGACCAGAGCCCCGAGCGAGTACCTGGCGCGATGCCTGCACCCTTGCCGACGATTGAGACGCCCTGGCAGGGGAAGCCGCTTATCACGATTTCGACCGGCGGTACGGTACTCCAGTCTATGACGGAGATGTCGCCGAGGTTTGGGGCATCCGACCAATTGTGAGAGAAGACTTGCGCGACCGAGGTGTTGATCTCGGAGAACCAGACCGTATCCCCCACCAGTGGCGTGTTCGACGGCAAGGTCGAGCCCTCCGTACCCGCTGAAGGTCGAGCCAATTCGCGGCGAGGAAACGGGGGGAAGTGCGACGTGCAGACACAAGTTGCTCCGGGTGATTGGCTTTCCCGGTGCTGAGCGGTTGCCTGCCCTACCGGTCTGGTTGCTGCCAGGTAAGCGAGTCCGTCTCCGGCGCCGAACTTCTCCAGCGCTTCCCACTCACCTCCCTGTCACCTGCGCGACCCTTACCGGGCTTCCCACGGCATAATTTTTGGCTCGGCGTTCTCTCGTCGCCAGCCTGATCACCTACCGCTCAGAGTTGGTCCACACCTCTTGCAGATCAAGGTGTCAACCCAGGTTGACAAGGCTTCGCGGCGGCGGGATCGCGCGGTCACCTGGAGATCGACAGGCCCCGCGGCGGGCCGAGCGAAGGGACAGGAGACAGGTCATGGTGGAACGGGTGGAGCTCGCGATCACGGAGCTGAGCGAGGCAAGATCGCTGACGATCTACGTCGTTACGGCGCCTACCATGAGCGCACGGGAGTCGATCTCTGGAACGTGTTCACGAAGCAGAAGCCGCACGAGCTGGAGCCTCCGAACCTCACGCAGGAGATCAAGGGCAGGACTGCCTCGCACCACGCGGTTGCTGAGAGCTGCATGGCGATGGCCTCCGTCATCGAGAGCGAGAACCCGTTGCTGCTCACTCCGGAGACGGTCCAGCTCATCCAGGAAGCCTTCGGCGACATCTACGGTGGCGAGTTCCCCCTTGGGCCGCTCGCACGGCAATGTTCTCCCGCATGGCCTCCCGTCGCATGAGTGAGGCCGCCGGGAACGGATCGTTTGCTCTCGCTGAGTTCGTTGTGGTGAACGCGGAGCTGCAACCCTCTGATGCCGAGCGCTACGAGGCCGCGATCATGCACTACCTGACCGAAGCCAACGCGAAGATCAGCGAGCAGCTCGCCGAGTTGCGCACAAGCATGGACGGTCTGAACGAGCAACTCCAGGCGCAACGGCGCGAGATCGACCAGTTGCGCAACCCCAGTGCAACACGCCGACAGCTCCCGAACCCCTTTCGCTCGACCTTCGAGCCCACCGTGCAGGCTCCCCGGCGGCGCGGCCCGTCCGACGACGGGCCGGCCCTGTAGCCAACCTCCGGCATTGAGGCTCACACCGATGCCGTGGTGAGTCTGTCCACCTGGTCTGCATGACGGTCTCGATGCGGGTGATGAGCGCGGGCGACGGGTACAAGTACCTGATGCGCACGATCGCCGCCGCCGACGGCGACCGCTCCCTCTCGACCCCGTTGACCAGGTATTACACGGAAGAGGGAACACCACCGGGCACTTGGATCGGGTCGGCCCTTCGCGGCCTCGGAGACGGGCGGATCGCTCTCGGCGATGAGGTCTCGGAGTCGCAGTTGCAGTTGCTGATCGGGATGGGCCGCGATCCCGTCAGCGGCGACCCGCTCGGGCGGGCCTTCCCACGGTACGTCTCGGTCGCCGACCGGATCGAGAAGCGCGCCGCCGACCTCGACCCCGGCCTGGGGATGGGTGAGCGTGCCGAGCAGATCAGCCAGATCGAGGCCGAGGAGATCGAGCGGGGCAACCGCCGTGCGGTCGCGGGGTTCGACTACACGTTCTCGGTGCCGAAGTCCGTCTCCGTGCTGTGGGGCGTGGCCGACGCCGGCACGCAGGCCCTGATCGCCCAGGCGCATCACGAGGCGATCGCCGAGGTCGTGAACTTCATGGAGCGCGAGGTCGCCGCGACCCGCACCGGCTACACCGCCGCCGACGGCGCGGTCGCCCAGGTCGACGTGACCGGACTGATCGCCACGGCCTTCGATCACTACGACAGCCGCTCCGGGGACCCGCAGCTGCACACTCACGTCGTGATCTCCAACAAGGTCCAGACCGCGTTGGACGGACGATGGCGGTCACTGGATGGCCGCCCGATGCACGCGGCGGTCGTCGCGCTCTCGGAGCATTACAACGCGGTCCTGGCCGACCGCCTCACCGGCACGCTCGGCGTGGAGTGGGAGGCACGGGATCGGGGCCGGGACCGCAACCCGGCGTGGGAGATCACCGGGGTCAGCGAGGAGCTGGTCGAGGAGTTCTCCTCCCGCGCCCGCGATATCGACGCCGAAACCGACCGGCTCATCGCCGCCTACACCGCCGAGCACGGCCGCCGGCCCTCCGCACGGACGATCGTGCGCCTGCGCGCCCAGGCCACTCTCGCCACCCGGCCCGAGAAGCAGGTCCATTCCCTGGCCGACCTGACCGCTGGCTGGCGCGACCGGGCCGGCCAACTGCTGGGTGAGGACGCGACCGGCTGGGCCGGCAGCCTTCTCGCCGAGGCGCAGCAGGTGCGGCCGTTGCGGGCAGATGATGTGCCATTGGAGGTGATCTCCGAGCTCGGGCAGGCGGTGGTCGAGGTCGTCGGCGAGAAACGCTCGACCTGGCGGCGATGGAACCTGCACTCCGAAGCGAGCCGGCAGTCGATGGCATGGCGATTCGCGACCGCCAGCGACCGGGAGGCGATCGTGGGGATGATCGCCGATGCCGCCGAGCAGGCCTCACTGCGGCTGACGCCGCCCGAGCTCGCCACCAGCCCGGCCGCGTTCCGCCGCCCAGACGGCACCAGCGTGTTCCGGCCCCGCCACTCGACCGTGTTCTCCTCCACGGTGCTGCTGGAGGCCGAAGACCGTCTCCTGGAACGCTCCCGCACCCTGACCGGCCCGACCGTCGAGGTCGAGACGGTCGAGAAGATCACCGCGAAGCCCGACCAGGAAGGGCGCCTGCTCGGCGACGACCAGGCCGCAGCGCTCACCCAGATCGCGGTCTCCGGCCGTGTTCTCGACGTGCTGGTCGGCCCGGCAGGTGCCGGGAAGACCACCGCCATGTCGGCATTGCGGCGGGCATGGGAGAAGCAGCACGGCCACGGGACCGTGGTCGGGCTGGCTCCCTCTGCCGTGGCGGCGCAGGTCCTCGGCGATGATCTCGGGATCGCGACCGAGAACACGGCGAAGTGGTGGCAGAACCACCTTCTCCGCGGGGAGACGTTCCAGGCCGGGCAGCTCGTCATCATCGACGAAGCCAGCCTCGCGGGCACTCTGTCGCTGGAGCGCATCACCGGCCTCGCAGCCGAGACGGGCGCGAAAGTGCTGCTGGTCGGCGACTACGGACAGCTCCAATCCGTCGATGCGGGCGGGAGCTTCGGGATGCTCGTGGCCGACCGCGACGACGCCCCCGAGCTCGTGGACGTGCACCGCTTCGTCCACGAATGGGAGAAGACCGCCTCCCTCGATCTGCGCCACGGCCGCACCCGCGTGATCGACACCTACGCAGGTCACGGCCGCATCAGCGACGGCGATGCCGAGGACATGATCGATGCCGCCTACACCGCTTGGCGTGCCGACCGCGACGCCAGACGGGCCTCGGTGCTGATCGCCGAGACCCGTGAAGACGTGACCGCGCTCAACGCGAGGGCCCGCGCCGATCTCATCCTGGCCGGGAAGATCAAACCCGGCCGGGAGGTCGCACTGGCCGAGGGCACGTCCGCTGGCGTCGGGGACACGGTCATCACCCGCCGCAACGATCGACGCCTGCGCACCGGCACGGGCCGGGGATGGGTGCGCAACGGCGCGCGGTGGCAGGTCACCGACGTGCGCGATGACGGGTCGATCACGATCCGCAAGCCCGGCCGCAGGTTCGGGTCGATCGTGCTGCCGGCCGACTACGTGGCCGAGCACGTCGATCTGGGATACGCCGTCACTGCGCATAGGGCGCAGGGCATCACCGTCGATACCGCGCATGTGCTGGTCGAGCCGTCCTCGACCCGTGAGAACGTCTACGTCGCGATGACCCGCGGCCGCGAGTCCAACCACGCCTACGTCGTCCTCGACCGCCCCGACGACCACGCCGCACCGCACCCCTCGGACAACGAGGAAGCCACCGGCCGCTCGGTCCTCTACGGAGTGCTGCAGCACTCGGGAGCCGAGCTCTCCGCGCACGAGACGATCACCGCCGAGCAGGACCAGTGGGGCTCGATCGCCCAGCTCGCCGCCGAGTACGAAACCATCGCCGCAGCCGCCCAACACGACCGCTGGGCCGCCCTCATCCGCGACTCGGGCCTGACCGAAGAACAGGCCGACGCCACGCTGGGCTCGGTCGCGTTCGGAGCGCTGACTGCCGAGCTGCGCCGCGCCGAGGCCAACCACCACGACGTCGATACGCTCTTCCCGCGCCTGGTGGCTGCTCGCGGCTTCGATGACGCCGAGGACATCGCCAAGGTCATGCATTACCGTCTCGCACGCGCCACCGCCCAGCCGGCCGGGTCGGGGCGCATGAGGAAGACCCCGCGGCTGATCGCCGGCCTCATCCCGCACGTGCAGGGCCCGATCGCGGCAGACATGCTCCAGGCCTTGACCGAGCGACGAGAGCTGATCGAGACCCGCGCCGACGCGATCCTCGACACCGCCCGCCAGACCGGCGAACCGTGGACCCAGCCGCTCGGTGACCCGCCGTCCGGTGACCGCGAACAGGCACGCTGGCGACGTGACGCCCGGACCATCGCGGCCTACCGCGACCGCTATCAAATCAGCGACGACACCCCACTCGGCCCGGCACCCCAGAGCGCGGCGCAGAAGATTGACCGCGCCCGCGCAGCGGCAGCCATACGTCGGGTAGCTGCGGATACTCCTCAGACCGGAGACTCTGTCGCCCAACGTTCTGTCAGCGTCAGGAGGCAAGAACGATCCCTGTGACATCTGGTGACACTCACGCCAGAGGACCTCTTGGCTACAGCCGAAGAGGATAGGATGTGACTCAACCGCATGGCTGCGGCACGCGTAGCTATGACAGCAACTTCGACCTCATGGGCACCTCCGTTGAGCGTCTTCAGCTATCCACGGAGGTAACTGTCGGCAATGGCTACGAAGCTCCCAGTTCCTGAGACGATCCTTGAACTCGTCGTAGATCACACCGACAGTCTCTTACCATCTGCAACGTTTTGCGCCGGTTTCGAAGATGGAACATGGCGCTCCGATGACCTCAGCGTCGATCTGATCAATTGGGCAGCAGATTGGATTCTTCCTACGCAAGAACTGGAAGGGTACAACCACGCTACTGGCACAGCACTGCTCGGGAAGGCTCTCAGTCGTGTCTACGCCACCATTGACTTTGAGAGAAGAGGAGAAATTGGTGAACTCCTCCTTCACATGATTCTGCGCAAGTTCTATGGAAGTTCGAGACTTATATCCCGGATCTACTTCAAAGACGCTGCCAACGACACTGTCAAAGGTTTCGACTGTGCCCACATTGTCGATACAGGAGCCTCCGGGGAACTGGAACTCTGGCTTGGCGAATCGAAGCTCTATAAAGACAGCTACGGTGCAGCCAGCGCAATATATGATGAGCTGAAGCTACATCTCAGTCGCGACTACCTGCGGTACGAATTTGCCGCCATAACCGACAAGATTCCTGACGACTATCCTCACCGGGACAAGATCACCGCGCTGTTGTCTCGAAAGACCTCGTTGGACAGAACATTCAAGAGTGTCGTAGTTCCTATCTTCATTTCCTATGACAGCGAAGCTGCGGGCAGGCACAAGGAGAGCACTGAGGAGTACCTCGCTGATCTACGAACCGAGGTCATGAACAACTGGAAGAGTCTGCGAGACAGGTACGAGAACTGGACACTTCCTCGTCAGATCAGGGCACACGTGTTTTTCTTCCCAATGGACACCAAGGCCGAACTCACGTCCGCTTTCGATGGGAGGTTGAAAGCATGGCAGGCTCTCACGCAGAACTGACATCTCTGCTACGCGGTGAGGTTGACGACGCGTTTGAGATCCTATCCGATATTGCTGCTTTCACTTCAATTAATGGCATCGGATCTGAAAGCACGGATCTTGTAATTCGAGCGCTTGAGAAAATCAGTAGGACGGGACCCGAGGGCGAAATCCTTCGAAGTTTAGCAATGCTGCACGGACTGTACCCCTATGCCGTTCAAGGTGCAGACCATGACTCTCTTCGGGATGCGGTCATCATGGAAATGAACCGACCCAACCCAGCCTCTGAGACCGTCTTCCACCGCATTCAGTCTCAAGTATTTCACCGCCTGGTTGAAGGAGAGAATGTAATTCTCTCGGCGCCAACCAGCTTTGGAAAGAGTGTGGTTATAGATGCACTAGTTCAAACTGGCAGGTACAAGAACCTGGTACTCGTGGTTCCTACAATCGCACTTCTGGATGAGACCCGCCGACGCCTCTCCCAATTTCGTGAGTACAAGATTGTCACCCACCCGAACCAGGAGTTGAGTGAACGCAACATCCTGGTCATGACACAGGAGCGGTTGCTCGCGGTTCCTCAACTCCCTGCGGTTGATTTCTTCTTCATTGACGAGTTCTACAAGCTTGCGGAGGAGAGCGAAGGCACTCTAGAACAACGCGCATCAATGTTGAATCAGGCATTCTTGCGACTCGCTAAGACTGGCGCCCAGTTTTACTTTGCGGGTCCAGTCGTGGAGGGCCTCGCATCAGTCCTCCCTTCTAACCTTCGTGCTTCTTTCATCAGAACTGATTTCTCCACCGTTGCTGCTGACACCAGAAAACTCAAGGCTTCAAACGACGAAGAACGCCTCGCGATAGTAGCCGAACTGATTGGTTCGTCCTGTGACCCCACATTGGTATATTGCCAAAGCCCAGCAAAGACGCGAAAGGTTTTGGAAGCGCTGATCGAACAGCGGTCAAGTGGCGCGACCGTTAGTCGGGGCTTACCGGAAGTAGCCGAGTGGATCGAAGAGAACTACCATCCGGATTGGATTGTCTCAAGAGCGCTGCGACGTGGAGTGGGTGTGCATCATGGACGCCTTCCTCGTTGGCTCGCACAAAAGATGGTACAGGGATTCGAAGACGGTGATCTTGACACGCTTGTCTGCACGAACTCTCTGATCGAAGGAGTCAATACCCGAGCAAAACGCATCATAATTCTTGATCGCAAAGTTGCTAATAGGGCATACAACTACTTCACATTCGCCAACATACGTGGCCGTGTTGGCAGAATGTTTAAGCATTTCGTGGGTGAGATCGTGCTCTTTCATGATGCCCCGACGAGAGAGTTTCCCGAGATTGACATTCCTGGAGTCAGCCAAAGCGATATTGCCCCGAGTTCACTACTCGTGCAGATCGACGAAGGAGATTGGAGCGACGAGACCAGGGAGCGGGTGTCACCTGTATTAGAAGAGTCGGGCCTTAGCCTGAAGGTTCTGCGCTCGATAAAGGGTGTGGAACCGGAAGCTGCAACCGAGCTTGCGAAGCATATTCGCACGCTGCCCACGTCACGGCTTCAGCCGCTGCAGTGGTCTACTTCCTACCCAAAATGGGCGGAGCTTCGGGCAGTCTGCGAACTGATATGGAACTACATTCCTCCTTCGTATCATCGTGGGCACGGCGCATACAGCGCGCAGCAACTCGCTTATCAAGTCAATCAAGCGTCTCTCGTTGAAGGCCGAATGAAGGACATTATCGCGGGGTTTGTTGAGAACGAACATGATCAATCTTCCAGCGTTGACGAGAAGATTGAGGCGGCGTTCGATTTCGTGCGGTACTGGCTAGACCACAATTTTCCCACTGCGTTGAGGGCGCTCGATGTAGTCGTGAGCGAGATTCTTGAGGAGCGCGGATTGGAATCTGGGTCATTCGACGGTTTCGCGGCCCGAGTTGAGAGCATGTTCTCCGCTCCGCATCTCACTACGTTGGAGGAGTACGGCCTGCCTCTTGAGATATCGCGACAGTTGGTACGCGGACTTGGGAACTCCCGAAGTCTCGATGAGATGCTTGAAGCAATTCAGGCGTTGCGTGGCACAGAGAGAATACCGCTTACTAGTTTTGAACGTTCGCTTCTCGGAGAAGTAGTGGCAACGATTTAGTTTCCGCTGCACTCAACCCATCAACCGAGTGAAGGGCACCTCTGCCGGGATGACTGCGCTCCACAGAGACGGCTTCTCGCCCGTGTGGTCTCGACGTTTTCAGCGTGGCGATCCTAGAACTGACGAATTGTCGGCAACCCGAAAGAAGCGGGCTCCTGAGTCTCGAACGGCCGATAGGCTGCCTGGCGGTTCAGCAGCCGGCCTGGATCATCCAGCGAATCCAGCAGGGCGGTCACGTCCGCGGTATCGGTGATGATCTCGGCGCGTCCGCGCTTGATGAGCTCATGCGGACCCGCACTCGCCGCCGACGTGACCGGGCCGGGGACCGCTCCGACGGCGCGGCTATGCCGGTGGGCTTCTGTTGCCACCAGCAGCGATCCCGACCGGAAGCCTGCCTCTGGGATCACCGTCGCGCCCGAGAGCGCACCCAGCAGACGGGCGCGGGCCATGAACCGCCACCGGGTCGGCGTCGCCCCCGGAGGAGCCTCGCTGGCCAGCACCCCCAGATCGCCGATCCGGGCCAGCAGGTCCGAGTTCCCGCGCGGGTAGGGACGGTCAATGCCGCCGGCCAGTACCGCGATCGTGCCTCCACCGTCGGCGAGTGCCGACCGGTGTGCTGCGGCGTCGATGCCGTAGGCGCCGCCGGCGACGATGGTGCGCTCCTGTTGGGCCAGGTCTCCGGCGAGATGCCCGGCGACCTGGACGCCGTACTCGCTGGCCGCCCGGGAGCCGGTCATCGTGACCCGATCCGTGAGAGCGCCTGCGAGGAAGGAGGTCGCCCCGCGTGTCCACAGCAGGTACGGGGCGCGGGAGCCGAGGTCGTTGAGCGCGTGCGGCCAGTCCGTATCGGTCGGGATGAGCGTGGACATACCGGCTCGTTCCGCCTCCGCAACTCGTGCCGAGATGTCGCCCTCAATGCGCGGGGCGACGCGGTTGAGCCAGGCGATCGCATCGGCGCGGTTCATCTCCGGCACCGCGGCCTGGTCGTCTTCGAGCAGCCGGAGCGTCTCGACCCCGCCGAGTCGGTGCAGGATGCGGCCGGTGGCCGCGTCGTCAGGCTCGGCGATCATCGACAGCATCATCCGTGCCTGCCGCTCACCCTTCGCCTGCTCTGCCAGCTTCGCCATGATCTGTGTCCCTTCCCAGACGGTCACCGGCAAGGTGCACCGCCAGCGACCGAGCACGGCCCGCGGGGGCTACCGCGCGTCGTACGCGCGGCGTAGAGTGAGAAGCACAGAGGCAGATTCGCCCCTCACCATGTAGGCCCCCTTTTGGGGCCGTCCTTCGGGACACTCCACACGTACTGCCTCATCACAGTTGCGTGCTTGGAGGCATCATGTTCCGACTCATCTGGTTCGCCAGCATCCATATCCGCGTCTTCATGCGCCGCCGGATGCCGACCAACATCGTGCTCGACAAGGTCCGCACCCGTCGCGGCCTCAAGTGGGGCATCCCGGCGATGCTGCTCGCGATCCCGTACCTCTACGCCGCGAGCCTACTGACCGTCATCATCCGTGACGGCGGGCCGGGCTGGCTCAACCTCATCGTGCTGGTCGCGATCTGGTCGGGGCTCAAGTTGCTCTGGATCGGCCCCGTCAGCCTGGTTCTGCTTGCCCGCGTGCGCATCCACGAGCACACCGAGCGGCGCACGGAGCGTAACTCTCGGGAGCACGTTATCGCCGAACCGACGGTCTCGGCGTAGGAGTGCACGATGGGTAAGTACGTGAAGAAGACCTCGCGGCGTCGGTACGACGAACGACATTTCTCTATCAGGGCGGTGCATCGCGAACCACCCGATCTGCACAAGCTGTCGGAGATGCTGATCCGTCTCACGTTGCAGGAGATCGGAGAATCACGAGCCAGTCGTCGCGCCGAAGAGGTTCCCGAGACCTACCGAGAACCCACCCCCGCCGAAACAAGAAACGAGCACAGACCGCCGCAGGCCTGATCACCCCGGTCATCGGGATCAGCATTCGCGCCTGTCGCTCACGAAGCGGCAGGCGCGAACCTCTGTCTGCGGGGCGGGAGCCCTGGCCCGTCAGCTGATCGACTCGGACAGCTCCAGCCACCGCTCTTCGAGCTCGGCGACCTCGCCCTCCGCCTCGCGCAGCTCATCGGTATGGCCTTGCAGGCCCCCGTAGTCGCTCTGATCGTGGTCGGCGAGACGCTGATGGATGCGGTCGATGCTTCCCGACAGCTTCTCCAGCCGGCGTTCGATCGCGCCGATCTCCTTCTGCACCGCCCGGCGCTCCGCACCCGACAACTCCGAAGACGAAGGCGACGATGGTTTCTGTTCGGCGGCCTGGGCGCTCATCGGCGACGGGGTCACGGCCTGCTGCTCCTGCGCGGCTCGCAGCCGCAGGTACTCATCCACCCCGCCCGGCACATGCCGCAGCCCGTCGTCCAAGATGGCGTACTGCTGGTCCGTGACCCGCTCCAGCAGGTAGCGGTCGTGCGAGACCACGATCAGCGTGCCCGGCCAGGAGTCCAGTAGGTCTTCCAACGCGGCGAGCATGTCCGCATCAACGTCGTTCGTAGGCTCGTCTAGTAGCAGCAAGTTCGGCTCACTGAGCAGCAGCATCAGCAGCTGCAGCCGCCGCTTCTGCCCGCCGGAGAGGTCATCGACGCGTGCCGAGAGGTGTTCGCGGGCGAAGCCGAGCCGTTCCAGCAGCTGCGCCGGGGTGAGGTCTTTCCCGTCGATCTGGAACGTGGTCTTGGTGCGGGCCAGGACCTCGCGCACCCGGTCACCGCCGATATCGGCGAGCTGGGAGAACTGCTGATCGAGGATGCCGACCTGCACCGTCTTACCCCGCTTGACCCGTCCCTCGGTCGGCTCCAGGGTGCCGCAGATCAGTCCGAGCAGCGTCGACTTGCCCGCACCGTTCGCGCCCAAGATGCCGGTGCGCTCACCAGGGGCGATCCGCCAGGTCACGTCATCGAGGATCGTCCGGTCCCCGAAGCTCACGCTCGCGTCTTCCAGGTCCACGACCTGCTTGCCCAAACGTGCGACAGCGACCCGCTGCAACTCGATGGGGTTGCGCACCGGCGGCACGTCAGCGATCAGCTCGTTGGCCGCGTCGATCCGGAACTTCGGCTTCGACGTGCGCGCCGGAGCGCCTCGCCGCAGCCACGCCAGCTCCTTGCGCATCAGGTTCTGCCGCTTGCTCTCGGCCGCAGCGGCCATCCGATCTCGCTCGACCCGCTGGAGCACGTAGGCGGCGTAGCCGCCCTCGAACGGCTCGACCGTGCCGTCGTGCACCTCCCACGTCTCGGTGCAGACCTCATCGAGGAACCAGCGATCGTGCGTGATGACCAGCAGTCCGCCGCTGTTCTTGGGCCAGCGTCGCTTCATGTGCTCAGCCAGCCAAGCGATACCCTCCACATCAAGATGGTTCGTAGGCTCATCTAGCGCGATGAGCTCGTAGTCACCCACCAACAAGGCGGCGAGGGCCACGCGCCGCCGTTGCCCTCCGCTGAGTCGGCCGATCACCGCATCCCAGGAGATATCCGAGACCAGCCCGCCGATCACATCGCGGATGCGGGCATCGCTGGCCCACTCATGCTCCGGCGCGTCGCCGGCGATCGAGTACCCGACCGTGGCCTCCGGATCGAGGTCGTCACTCTGACCGAGCACGCCGAACCGCACGCCGCCGCGCCGGGTCACCCGACCCGCCTGCGGCTCGATCTGCCCCGAGAGCATCCCCAGCAGGCTCGACTTGCCGTCACCGTTGCGACCGACGATCCCGATCCGGTCGCCCTCCTCGATCCCGACCGAGAGCGAGTCGAAGACCACCCGCGTCGGGTACTCCAAGTGCAGCCCTTCGGCCCCCAGAAGCGGTGTAGCCATCAGCGACCACCCCTCCCGACCGGCGCGGTGCGACACGGCACGCCATACCGTCTCCCAAGGAGCCGACGTCGAGCATCAGGGCGTGACGTTGCCCTGCCACGACGGTAGAATCGAGGTGTCCGGAACGAACAACCCATCGAATTGTTGGGTTCGTCGAGCGCGATGACATTGGGCTCGTCGAGCAGCAGGAGCAGCAGCTGGAGGCGCCGCTTCTGGCCGCCGGAGAGGTCGTCGACCCGTGCTGACAGGTGCTCGCGGGCGAAGCCGAGACGCTCGAGCAGCTGGGCGGGCGTGTGGTCGCGCCCGTCGATCGTGAAGGTCGCCTTGGTCCGGGCGAGCACCTCGCGCACCCGGTCGGAGCCGATCTGCGCGAGCTGGGAGAACTGCTGGTCGAGGAAGCCCAGGCGCACCGTCTTGCCCCGCTTGACCCGACCGGTGCTCGGCGCGATGTCGCCGGAGACCAGCCCGAGCAGCGTCGACTTGCCGGCGCCGTTGGCGCCGAGGATGCCGGTGCGCTCACCCGGCGCGATCCGCCACGTGATGTCACGCAGGACGGTCCGGTCGCCGAAGGTGACGCTCGCGCCCTCGATGTCGATGACGTCCTTGCCGAGGCGGGCCACGGCCATGCGCTGCAGCTCGATCGGGTTGCGAACGGGTGGGACGTCGGCGATCAGCTGGTTGGCGGCCTCGATGCGAAACTTCGGCTTCGAGGTCCGCGCGGGCGCCCCCCGGCGCAGCCAGGCGAGCTCTTTGCGCATGAGGTTCTGCCGCTTCTGCTCCGTCGCGGCGTTGATCCGGTCGCGCTCGACGCGCTGGAGGACGTAGGCGGCGTAGCCCCCTTCGAAGGGCTCGACGATCCCGTCGTGCACCTCCCAGGTCTCCGTGCACACCTCGTCGAGGAACCACCGGTCGTGGGTGATGACGACGAGACCGCCCGAGCCCTTGGGCCAGCGCCGGCCCAGGTGCTCGGCGAGCCACGAGATGCCCTCGACGTCGAGGTGGTTGGTCGGCTCGTCGAGGGCGACGAGGTCCCACTCCCCGACGAGGAGCGCCGCGAGCGCCACGCGCCGCCGCTGGCCACCGGACAACTCGCCGATGCGGGCCTCCCACGGCACGTCGGTGACGAGGCCGGCGATGACGTCGCGGACGGCCGGGTCGCCGGCCCACTCGTGGTCGGGGCGGTCGCCGACGATCGCGTGACCGACGGTCTCGTCGGGGTCGAGGTCGTCCGACTGCCCGAGCACGCCGAAGCGGACGCCACCCCGGCGGGTGATCCGCCCGGCCTGCGGCTCGATCGTGCCGGCGAGCATGCCGAGCAGGCTGGACTTGCCGTCGCCGTTGCGACCGACGAGGCCGATCCGGTCGCCCTCCTCGATGCCGAGGCTGACCGAGTCGAAGACGACGCGCGTGGGGTACTCGAGGTGGAGCCCTTCGGCCCCGAGGAGCGGTGTGGCCATCAGAGCTGACGCACGGTGGGCAGGATGTGCGCGCCCTGGACCGGGCCGGTCGCGCGCAGGACGTCGCCGGCGACGCCGCAGGCCGTGAGCGCCACGGCCAGGTCGATCGCCCCCTCGGCTCCGTCGGCGAGGATCGCGACGGTCGGGCCCGAGCCGGAGACGATCGCCGCGAGCGCACCGAAGCCCATCGCCGACTCGATGACCTCGCCGATCGCGGGCTGCAGGCCGATGGCGTCGGCCTGCAGGTCGTTGTCGAGCACGGGGGCCAGCGCGGACGCGTCACCCGAGCGCAGCGCGCTCATCAGGGCAGCGCTCGGCTGCGGCTCCTCGAGCGTCGTCCCGGCCGTGCGCTCGTCGAAGGCGGCGTAGACCCGCGGGGTCGACAGCCCGCTCGCGAGCGACGGCACGAAGACCCAGTGGTACCTCCCCTTCGCCAGGACGGCCGTGACGACCTCGCCCCGCCCCGACCCGACGGCGGTGCCGCCGTGGAGGAGGAAGGGGACGTCGCTGCCGATGCCGGCGGCGATCTCCTCGAGCTCGTCCTTGGGCACGTCCGTGCCCCACAGCGCGTCGCAGGCGACGAGTGCCGCGGCCGCGTCGGCGGAGCCCCCGGCCATGCCGCCGGCGACGGGGATCTCCTTGTGGATCGTCAGGTGCACCGGCTCCTGACCACCCGTGTGGTCCGCGAGGGCGCGGGCCGCACGCAGCGCGAGGTTGGACTCGTCGGTCGGCACCCGGTCGGCGTCGCGACCGCGCACGGAGCATCCCCACTCGTCGGCAAGGGTGGCCGTGACGTCGTCGTGGATGCCGACGGCCTGGTAGACCGTCGACAGCGCGTGGTAGCCGTCCTCACGAGCCGGGCCGACGAAGAGCTCGAGGTTGACCTTGGCAGGGGCCCGCACGGTCACGCACGCGGGCAGCTCGAGCACGGAGGTCATGCCGTCACCCTAGCCATGAGTTCCTCGGTGACACGGGCGAAGTCCGCGACGCCGATCTGCTCGCCCCGGGTCCGCGGGTCGATGCCGGCTGCGCGCAAGGCCTCCTCGGCGATCTCCCCCGTCCCCGCGATGCCCTTGAGCGAGGCGCGCAGCGTCTTGCGGCGCTGGGCGAAGGCGGCGTCGACGACGGCGAAGACCTGCGAACGGGTGGCACCCGTGGGCGGGGGCTCCCGCCGCACGAGCCGCACGAGCCCGGAGTCGACGTTGGGCACCGGCCAGAAGATGCTGCGCGGCACCCTCCCGGCGAGCGCCACGTCGGCCCACCACGCGGCCTTGACGCTCGGCACGCCGTAGGTCTTGCTCCCCGGCCCCGCGGCGAGACGCTCCGCGACCTCGAGCTGGACCATGACGAGCACCCGCTCGATCGTCGGGAAGGTCTCGAGGAAGTGCAGCACCACCGGCACCGAGATGTTGTACGGCAGGTTGGCGACGAGTGCCGTGGGTGGTGGGCCGGGCAGCTCGGTGACGGTGAGCGCGTCGGCCGGCACCACGGTCAGGTGGTCGGCGACGGCCGGCCCCTGGGCGGCGACGGTGCCCGGCAGCGCCGCTGCGAGCGTCGGGTCGACCTCGACGGCGGTGACCCGCTCGGCCTCCTCGAGGAGCGCCAGGGTCAGCGAGCCGAGACCGGGGCCGATCTCCACGACGTGGTCGTCTGCGGTGACTCCCCCGGCGCGGACGATCCGCCGCACCGTGTTGGCGTCGACGACGAAGTTCTGCCCCCACTGCTTGGTCGGGCGCACGCCGAGACCGTCGGCGAGCTCACGGACCCGAGCGGCGCCGAGGAGGGTGACGCCGCTCCCTTCGTCAGGGGCGGTGCTCGGGTCGCTGCTCATGGGTGGACTCTATTCGGCGAAGGGGGACGGCCGCGGGCCCCCACGACCGTGGTGGTCGCAGGGGCCCGTCGGGTGCGTCGAGACGTCAGGCCGCGTGGGCGCAGCCCCAGGGCTGCAGGCCGCGCTGGGCGTAGACGCGGTTGGCCACGGTGATCTGCTCCTCGCGGGTGGCGAGGTCGGCGCGGGGGGCGAAGTCGCCACCGCCGGAACCGAGCCAGGTGCGGCTGTCGAACTGCAGACCGCCGTAGTAGCCGTTACCGGTGTTGATCGACCAGTTGCCCGTCGACTCGCACTGGGCGATCCGGTCCCACATCGCGGCGCGCGAGGTGTCCAGACCGGACGAGCTGCTGCTCTTCGTCGGCTCCGACGTGGGGGTCGAGGTGCTCTTCGGCGTCGAAGAGGAGGAGGAGGAGGAGGAGGCCGACTTCGGCGTCGAAGAGGAGGAGGAGGAGGAGGACGACTTCGGCGTCGAGCTCTTGGGGGTGGACGTCGGCGCGGGCTTGGGGGCGGGCTTGGCCTTGGTGCCCTCGATGACGACCTTGTGCACGGGCTGCTTGGTGATCTTGCTGCTCGTGCGCTCGGAGGAGACGACCTTGCCGTTCTTGACCGTGTCGCGGTAGGTGCTGCGGCGCTCGCCGGCGACACCCTCGCGCTCGACCTTCGTCGTGCCGACGGTGAGCGAGGCGTCCTTCTTGACGATGGTGCGGAAGGGGACCGCCTCGGTGCGCTGCGTGGACCGGGCGTCCATCTCGTCGACGCGGATCGTCATGCCGTCCTTGACGACGGTCTTCGCGCCCGGCTTGATGCGGTCGTCGGAGTCGAAGCGGACCTCTGCCTCACGCAGGGCCTCCTGGACCGTGCGGGCGGTGACGGTGGCCGTGGTGCGCTTGCCACCGACGACGAGCTTGATGTCCTTGGGCGTCGACATCTCGAGGTCGAGGCCGTCGCGGCCGATCGCCTTGCTGCGCGAGGCGGACAGGACCGCGTCGCCGCTGTTGCGGATGCCGAGCTCCTTGAGGGCGTCGCCGACATTGGTCGCCGTCGTCCAGTACTCGCGCTCCTTGCCGTCCACCGTGAGGGTCAGCTTGCGCCCGTAGCGCACCACGATCGTCTGACCGTCGTCGACAGGGGTCTCGGCCGAGGGCGTGACCACGTCGTGGGCGCCGAGCTCGATGCCCTGCTTGTCGAGGACGTCGGCGACGGTGCCTCCGAAGGAGTGGACGGTCGAGGTCTCGCCGTCGACCGAGAGGGCCACGGACTTGTCCATGACGACGACTCCCGAGACCCCGAGGGCCAAGGCGCCGACGACGCCGGCCTGGGTGATGCGGCGGATCGCGGGTGAACTCACAGTGCTCCGATGGTCGAGCTTCCCGGGCACCGGCGGGATCGCGCACGACGACCCAGGGATGGCGGGCGCCGTGTCAGCGGAAGAACATCAGGGGAAACCGGCCCCGGCCAACAGCGGACTACCCTGCACCACCGGACCGCCGAAGGTCAAGTTTTGGTAACGGAGCGTGGTGAGCGCCACCCTTCGCCCCTCCCCGCCGGCCCCCTCCGGCAGCCGGTCACCAGGTGCCGTAGACCCGCTCCGAGGTCTCGGAGATCGCCGCGCACATCGTCGGCACGTCGACCCCGAGGGTACGCGCCATGACCCGCACCGTGTGCGGCAGCAGGTACGGGGCATTGGCCCGGCCGCGCTCAGGCGACGGCGTGAGATAGGGCGCGTCCGTCTCGGCGAGCACCTGCTCGATCGGGGTGTGCGCGAGCGCCTCGCGCAGCCCGGCGGCGCTCTTGAAGGTCACGGTGCCGGCGAAGGAGAGGTGGTAGCCGCGCTCGACGCACTCACGGGCCATCGCCAGGTCGCCGCTGAAGCAGTGCAGGACCGTCGTCTCCGGCGCCCCCTCCTCGGCGAGGATGCGCAGCACGTCGTCGTGGCTGTCGCGGTCGTGGATCTGCAGGGCCTTACCGGTGCGCTTGGCGAGGTCGATGTGCCAGCGGAAGGACTCCTGCTGCACCGCGTGCCCCTCCGGGCCGGTCCGGAAGTAGTCGAGTCCGGTCTCGCCGATCGCGCGCACCCGCGGGTGGGCGGCCAGCGCCTCGATCTCGTCCCACGCGGCCTGCAGCCGACCGGCCTCTGCGAGCGCAGGGATCCCGTTGGGGTGCAAGGCAACTGCGCCGAGCATCGACGGGTGCCGGTCGACCTGGTCGACGGTGAAGCGGGCGCTCTCGAGATCGCAGCCGACCTGCACGACCCGGTCCACCCCCACCGACGCGGCACTCGCCAGGGCCGCGGCGACGTCCTGCGTGGTCCGCTCCTCTCCCCCGTCGGGGGCGATGGCGTCGGCGACGTCGCGCCGCCGGATGTCGAGGTGCGTGTGGTTGTCGACGACCGGCAGCGGCAGCGGGTCGGGCCGGGGGGCCACCCCGTCGCGGTCACCCATCACTCAGCCGCCATGGCCGCCCGCTCGGTGCCGACGACCTCCTCGGCGTCGAGCTTGACGAAGACCGGGCTCGGCTTGGCGATCGGGGTGCCGACCACGACGGGCGTCGGCTCCCACCGCGGGAAGGACGAGTAGTCCCCCGTGATGACGGGGTAGCCGGGCCCGCCGTCGAGGTCGTCGACGTCCTCGACGCGCGGCATCGGGACGAGCGCCCCGTCGCCACCGAGGACGGCGTCGACCCGGTTGGCCGCGTGCGGGACGAAGGGAGCCAGCAGCAGGTTGCAGTCGCTGACGCACTGGGTGAGCGTGTGCAGGACCGTCGCCAGCCGCTCGCGCTGGTCCTCGCCCTTGAGGCGGAAGGGCTCGGTGTCGGTGACGTACTTGTTGACGTCGCCGACCACCCGCATGACCTCGCCGAGCGCGGCCTTCTGCCGGTGCCGCTCGAGGAGGGTGCCGACCTCGGCGAAGGCCCCGGCGACCCGGGCGAGCACCGCCCGGTCGACGTCCTCGAGCTCCCCCGGCTGCGGGATCTCGCCGAAGTTCTTGGCGACCATCGACGCGGTGCGGTTGACGAGGTTGCCCCAGCCGGCGACGAGCTCGGAGTTGTTGCGCTGGACGAAGTCCGGCCAGGTGAAGTCGGCGTCCTGGTTTTCCGGACCGGCCGCGCAGATGAAGTAGCGCAACGGGTCCGGGCCGTAGGTCTCGAGGACGTGCCGCACGCCGATGACGTGGCCACGGCTGGAGGAGAACTGCCGGCTCTCCATCGTGAGGAACTCGCTGGAGACGACCTCCGTCGGGAGGTTGAGCTCACCGAAGGGGCCGGGCTCGCCTCCCTTCGCCCCCTTGCCGGAGTACGCGAGCAGCTCCGCCGGCCAGATCTGGCTGTGGAAGGTGATGTTGTCCTTGCCCATGAAGTAGTAGGACAGCGCCTCCGGGTCGTTCCACCACTCGCGCCAGCGCTCGGGGTGGCCCTGACGTCGGGCCCACTCGATGGAAGCGGAGAGGTAGCCGATGACCGCGTCGAACCACACGTAGAAGCGCTTCGTGGGGTACTTCGTCGCCAGCTCACCCGGCAGCGGGATGCCCCAGTCGATGTCGCGGGTCATGGCGCGTGGCCGGATGTCGTCGAGGATGTTGAGGCTGAAGCGGATGACATTGGGCCGCCACGTACCGGTCGCCTCGCGACCCTCGAGGTACTCGCGCAGCGCATCGGCGAGCGCGGGCAGGTCGAGGAAGAAGTGCTCGGTCTCGCCGAACTGCGGGGTCGACCCGTCGATCTTGCTCCGCGGGTCCTTGAGGTCGCTCGGCTCGAGCTGGTTGCCGCAGTTGTCGCACTGGTCACCGCGAGCGTCCTCGTAGCCGCAGATCGGGCAGGTGCCCTCGATGTAGCGGTCGGGCAGCGTCCGGCCGGTCCGCGGGTCGAGCGCGACCTGCTGGGTCTGCTCGATGAAGTAGCCGTTGGCCCTGCACTGCTCGAAGAGGTCCTGGACGACCTGGTAGTGGTTGCGGGCCGTCGTGCGCGTGTAGAGGTCGTAGGAGCAGCCGAGGTCGGCGAGCTCGTGGGCGATCGTCGCGTGGTGGGTGTCGACGAGCTCACGGGCCGTCGTGCCCTGCTTGTCGGCGAGCACGAGGATCGGCGTGCCGTGCTCGTCGGAGCCGCTCACCATGAGCACGTCGTGCCCCGCCATGCGCATGTACCGGCTGAAGACGTCCGAGGGGACCCCGAATCCGGCGACGTGGCCGAGGTGGCGGGGACCGTTGGCGTAGGGCCAGGCGACGGCGGAGAGAACCTTCATGCCGCTCATCCTAGGTTCCCGGGGATAGCCTGCCGGGACCGCGTGCGGGGCCGCCGCACCGATGACGAAGGGAGCCGCACCCGTGATCGCCGCCCTCACCGGGATGGGTCTGAGCGCCGCTGCCGGGCTCAACGCCTACATCCCCTTCCTCGTCGTCGCCCTGCTCGCCCGGTTCACCGACGTCGTCGTCCTGCCGACCGGCTTCGAGTGGATGGAGTCGTGGTGGGCCATCGGCATCGGGGCCGTCCTGCTGCTCACCGAGGTCACTCTCGACAAGGTGCCCGCCGTGGACAGCGTCAACGACGCCGTGCAGACCTTCATCCGCCCGAGCATGGGCGGGCTCATGGGCGCGGCGACCGCCGGTGCGAGCACTCTCGACGAGTCGACGTGGATGCAGGACAACGCCTGGGTGGGCGTCCTGCTCGGCGTGGTCATCTCGGGTCTCGTCCACGCCGGCAAGACCGCGGCCCGCCCCGTGGTCAACGTGGGGACGGCCGGCTTCGGCGCGCCCGTGGTCTCGACCGCGGAGGACGGGGCCGCGATCGGCATCGCCCTCGTCGCGGTCTTCGTGCCGCTGCTCGTGGTCCTCGTGCTCATCGCCCTGGCCGCGATGCTCGTCTGGGTCTTCACCGCCTGGCGGCGCGTGCGACGCCGACGGCAGGCGCGCCCGGCCACCTGACCCGCACGCCCGACCCCTCGGGGGCGGGTGACGGCCGGGTGGGTCAGACGGGCAGGAAGGCCTCGATGATCCGTCGTCCGACGCCACGGACGAAGGGCTCGCGCTCGCCCTCCGGGCGGGTGAGGGCCGCCGTGAGCACGCCCTCCATCGCCGCGATGACCGCCTGGGCGGAGGTCTCGACGTCCCGGACCTCGGCCAGGGTGAGGATCTGCCGCACGATGCCGTCGACACGGTCGCGGGCCGGGGCCATGGCGGCCGCGATCTCCGGCTGGCGCGAGGCCTCCTGGGTCAGCTCCGCCTTGGCCATCCAGGCCTCCGGCTCGCGCAGCCACGACGCGAAGAGATCGAGCGCGTGGTCGATGAGCGTCGCGTCGTCCTCGCCGGCCTGCTGCTGCCGGCTCAGCTCCTCGACGCTGTCGATGAGACCCGCCGCGATGTACTCGGTGAGGGCGGTGACCAGGGCCATCCGGGTCCGCAGGTAGCCCGAGGTGCTCCCCTGCGGCAGACCGGCCTCCGCGTCGACCGCCCGGTGGGTCAGGCCGCGCATGCCGCCAGCCGCGACGACCCGGGTGGCCGACTCGAGGATCAGCTGCATGCGGGGCGAGAGCTCGGTCGTGGCAGTGGCGCTCATCCGACTCACGGTACTCGCTCGTCGGGCGACCCCGGACGCGTCCGCCCACCTCCGAGGTGGACTTGACGAGACCCTTCTACGGGTGTAGTTTTTCCAGTGTCTTCAACAGACGTAGAAAGGAATTCGATCATCATGAGCATCGCCACCGTCGCCTCCTTCGTCACCGCCGCCCTCGTCCTCGCGGGCATCGCCCTGACCTTCCTCCTCGTCACCGTCGGCGTCGCCGCCTTCCAGTTCTTCTCGGCCAACCGCCCGGTCCGCGTCGCCCGCCACCAGAGCATCCCGACGTACTACCGCCAGCTGGCCTTCAGGTGATCCGGAGGGGGACCAGCGCCGCTCCCCCCTTCGCCCCCGGCCGGGGTCCACGCCGGCGACGACGCCACGGACCCCGCCTACGCTGAGGCCATGACCTCAGCCCCCGAGCCACTGCCGCCCCGGACGGCGGTCACCGAGACGCTCCTCGTCCTCGGGGTCTCGCTCGGGGCGTCGGCCCTGTGGTCGGCGCTCTCCCTCGCCCGCAAGCTGACCGCCGACGAGGACCTGTCGGGGCAGGTCACCTCGATGAACCAGTCCGTCACCCCCGCCCAGCCGTGGCTGGACCTCACGCACCAGCTCGTCGGCATCGGCCTGGCCCTCGTGCCCGTCGCCCTGGCGCTGCACCTGCTGGCCCGCCAGCACGCAGCCCCCCACCACCTCATCGGTCTCGACCTGCGCGCACCCGGTCGCGACCTCGCGCAGGGGCTGGGCCTCGCCGCGGTCATCGGCATCCCCGGGCTGGGCCTCTACCTGGCCGCCCGCGCCCTGGACCTCAACACGACGGTCGCCGCCTCGGACCTCTCAGCGGCGTGGTGGACCGTCCCCGTGCTCGTGCTGGCCGCCGGGCAGAATGCGCTGCTCGAAGAAGTCGTCATGCTCGGCTACCTCTTCACCCGCTGGCGCGAGGCCGCCTGGTCACCGGTGGCCGTCGTCGTGACGAGCGCACTCGTCCGCGGCAGCTACCACCTCTACCAGGGCTTCGGCGGCTTCGTCGGCAATGTCGCGATGGGTCTGCTGCTCGGCGCGGTCTACCTCAAGGTGCGCCGCGTCGCGCCGATGTTCATCGCGCACTGGCTCATCGACATCGTCGCCTTCGTCGGCTACGCCCTCCTGGCGAGCCGGCTGACCTGGCTCGGCTGAGACCGACTCAGAAGTCGTCCGAGGAGAGGTCCTCCATGACCTTCGCGCCCTTGGGCTTGGCGAAGTCCTCCCGGCTGCGATTCCACTTCGAGTACTCGAGGACGGACTGGCGCTCGCCCTCCCCGTAGCTCAGCCTGATCGGCGCTGGCTCCCCCGGCGCCGTCGAGACCCACAGGATGCGCTCCTGCGCGTCGCCCTTCGCCTTGCGGATGGCGACGCGGTAGGTCTCCTCACCGTCGAGCGTCTCGAAGCTCGCCGGGCTCTTCTTCGCGTCGAAGGGGGTGACGGACTCCCCGTAGAAGGTGGCCCGCAGCAGGGTCTGCGGCCGGTAGGCGTCGAGCGGCGAGTCGTCGAAGGGCACCTTGACCCAGGCGCCGGTGTTCTTGCGCATGGGGCTGTCATCGGGCGCCTCGAAGACCTCGAGCCACTCCTTGTTGACCCGCACGTAGTGGTCGATGCCGACGATGATCGTCTCCATCGTGCCGCCGCCGGGCACCGACAACGTCGCGCGGGAGATGCCGGCCTTCTTCGACGTGGACAGCAGCCCACCGGTCGAGCCCTCGGAGCGCAAGGTGATCGTCAGGTCGCGGTCGGCGTCGTAGACCGTGCCCGAGATCGTGACGTTGTTGGTCGAGGCCATGTACTCGCGCGACGAGGTGAGCACCGAGCTGCCGCTCGGCGGGTTCTTCGTCGACCCGGTCGCGGTCGTGGAGCTGGACGACGTCGGCGCGGTCGTCGTCGTGGTCGTGAGGGGTGGGGCCGCCGAGGTCGACGACGACTCCGTGTCGTCCCCGCCCAGCGGGCCGCACGCCGTCACGGACACGGCCACGGCGCCGGCCAGCACGAGGCTGGCGCGGCGCCGTGGTGCGCGAGGTCGTCGCGTCATCGTCAGATCAGGCTCACAGTGCGCCCCGCGCCGCCTGGCGCAGGTCGGCGTTGAGCGTGCTGATGACGTCGAGCGGGATTTCCTTGGGGCACGCCGCAGCGCACTCACCGATGTTGGTGCAGCCACCGAAGCCCTCGAGGTCGTGCGTCTCGAGCATCTTGACGACGCGACCGCCACGCTCGGGCTGACCCTGCGGCAGCTCACCCAGGTGGGTGACCTTGGCGCCGAGGAAGAGCATGCCCGAGGCATTGGGGCAGGCCGCGACGCAGGCGCCGCAGCCGATGCACTTGGCGGAGTCGAAGGCCCGGTCGGCCTTCTCCTTCGGCACCGGCACCGAGTGCGCCTCGGGCGCGGCGCCGGTGTTGACCGAGATGTACCCACCGGACTGGATGATCCGGTCGAAGGCGCTGCGGTCGACGACGAGGTCACGGATCACCGGGAAGGCGTTGGCCCGCCACGGCTCGATCGTGATGGTCTCGCCGCTGCGGAAGGAGCGCATGTGCAGCTGACAGGTGGTCGTCCGCTCGGGGCCGTGGGCCTCTCCGGAGATCATCAGGCCGCACATGCCGCAGATGCCCTCGCGGCAGTCGCTGTCGAAGGCAATCGGCTCGGTGCCCTGGGCGATGAGCTGCTCGTTGAGGACGTCGAGCATCTCGAGGAAGGACATGTCCGGGGAGATGTCCTTGACCTCGTAGGTGACGAGTTCGCCCTTCGCCGTGGGTCCGGCCTGGCGCCAGATCTTGAGGGTCAGTTCCATGCTCACTTGTAGCTCCGCTGCTTCAGCTCGATGAACTTGTAGTTCAGGTCTTCCTTGTGCAGGACGGGCGCGCCGTCGCCGCCGAACTCCCATGCCGCGACATAGGCGAACTCGTCGTCGTGACGCAACGCCTCACCGTCCTCGGTCTGCGACTCCGCGCGGAAGTGACCGCCGCAGGACTCGCGCCGGTGCAGCGCGTCGATGCACATGAGCTCACCGAGCTCGAGGAAGTCGGCGACGCGGCCGGCCTTCTCGAGGCTCTGGTTGAGGGTGTCGGCCTCGCCGAGGACCCGGACATTGGTCCAGAACTCCTGCTTGAGGTCGCGGATGAGGCCGATGGCCTTGCGCAGGCCCTCGTCCGTGCGCTCCATGCCGCAGTACTCCCACATGATGTTGCCGAGCTCGCGGTGGAAGGAGTCGACGCTGCGCTCACCGTTGATCGAGAGGAACTTCTCGATCCGCTCGGTCACCGAGGCCTTGGCCTCGACGACTGCCGGGTGGTCCTCGTCGATCTTCTCGAAGGGCCCCTTGGCGAGGTACGAGCGGATGGTGTTGGGCAGGACGAAGTACCCGTCGGCCAGGCACTGCATGAGCGACGAGGCACCCAGGCGGTTGGCTCCGTGGTCGGAGAAGTTCGCCTCGCCGACCGCGTAGAGGCCGGGGATCGAGGTCTGCAGGTCGTAGTCGACCCAGAGCCCACCCATCGTGTAGTGCACGGCCGGGTAGATGCGCATCGGGACCTTGTAGGGGTCCTCGCCGGTGATCCGGGCGTACATGTCGAAGAGGTTGCCGTACTTCTCCTTGACGGCCGCCTCACCCAGTCGCTCGATGGCCGCGGCGAAGTCGAGGTAGACGCCCCGACGCATCTGGCGCTTGTTGCCATCGGCGTCGACCTCGTCGACGAGCGGTCCGACGCCGCGGCCCTCGTCGCACATGTTCTTCGCCTGGCGGGAGGCGATGTCACGGGGCACGAGGTTGCCGAAGGCGGGGTAGATCCGCTCCAGGTAGTAGTCGCGGTCCTCCTCGGGGATCTCCCGCGGGTCCTTGTCGCAGTCCTCGGCGCGCTTGGGCACCCAGATGCGACCGTCATTGCGCAGCGACTCCGACATCAGGGTCAGCTTCGACTGGTGGTCGCCCGAGACGGGGATGCACGTGGGGTGGATCTGCGTGTAGCAGGGGTTGCCGAAGTAGGCGCCCTTGCGGTGCGCACGCCACGCCGCGGTGACGTTGCAGCCCATGGCATTGGTCGAGAGGAAGAAGACGTTGCCGTAGCCACCCGAGGCGAGCACGACGACGTCGGCGAGGTGGGTCTCGATCTCACCGGTCACCATGTCGCGGGCGATGATGCCCCGCGCGACGCCGTCGACGAGGACGACCTCGAGCATCTCGTGGCGGCTGTACTCGGTGACGGTGCCCTTGGCGACCTGGCGCTCCATGGCCTGGTAGGCGCCGATGAGCAGCTGCTGACCGGTCTGGCCGGCCGCGTAGAAGGTCCGGGCGACCTGGACGCCGCCGAAGGAGCGGTTGTCGAGCAGACCGCCGTACTCGCGGGCGAAGGGGACACCCTGCGCGACGCACTGGTCGATGATGTTGGCGCTCACCTCGGAGAGGCGGTAGACGTTGGTCTCGCGGCTGCGGTAGTCGCCGCCCTTGACCGTGTCGTAGAAGAGGCGGTAGGTCGAGTCGCCGTCGTCGTTGTAGTTCTTCGCGGCGTTGATGCCACCCTGGGCAGCGATCGAGTGGGCCCGTCGCGCGCTGTCCTGGTAGAAGAAGCTCTTGACGTTGTAGCCCGCCTCGCCCATGGTCGCGGCGGCCGAGGCTCCGGCGAGGCCGGTGCCGACGATGATGACGTCGAGCTTGCGGCGATTGGCGGGGTTGACGAGCGCGTTGTCGAACTTGTGCTGCGTCCACATCTGGTCGATCGGGACGTCGGGCGCCTTCGTGTCCGCGATGGGCGCGCCCTCGGTGAAGAACTCGCTGAGAGTGTCAGTCATGTGTGGGTGCTCCTGCTCAGAGGCTGTCGATGAAGATGTAGACCGGCGGGATGAGGAACCCGACGACGATGACGGCCGCGAGGACCGCACCGATGGCGCGTGCGCGAGCGCGGGCGACCGCGGTGCGGTTCAGGCCCATCGTCTGCGACGCGCTGTAGACGCCGTGGTAGAGGTGCATCCCGAGGGCCACCATCGCCAGCACGTAGATGAGCAGGACCCACCACATGGCGAAGGCCGCGCTGATCATCACGTAGGGCGACTCCTTGATCGCCTCGGACGAGGCCGACCCGTAGAGGTTCGGCTTGACGATCGTGAACTGGATGAGGTGGAAGATGACGAAGGCGAAGAGGGCCAGCCCGCCCCAGCGCATCGTGCGCGAGGCGAGGGTGGACCCCAGGTTCTTCTTCACCTGGTACTTCACCGGACGCGCGGCGTTGTTGCGCGCGATGAGCGTCAGGGCGGCGTAGACGTGGGCCACGAGCGCGAGGATCAGGACGATGCGCACGATCCACAGCAGACCCCCGTACGGGAGCATCGGCTCCCCGAAGGTGCGCAGGTGGTGCGCGTAGGTGTCGAAGGCATCCTGGCCGGCGAGGGCCTTGAGGTTGCCGTACATGTGCAGGAGCACATACAGGATGAAGATGACGCCGGAGCCAGCCATGAGCATTTTCAGCCCGATGGAGGACGACGCCACCCCCTTCTTCTTCGCGGGGAGGGTCGTAGTAGCCACGGGGTCAAGGTACCGCTTTGTGAGCGGGCACACGTCACCGGTCCGCCCCGCCACGGTGTGACATTGGCCCGGTTACCGTGACGTAATAGACAACACAGATGTCGCAAAAATCGCCGGAATCTCGGGGAAGGATGATCACCTTTGGAGCCCACGCCGCCGCACACCCTCGTCTCCGCGACCACCCCGCGCGGCGAGATCGCCCTGCGCGAGCGCGAGACCGGCGACGGTGTCGTGCACGAGCTGGTCGTCGCCGGCGTCTTCGCCATGGACAGCGTCGACACCTCGACGGAGGTCGCGATGGCCCAGGAGTCGCTGGCCCGCACCTCGTCACCCGACCGCGTGCTCGTCGGCGGCCTCGGCCTGGGCTTCACCACCTGGCAGGTGCTCAAGGACAAGCGGGTGCGGCAGGTCGACGTCGTCGAGCTCGAGCCCGACCTCGTCGAGTGGGCCCGTCTCGGGCTGGCCCCCACGCTCGGTCTCGTCGCGCGGCACCCTCGGGTGCGGGTCCACGCCGGCGACATCGCACCGGTGCTGCGGGGCGCGGCCACTCCCTTCGGCCCCTGGGACCTCGTCCTGCTCGACGTCGACAACGGCCCGAGCTTCCTCGTCCACGACGCCAACGCGCGCATCTACTCCCCCGATGCCCTCCGCTCCGCCGTCGACCAGCTCGCCCCCGGCGGCACCCTCGCCATCTGGGCTGCCCAGCGCGAGCCCGACCTCCTCACGACCCTGCAGCCCCTGGGCGCCACCGAGGAGATCCTCCTCGAGGTCGAGCGCGAAGGGCGCACACTCACCTACGCCCTCTACCTCACCCGCCCCTGACCTGACCCCGGCTGGCCGGGTTGGGGACGGAGCGCGGGAAGGAGGCTTCGCTGGGCCGAAATCCTGCGTGCTCGCGTGGTCCGGTTGTCGTGCTCGACTTCGGCTTGATCCGCTCAGCCCCCTCCCCGCACCCCGTCCCCGTCAGCCGGCAGCGGCCACGGCAGGGCCGGACGGGAGGTGGGGTCCGGCGCGAATCAAGGAAAAGTCCGGACTCCCTGCTCCAGGCGACGTCCTCGAGGAGTGGTCCGGACTTTTCCCCAGCGCCGGGCCCGATCTCCCGGCCGGAACCCAGCTCAGCGAGGGTCGTCCGGGCTCAGCCGGCAGCAGCCGCCCTGGCAGCGGCCGGCAGGGCCGCGCGGATGGTCTCCAGGGCGTCCTCGTCGATGGCGTCGGAGACGAACCACACCTCGAAGGCGCTCGGGGGCAGGTGCACGCCGGCTTCGAGCATCGCGTGGAAGAAGCGCCCGTAGGCTGCGGTGTCCTGGGCCTGTGCGTCGGCGAAGGAGGTCACCGCGCCGTCGCGGAAGAAGATCGAGAACATCGATCCGGCCCACTGCACGGTGTGGGCGACGCCCTCGGCCGTGAGGGCGGCGGAGGCGGCGTCGGCGATGGCGCGGGCAGTGCCCTCGAGGCGCGGGTACAGCTCCTCCGTGCAGCCTCGCAGGGTGGCCAGCCCGGCGGCGGTCGCCACGGGGTTCCCGGAGAGCGTGCCTGCCTGGTACACCGGCCCGTCGGGCGCGAGGTGCGCCATGAGGTCGGCCCGGCCGCCGAAGGCCGCAGCCGGGAAGCCGCCGCCCATGACTTTGCCGAAGGTGAAGAGGTCCGGGGCCCCGCCCTCGTAGCCGCCCGGGTGAGCCCCGGCAGGCCCGGTCTCGTGGCCGTACCAACCGGAGCGGCTGGCGCGGAAGCCGGTCATCACCTCGTCGCTGATGAGCAGCGCACCGTGCGCCGCGGTGATCGACCGCAGCCCCTGGGTGAAGCCGGGCGTGGGCGGGACGACGCCCATGTTGCCGGGCGATGCCTCGGTGATGACCGCAGCGATCTCGCTGCCACGGGCGGCGAAGAGCTCCTCGACCGCGGCGAGGTCGTTGTAGGGTAGCACGATCGTCTCGCCGGCCGCGGACGTCGGGACACCGGCGGAGTCGGGCAGCGCGAAGGTCGCGACGCCGGAGCCGGCCTGGGCCAGCAGCGCGTCGACGTGGCCATGGTAGCAGCCGGCGAACTTCACGACGACCGAGCGTCCGGTCGCCCCGCGCGCCAGGCGAAGGGCGGACATCGTCGCCTCGGTGCCGGAGGAGACGAGGCGGACCTGCTCGACCGGCTCGACGCGAGCGACGATCTCCTCGGCGAGGGCCACCTCGTTTTCGCTGGGGGTGCCGAAGGAGAAGCCGTGTGCCGCGGCGGACCGGACGGCCTCGAGCACCTCGGGGTGGGCGTGACCGAGGATCATCGGCCCCCACGAGCAGACGAGGTCGACGTAGCGGTTGCCGTCGACGTCGGTGAGCCAGGCGCCCTCGGCGCTGGCGATGAAGCGCGGGACGCCGCCCACACCACGGAAGGCCCGCACCGGCGAGTTGACCCCACCGGGGATCACCTCGCGAGCGCGGTCGAAGAGGGCCTGCGATCCGGTGGTGGAGAGCGTCATGGGCCCAGTCTCCCAAACCGCCTGCCCCGCTCCCGACGGGGACGTACGACCCCCAGGCCACCTTGCGCATTTCCCTAGGGAAATCACCCACCCACAGGTCATTTCCCTAGGGAAATGCGCACCCTCCAGAGAATTTCCCTAGGCAGATGCGCACCCTCCAGAGAATTTCCCTAGGGAAATGCGCAGGAGGGGGGCGGGTGGGCTAGTCGTCGAGACCGATCTCGTGGTGCTGGGGGGCCATCTGGTCACGCAGCGTCGCCATGGCCGCCCCGAGCGCCGCGAACTGCTCGGGCGGCAGTGCGTCGACGAGGTGGCGCCGGACGGACTGGACGTGCGCCAGGGCCAGCTCGGCGAGGGCCTCACGACCGGTGTCGGTGAGCGAGATCTCCACGCCGCGCCCGTCGTCGACGGAGCGGCAGCGCTCGACCCAGCCGCGCTTCTCGAGCCGGGCGGCGGTGTGGGTCACCCGTGAGCGGGACTGGATGATGTCGTCGGCGAGCCGGGACATCCGCATCCGCTGGCCGGGCGACTCGGAGAGCATGGACAGCAGCTCGTACTCGGTCAGCTGGATGCCCAAGGGGGCGAGGTCATCGCTGAGGGCGCGCTCGAGCAGCCGCGACCCCCGCAGGTAGGCACGCCAGTGCTGCTGCTCCCCCGCGGAGAGCCACGGGCCGTCGCTCACAGCCGCCCCGCGATCTCGAGGGCGAAATAGGTGAGCACGATCTGGGCCCCGGCCCGCTTGATGTGGACGAGCGACTCGAGCACGGCCGCGTCCCGGTCGATCCAGCCCCGCTCGGCCGCGGCGACGATCTGCGCGTACTCCCCCGAGATCTGGTAGGCCGCGACGGGCACCGGCGAGACCTCTGCGGCAGCCGCCACGACGTCGAGGTGGGGCTGGGCAGGCTTGACCATGATGAAGTCGGCGCCCTCGGCGAGGTCGAGCTCGATCTCGCGCAGCGCCTCCGTCGCATTGGCCGGGTCCTGCTGGTAGGTCGCCCGGTCACCGCTGAGCGACGACTGCACCGCCTCGCGGAAGGGCCCGTAGAGCGCGGAGGTGTACTTCGCGGCGTAGGCCAGCACGAGCGTGTCGGTGTGCCCGGCTGCGTCGAGCGCGGCGCGCACGTGGGCGACCTGGCCGTCCATCATCCCGGACAGCCCGAGCACGTGGGCTCCGGCCTCGGCCTGGGCAAGCGCCATGGACGCGTACCGCTCGAGCGTCGCGTCGTTGTCGACGATGCTGCGCCCGTCGGCGCTCGTCGCCAGCACGCCGCAGTGCCCGTGGTCGGTGAACTCGTCGAGGCACAGGTCGGTCATGACGACGAGTCGGTCACCGACCGCGTCGACGACGGCCCGGGTGGCGACGTTGAGGATCCCCTGGGGGTCGTCCGCACCGGAGCCGCGTGCGTCCTTGGTCGCCGGCACGCCGAAGAGCATGATCCCGCCGATGCCCGCCTCGACGCAGGCGCGCGCCTCGTCGACGAGCGACTCGAGGGTGTGCTGCCGCACGCCCGGCATCGACGAGATCTCGACCGGGGCCTCGATCCCTTCGCGGACGAAGACCGGCAGGACGAGGTCGGCCGGGTGCAGCCGCGTCTGCGCGACGAGCCGACGAAGGGGGGCACTCCCCCGCAGCCGTCGCGGCCGCACGACCGGACCGGTGGCGCCGACCCCGCTCATCCCTTCGCCTTGCGGCGGCTCGTCGACTTCTTGCGGCGCTCGCTGGGTCGGGTGACCTCTTCGCCGGCCTCGAGGGCGGCGGCGGCGAGTTCACGACCGTGGTCGGCCAGCGCCTCGACGAGGCTCTCACCCGTCGCCTCGGCGGCCATGACGTCGACGCGCAGGCCGGCCTCCTCGGCGGTCTTGACCGTCGCCGGACCGATGCACGCGATGATCGTCGAGGCGTGCGGCTTGCCGGCGATGCCGACGAGGTTGCGCACGGTCGAGGACGAGGTGAAGACGACCGCGTCGAAGGCGCCCTGCTTGATCGCGTCGCGCACGGGCGCCGGCGGAGGGGTGGCGCGCACGGTGCGGTAGGCGGTGACGTCGTCGACCTGCCACCCCATGTCCTGCAGGCCGGCCACGAGGGTGTCCGTCGCGATGTCGGCCCGCGGCAGGAAGACCCGGTCGATGGGGTCGAGGACCTCGTCGTAGGGCGGCCACTCCTCGAGCAGCCCGCGCGCGGACAGCTCGCCGCTCGGCACGAGGTCGGGCTCCAGGCCCCACTCCCGCAGGGCGTCGGCGGTGACCCCGCCGACGGCAGCGATCTTCAGCCCGGAGAAGGCACGGGCGTCGAGGCCGAACTCCTGGAACTTCTCGCGGATCGCCTTGACGGCGTTGACCGAGGTGAAGCCGATCCACTGGTAACGCCCGGTGACGAGGCCGCGGACCGCGCGCTCGACGGCCTGCGGCGTGCGCGGCGGCTCGACGCTGATCGTCGGCACGACCTCGCTCGTCGCACCGTGGGCGAGCAACTGCCGGGTCATCGGGCCGGCCTGGTCCTTGGTCCGCGGGACGAGGACCTTCCACCCGTAGAGCGGCTTGGTCTCGAACCACGAGAGGGTCTCGCGCATCGCCACCGTCGGCCCGACGACGGCGAGCGTCGGCTCCTCCAGACCCTCGAGGGCCTCTGCGGCCTCGGCCAGGGTGGTCTCACGGGTCGTCTGCTGCGTCGTCGTCCCGCCCCGGGTCACCGCCACGGGGGTCTCTCCGGCCCGACCGGCGGACAGCAGGCTGGCGAAGGCCGGCTCGAGCTGCTCGGGCAGGCCGAGCAGGACGAGCGTCACGTCGTCACCGACGGAGGCGGACAGGTCGACGCGCTTGCCGCTGCTCAGGCTGACGACGTGGACCGCGCCGGTGCTGCGTGCGGTGAGCGGCACGCCGGCGTAGGTGGGGACGGCGCTCACGGCGGAGACGCCGGGCACGACGTCGAAGTCGATGTCGGCCTTGACCAGGGCCTGCGCCTCCTCGGCCAGGCCGTTGAAGGTCGCCGGGTCGCCGTCCATGAGCCGCACGACGAGTCCACCCCGGTGCGCCTTGGCCGTCTTGACGACGAGCTTGGCGCGCATGGCGTGGGTCAGCTGCTGCCCGTGCTCCCCGTGCCTCGCGTCGACGACGTCGACGTCGTCGGCCGTCAGGGTCGCGAGGACGTCGGCACTGGTCAGCCGGTCGGTGATGACCGCGTCCGCCCGGGCGAGCAGGTCGACCGCGGCCACGGTCATCAGTGAGGCATCACCCGGACCGGCGCCGACGAAGGCGACACGCGCCGGGCGTCGAGGGGCTGCGGTGGAGGGTGCGGCAGAGCGCTGGGGGGTCACTGGATCTGCTCCGAAGCGGTCGGTGGGTGGGTGGCTTGCAGGTCGGCGAGCGCCGTGGCGCCGTCGGCGACGAGGGTGCGGGCGAGGCGGCGACCGAGGTCCTCCGCCTCCCCGAGGGGGCCGGTGATCGACCGGCGCAGGTCTCCGGAGCCGTCGGTGGCGGCGACGACGGCGCGCAGCGAGATCACCGGTCCGTCCTCGTCGTCGACGACCTCGGCGAGCGCCCCGATGGGCGCGGCGCAGCCCGCCTCGAGCTCCGCGAGGATCGCGCGCTCGGCGGTCACGGCTGCGTGGGTATCGGCGTGGTCCAGAGGACGAAGGGCGGCGAGCACCGCCGCGTCGTCCGCGCGGCACTCGACGGCCAGGGCGCCCTGCCCGGGGGCCGGCAGCATCTGGATCGGGTCGAGCACCTCGGTGACGCGGTCGAGCATCCCGAGACGGGTCAACCCCGCGGCCGCGAGCACGACGGCGTCGAGCTCGTCGTCGCCGGGACCGACCATGGCGAGTCGAGTGCCGAGGTTGCCCCGGATGTCGCGGAAGCGCAGACCGAGGCCGAGCGCCTCGAGCTGGGCCCGGCGGCGCGGCGAGCCGGTGCCGACGAGGGCCCCCTCGCCCAACTCGCCGAGTGTCAGCCCGTCGCGAGCGCACAGCGCATCGCGCGGGTCGACGCGGGCCGGCACCGCGGCGACGGTCAGCCCGGGGGCCGGCGCGGTCGGCAGGTCCTTGAGCGAGTGCACGGCGAGGTCGACCTCCCCGGCGCGCATGGCGTCGCGCAGCGCGGTGGCGAAGACCCCGGTGCCGCCCATGCTCGCCAACGAGGCGCGGTTGGTGTCGCCCTCGGTGACGATCTCGACGAGCTCGACCTCGTGGCCGGCGGCACGCAGCGCGTCGGCGACGTGGCCGGACTGGGTCGTGGCGAGGGCAGAGCGGCGGGTGCCCAGACGGAGGGTGGTCACAGGCTGCTCCCTTCGGCATGGAGGTCGAAGAGCTGGCGCAGGGCGTCCTCGTACTCACCGAAGCGGCCGTCGATCGCCAGCTCCTTGGCACGCACGGTCGGCTGGTGCAGCAGCTTGTCGACGATGCGGTGGACGGCCCGGTCGACCTCGGCGCGGTCGGCGGCGGACATGCCCGGGGTGCGCTGCTCGAGGCGGGCGAGCTCACGCTCGACGACCTGCTGGGCAGCGCTGCGCAGCGCGCGCACGGTGGGTGCGGCGATGCTCGCCGCCCGCTTGCCGAGGTGCTGGGTCACGGCCTCGGCGACGATGCCCCGGGCCTGCTCCACCTCGGGGACGGCGCCGTCGGCACCGAGCAGGTCGCCGAGCTCGGCGAGCCCCAGGCGGGTGACACCGCGCAGGTCGTCGACCTGGTGGGCGACGTCGTGCGGCAGCGCGAGGTCGATGTAGGCCTGACGCGCGCCGCCCCGCGCCACCTGCGCGTCGGCGGCGTCGGAGAGGGTGACCGCCAGACCGGTCGACCCCGTGCAGGAGATGACCACGTCGGCGTCGGCGAGCGCACCGGCCAGCTCGTGTGCCGGCCGGGCCGAGCCGCCGAGCCGGTCGGCGAGCGCGAGGCCGCGCTCGTGGGTGCGGTTGACGACCGTGAGCTCGCGGACACCGCGCCGCACACAGCTGGTCGCCGCCAGGGCGCTCATCGCACCGGCACCGACGACGAGCACGTGCGCCTCGGCGAGGTCGCCCACGTGCTCCTCCGCGGCGTCGAGGCCCGCCGTGACGAGCGACCGCGAGACCTCGTCGATGCCGGTCTCGGAGTGCACCCTCTTGCCCGTGCGCAGTGCCTGCTGCACGAGTGCGTTGAGGTGCGGGCCGACGTGGCCGTCGTCCTGCCCCCGGCCGAGCGCGTCACGCAGCTGCCCGAGGATCTGGGACTCGCCGACGGCCATCGAGTCGAGGCCGGCCGCGACGTTGAAGACGTGGGCGACCGCGGCGTCGCCGTAGTGCAGGTCGAGGTGGCTCTTGAGGTCGTCGTGGGTGATGCCCGTCGAGGCGGTGAGCGCCTCGGTGAGGTCCGCGACGGCGCCGTGGAAGGCACTGACCTCAGCGTAGATCTCGGTGCGGTTGCACGTCGCGACGACGAGGTGCTCGGTGATGTCGGGGCTGGCCGTGGCCGCCGCGATGATCGACGACAGGCTCGTCTCGTCGAGCGCCGCGCGCTCGAGCACGGAGATCGGGGCGCGTCGGTGGTTGAGGCCGAAGGCAAGGAGACTCATCAGCCGGCTCCTTCCAGGAGGTCGTCGGTCATGCCGCCCGATCGCTGCTGCTCGTGGAAGGCGAGGATCTGCAGCTCGGTCGACAGGTCGACCTTGCGCATGTGGACGCCCTCGGGCACCTGGATCGCCGTGGCGGCGAAGTTGAGGATCGAGCTGACGCCGGCGGCCACGAGCCGGTCCGCGACCTCCTGCGCCGAGCCGGCGGGGGTCGCGATGACACCGATGCACGCCTCCCCCGGCGTGACGAGGGACTCGAGCTCGGTCATCGGCTGGACGCGCAGGTCGTCGAGCTGCTGCCCCACGAGCGTCGGGTCGCGGTCGAGCAGGGCGACGACCTTGAAGCCCTTGGTCGCGAAGCCACCGTAGGAGGCGAGCGCGCGACCGAGGTTGCCCATGCCCACGATGAGCACCGGCCAGTCGTGGGTGAGGCCGAGGGCGCGCGAGATCTGGTAGGTCAGGTGGGCCACGTCGTAGCCCACGCCGCGCACGCCGTAGGAGCCGAGGTGGCTGAGGTCCTTGCGCAGCTTGGCGGAGCTGACCCCGGCACTGTGGGCGAGCTCCTCGGAGGAGACCGAGAGGACGTCCTGAGCCGTCAGCTGACCGAGGGCCCGGAGGTACCCGGGGAGCCGGGCGACCGTCGCGTCAGGAATCTCACGCTTGGCTGCCTGATCGACGGACACGGCTGGGCTCGGCTCCTCTCCCGGCCGAAGGGCGAGCGGCGCCTGACGACCGAACACCTCGACATTACGCTCTTGTGAACAAATGCACAAAGTCGCGGATCCGCGGTGGACAGGACCCGGTCTCAGCCCTGCAGGGCCGAGCGGAGCCGCCCTTCGTCCACACGCCAGTAGTCGTGCTGACGGCCGTCGACGAAGGTGACGGGCACCTCGTCGGTGTAGCGCGCGAGGTCACCGTGGCTGTCGATGTCGACCTCGGCGAAGTCGTCGCCGGTCTCGGCGACGACCCGCTGGATCACCACCCGCGCCTCGTCGCACAGGTGGCATCCGGCGCGGCCGACCATGACGACGCGGGCTTCGGGCAGGGCGGGCACCACAGCGCCCCTAGAAGAAGACCGAGCGTCGGGTCACGAGCACGGAGTAGAGCGTCTGCTGGATCGTCTCGCGCACCTGGTCGGTGACCTCGAAGACGAGCATCGGGTCCTCCGCGGCCGCGGGCCCGAGCGACGCGGTGTCGATCGGCTCGCCGAACTCGATGATCCACTTGCTCGGCAGCGGGATGAGACCGAGCGGACCGAGGAGCGGGAAGAAGGGCGTGATCGGCGCGTAGGGCGCACCCACGAGACGTGCGACCGTCTTCATGTTGCCGATCATCGGGTAGACCTCCTCGGCCCCGACGACGGAGCACGGGATGATCGGCACCTCCGCCTTGACGGCCGCCGAGACGAAGCCTCCGCGGCCGAAGCGCTGGAGCTTGTAGCGCTCGCGGAAGGGCTTGCCCACGCCCTTGAAGCCCTCCGGCCACACGCCGACGAGCTCGCCCCCGCGCAGCAGACGCTCGGCGTCGGCGTTGGAGGCCAGGGTGGCGCCGGTCTTGCGGGCGACGTCACCGACGACGGGCAGCTGGAAGACGAGGTCGGCGCCGAGCATGCGCAGGAAGCGTCCCTGCGGGTGCGCGTCGTGGATCGCCAGCTGGGTGATGACCGAGTCGATGGCCACCGTGCCGGAGTGGTTGGAGACGAGCAGTGCCCCGCCGTCGGCCGGGATGTTGTCGATCCCCCTCACCTCGACGCGAAACCACTTGTCCTTGAGCAGCCGCAGCACGGGGAAGACGGTGTGCAGCGTGAAGTCACGGTCGAAGCCGAAGTCGTCGACCGCGTAGTCGCCCTTGACCCGCCGCTGGAGGAACTGCAGCGTCTCGCTGAAACGGCGCTCCCATCCTTCGCCGGCGGCCGCACCTGCGGCGTGGCCCAGCGTGCGGGAGGTCATTTGCCCCGCCGACAGCAGCACCGACAGCAGCTCGGCCAGGCCCGGCACGAGGGCCTGCCCGCTGTCGGGGGTGGCTGCGGGCTGCTCCGACGGGTGCGTGGTGCGGGTCGACGCGGCCGGTCGGGTCGGCGTCGTCGTGCGGGCGGTGCGACGTCGCGCGGCGCTCCGGGTGCCCGAAGGGGGCGACGTCCGCTTCGCCGCGGGCGGCGCGCCGTCGGGGCCGGGCACGACGGTGAGCGTCGGCTTGCGCGGTGTCGTCGGTCGAGCCGTCGACCGGGAGGCCGGCTTCGCCGCGCGGGTCCGGGGCGTCTCGGCACCCGGCACCGCAGCGGACGGCCCGGTGAGCAGCGGGGTGCTGCGGCGGCGGGCGCGCTCGCCGCCGGCGCGGTCGGCCGCCGCCGAGACGGTGCTCGGGCGAGCGGCGGCAGACTTCTTCGCGGGGGTCTTCTTCTCCGGCGCGGCCTTCTTCGCGGCCGTGGACTTCTTCGTCGGCGTCGTGGCCACGGCCTTCCCGGCCGCGGTCTTCTTGGCCGCGACCCTCGTCGCCGTGGACTTCTTCGCCGTGGCCTTGCTGGTGGAGGCCTTCTTCGCGGTGGCCTTCTTCGCGGTGGCCTTCTTCGCGGTGGCCTTCTTCGCCGTGGTCCCACGACGGGCTGCGGGGGTGCTCTCGGCCATCACTTCTCACTCTCCGGGGTGGGCGTCACGGCCCGCATCGCGGTCTCGGCGGCCTGCACGGCCGTCCAGCCGGGTTGGGCGAAGGGGAGCCGGTCCAGGACCCTCCCCTTCGTCGCACGGGCGAAGTCCTCGTAGGCGGCACGGGTGGTGTAGGCCGGCTCGAAGCCGAGGTCCTCACGCATGCGCCGGGTGTCGAGCCCGCGGCCGAAGCTCAGCAGGTCGACCTGGTCGGAGCCGATGTCCATGAGACCGAATCGCTTGGCCAGGTCGGTGATGCTGCCCGTCGCCATGCGGGGGACGAGCACGTAGGGGCGACCGGCGATGTTGGCCGCCTGACTCACGGTGATGATGCCGTCACCGGCGACGTTGACCGCGCCCAGGCCCGGCAGGCTGACCGCCCGGGCGATCGCCGCGACGCAGTCGTCCTCGTGGACGAACTGGAGCCGCGCGTCGAAGCCGAAGGGGATCGGGATGACCGGCAGGCTGAAGTGGTCGGTGAAGGCGGTGCGGATCCGCGGACCGATGACGTTGGCGAAGCGCAACGTCGTGATCTCGATGTCCTCGCGGCGGCGGGAGAGCCCGCGCACGTAGCCCTCGACCTCGACGCTGTCCCGGGCCCAGCCGGAGCCGGGCATCCGCTTGGCGGACATGTCCTCGGTGAACATCGCCGGGTCGCGGGGGCTCGAGCCGTAGACGCCCGCGGTGGACTTCACAATGAGCTTGGTCACCGACTCAGCCCGCTGGCAGGCCGCCAGGAGCTGCATCGTCCCGATGACGTTGATCTCCTTCTGCGTCGCCCGCCCACCACCGGCGCGGGGGGTGGCGATGACGCCCATGTGCACGACGGTGTCGACGTCGTTGCCGGAGATGATCCTGCTGATGAGGGGGCTGCGGATGTCGGCCCGCATGAACTCTGCCCGGCCGATGCCGTGGCGCGGGGGGACGACGTCGACGCCGATGATGCGGCCGACGGACTCGTCGCGGCTGAGTCGGCGGGCGAACGCTCCACCGAGGTGGCGGGAGACGCCGGCCACGAGGACGGTCTCGGGCACCAGAACCCCTTCCTGCGGTTGGGACGTGCGAGGGACGGTCGGCTGCAGCCTAGTCACGCACCGCCGCGCATGGGGCCTGCGCTGCCCGTCCTGGGCGAGGAGAGACCGGGATCACCCGCGGGCACGACGAAGGGGGCCGCCCCGGTCCCCCGGGTGCGGCCCCCTTCGTGTGGTCACTTCTTGTTGCGACGCTGGTGGCGCGTCTTGCGCAGCAGCTTGCGGTGCTTCTTCTTCGCCATGCGCTTGCGACGCTTCTTGATGACAGAACCCATGCGGATGTCCTTCGTGTCGTGATCAGTGCTTGCGGTGGTGCCTCGAGCGATGCCGATCCTGCGGCCGCAGGCCCCACCGGGTACGAGTCAGAGGACTGAGTCTATCCGCTCTCGCGAGTGGGGCGGACGAGGGCCCTCACGCCACCCCTCAGGCGGTCTCGACGAAGGAGGTCTCGAGGTAGGTGTTGACCGCGTCCTCGGGGACGCGGAAGCTGCGGCCGACGCGCACGGCCGGCAGGTCGCCGTTGTGGACCATGCGGTAGACCGTCATCTTCGACACCCGCATGATCGACGCGACCTCGGCCACGGTGAGGAAACGCACCTCACCCAGTCGGTCGTTGGACATGATCACCTCTGCATCCGCAAGGCAGTGCCGCCGACCGGTGCCGGCGAGCCTGGACATGCCCCGCAGGGGATAACCATAGGGGCAGATGTGACGACTGTGAAGACGAGCGGGGCAGGTTTTGCTCGCACGTCCACCCGACACGCCGCAGATCGGGCAAAAATCGCGCTCACTCGTACCAGACGTCGAGCCCGTGGAGGGGGAAGACCGCCTCACGCGCCGCCATGATCGCCCGGTCGACGCCGCTGTGCGGGTTGTAGCCCATCGCCCACGGCTGGACCCAGATCGGCAGGTCCTTGTCGTCGAGATCGCCCATCCGCTCCGGCCCGAGCTGCCCGGAGACGAGCTCGACGTGCTCGCGCCAGGCCATGGGGATCTCCGTGGCTGCCGGTACGGGGTGGTGGGCAGCGATGGCCGTGAGGTGCGTCCACGCCCGTGGGACCGCGCCGGCGACGTCATAGCCGCCGCCGCCGACGGCCACCCACCGTCCGTCGCACACCTCGTGCGCGAGCCGGTGCATGTCGACCGCCGCCTGGCGCTGGGCGTCGAGCGAGATCGCCATGTGCGCCAGCGGGTCCTCCCGGTGGGTGTCGCAGCCGTGCTGGGTCACGAGGATCTGGGGCCGGAAGGCCCGTACGACCGGGGCGGCCACGGCGGTGATGGCGCGCAGCCAGGGCCCGTCGGTCACCCCGGGCGGCAGGGCGACGTTGACCGCGGTGCCCTCGGCGCCCGCTCCACCCGTGTCGCCCGGCCAGCCGGTGCCCGGGAAGAGCGTGCGGCCGGACTCGTGGACCGACACGGTGAGCACGCGGGGGTCCTCGTAGAAGATCTCCTGCACCCCGTCGCCGTGGTGCACGTCGACGTCGACGTAGGCGACGCGCTCGACGCCCTGGTCGAGCAGCCAGGCGATCGCGGCCGCGATGTCGTTGTAGACGCAAAATCCGGCGGCCCGGTCGCGCATCGCGTGGTGCATGCCGCCGGTGAAGTTCACCCCGTGCTCGGCCTCGCCGGTCCACACCCGCCGGGCCGCCTCGATCGAGCCTGAGACGATGCGAGCGCTCGACTCGTGGATGCCGGCGAAGGCGGGGACGTCGTCGGTGCCGATACCCCACCGACCGTCGGCGACCGTCGGGTCCTCCGAGATGGCGCGGACGGCAGCGACGTACTCGGGGTCGTGAACCGTGTGGAGGACCTCGTCGGTCGCGGGGGCGACGTCGACGACGTCGACCTGGTCGAAGACACCGAGCTCGCGGCACAGCCGAGCCGTGAGGTCCAGACGCACCGGTGCCATCGGGTGACCGGGGCCGAAGTCGTACCGCGTGAAGTCCTCACCCCAGATGGCGCACGCCTGTGTCGTCATGCGCCCGACGCTACCCCGACTAGGGTCAGGTGCCACGACCACCCGACACATCGGAGGACCACGTGCCGCGCATGCGTCTGCACAACGAGGACGTCCTCGTCCTCGGCCTCGGCCGCTTCGGCGGCGCCGTGGCCACTGAGCTGCACCGACTCGGCAACCGGGTGACGGCTCTCGAGCTGGACCCCTCCCTCGCGGAGACCTACCTGGGCCGCGTGGGTCGCATCGTCCAGGGCGATGCGACGTCGGTGACGACGATCGAGGACCTCAAGCCGCACACCTTCTCGGCGACGGTCCTGGCGATCGGCTCGTCGATCGAGGCCAGCGTGCTCGCCGCGGTCAACGTCATCGACGGCGAGGCGCCGAAGGTGTGGGCCAAGGCGGTCAGCCCCGAGCACGCGCGCATCCTCAACCGCATCGGCGTGCACCACGTCCTCTCCCCCGAGATCGAGTCGGGCAAGCGGCTGGCCCACCTCATCGGCAGCCGGCTCATGGACTACATCGAGTTCGACGACGGCTTCGCGATCGTCAAGATGACCCCGCCGCAGGAGGCGATCGGCTTCACGCTCGAGCAGTCGTCCATCCGCAGCAAGTACGGCGTCACCGTCGTCGGGGTCAAGTCCCCCGGCCAGGACTTCACGTACGCCCGCCCGGACACCAAGGTGCGCAGCGGCGACCTCATCATCGTCAGCGGCCCGACGACCCTCATCGAGCGGATGGCCGCGCGCCCGTAGGCCGGGCCGACCGCACGACGGCGCCCCTCCTCCCTTCGGACGAAGGGGAGGAGGGGCGCCGGTGGTCGTGGAGGCAGCGTCAGCCGCGGTCCTCGCCGAGGGCGAGGACGAGCGCGACCTCTTCCTCCTGGCCGGAGTCGTCGCCGGCGACGCGCATCGGGCGGCGGTCGTCGGTGGGCCGGAAGCCGAAGCTCGAGGCGAAGGCGACCGCGCGGCCGTTGTCGGCCCCGACCCAGTAGTACAGCTGGCCCAGGCCCTTGCCCTCCGCGATGCGGGCGCTCTCGCGCACGAGGCTCGCGGCGACGCTGCGGCCGCGCCAGTCGGGGCGGACCCAGAGGCCGAAGAGCTGGCCGGCGGTCTCGGACTTCGTCTCGCCGGCGGAGCCGATGCTCACGACGCCGACCTGCTCGCCGTCGGCCTCGGCGACGAGGCGGTCACTGCGACCCATGCGGGCCCGCCAGAAGTCCTCGGGCTCGGCGGCCTCGGTGGCGTGGTCGGCGACGAAGGCGTCAGGAGATTCCTGCAACGCTTCCAGCCGAAGGGTGCGGTAGGTCTCCCACTCGTCCTCGGTCAGTGCGCGCACGGTGATCTCACTCATGGCGCGAGTCTCTCATCCCCGCCGGCGAAATGCCCTGCCGGGTCACGGATTGTTCACCCGATCGAAGGCAGATCACGACTCATCCGGTCGCATCGCGGGGCATCTCCGTGGGCTCCGTCGAAGGCAAACCCGGCCCGCTCGTAGAAGGCGACGGCGCGAGGGTTGTCGAGCATGACGTGCAGCCGCACCTCCGTCGCGCCGCCGTCCGCCGCCTCGGTCACGGCGGCCTCGACGAGCGCATCGGCGATCCCCCGACCGCGAGCATGGCCGGCGACCCACATCGCGACGATCTCGGGGACGTCGGCCGGGTCGAGCCGCAGGAGCGTCGCGGCGCCGAGCGGGAGCCCGTCGCGGGCCTCGGCGAGGAAGATGGCCTGCCCGAAGAGCCCGCGCCACCTCTGCTCGTCGTACGCGACCTCCCGGGCGAAGCTGCTGCCGTAGGCCGCCGGCTCGTCGAGGAGCATCGCCAGCCGCATGGCCCGGTAGCGCTGCCAGTCGTCGGCGGTCAGGCGGCGCACCGACCAGTCGGCGACCATCAGCCCGCACGCTCGGCGCAGGCCGCGACGGCGTCGGCGAGCGCGTGCCGCACCCCGTGGGCCTCGAGGCGGGCGAGCGCCGCAGCGGTCGAGCCCCCCGGCGAGGTGACCTGGGCGCGCAGCAGCGCCGCCTCCTCACCGGTCTCGACGAGCATCGCGCCCGCCCCTCGGGCCGCCTGACCGGCGAGGGCGAGGGCGTCGGCGCGGGTCAGCCCCCGGGCGACACCGGCATCGACCATCGCCTCGACGACGAGGTAGAAGTACGCGGGAGCCGACCCGGAGAGGGCCGTGGCGGCACCCTGCTGCGCCTCGGGCAGCACGAGGGTGGCGCCGGTCGGCGCGAGCACGTCGCGCACGAGCTGCAGCTGCTCGGCGGTGACGTCTGCGGCGGGGCTGAGCACAGTCATCCCCTGGCCGACACGAGCCGGGGTGTTGGGCATGCCCCGGACCGCGGCGACGCCGTCCGGCAGCGCGGCGGCCAGGTCGGCGAGGGAGACCCCCAGCGCGAGGGAGACGACGACCGAGCCGGGACGAAGGGAGTCGCGCACCTGCGCGAGCAGGTCCGCCACGGCGTAGGGCTTGACGACGACGAGGTGGACGTCGGCGCGGGCGGCGGCCGCGAGGGCGTCGACGACCTCGACCCCGGGCCGGTCGGCGTACCGCTCGCGCAGCTCGGCAGCGCGCTCCGGGGTGCGCACGACGGCGAGGACCTCGCCGTCGCCCCCCGTGGTGAGCCCGTCGAGGATGGCGCCGCCCATGGCGCCGACTCCGTAGATCGCGGTGGTCATCTGGGGTCCTCCTGGGTCGGTGGTGCGGGTCAGCCGCGGTCGGTCAGGGTCTCGACGAGGCGTCGGATCCCGGAAGGACGGCGGGCCAGGTCGTGCAGGTGCTCGAGCCACATCGGACCGTAGGGCACGAGGATGCGCACCCGGTGGCCGGCGTCGGCGGTGCGCAGCTGCAGGTCGGGGTCGGCGCCGAGGAAGAACTGGTACTCCAGGCCCTCGGGACCACGACCGGACTGGTCGGCGAGCCCGTCGGCCAGGTCGAGGAGCACCGGCTCGTGGGTTGCGACGACGGTGTGGACGCCGCTGCCCAGCAGGGTCGCCAGGCAACGAGCGAAGGCGAGGTCGACCTCGTGCGGGTCCTGCCAGCTCGACGCCCGCGGCTTGCCGGTGCCGCCGCGCACGAGGCGCACCCGTGCACCGGTCGCGGCGAGCATCGCCGCGTCGGCCTCGGAGCGGTGGCGGCGGGCGACGAGCGAGGTCGTGAGGCGGGGGTGGTCCAGCCGCACCCGCTGGACGAGGTCGAGCAGGGTGTCCATCGCGTGATCGGGACCGGAGCGCAGGGTGACGTCGACGCGGTGCTCGTCGCCGACTGTGCACACCCGACGCAGGGCCTCCTCGGCGCGGGCCGGGTCCTGCCCGAGACCGAGGTGCTCGGGCGCGAGGTAGAGCTCGGAGTGGTAGTCGCCGCCGGCCGTGACGGGCGCGACCCGCTCGATGGCCGTGGTCGCCTCGCTGATCGTCGCCTCGACGGCCGCGGCATCGGTCGCGGCAGGCAGGAGGGGGTGGAGCGCGGCCAGCCGGTTGGTCCGACGCAGCCACGCCGCGGTGGCGACGGCGTCATCGATCCCGTCGCCGGCGACGAAGCGCCGCCGGGCGGCCTGCACGATGCGTGAGCGCTCGGTGCGCTGCCGGGCTCCCGGGGCGACGAGCGCGTCGAGCAGGCGGGTGCGCAGGTGGTCGGGGTCAAGGGCACTCACGTCGTCTCCTCCGGGGTGTGCAGACGGTAGGCGCCGGGGACGACCCGCCAGGTCCGCTCCCGGGCCGGCTCGAGCTCCTCGCCGTCGGCGTTGGCGGCGAAGGCGTGGTTGGCCCCGCGGACGGTGACGGTCCCGGCCCGACGGGTCACGACGTCGTCGAGCTCGGTGTGGGTCCCGCGGCTCAGGTGCAGGGCGTAGCGCAGTCGACGCAGCGGGGCGACGGCGAAGGAGACGACGACCTCGGCCCGGCCGTCGCCCGGCCGCGCGTCCGGTGCGATCGTCGAGCCGCCGCCGACGCTCGTCCCGATGGTCGCCGCGACCTGCAGCACGCGACGGCTGCCGTCAGCGACGACCTCGCCGTCGGTGACGACCTCGAGGTGCCGCCCCTGCTGCCCGAGTCCTGCCGAGATGCCGCCGATGGCGTAGCCGAGGATCCCCAGGTGCACCTTGCCCAGGCGCTCCTTCCACGGCGCCGCGATGCGGCCGGCCTCCTCGCCCACGCCGATGTGCACGGCATTGGCCACGAGGTTGTCGTCGTCGTCGATGAGCACGTCGACGGGGCGCACCGGACTGGCCAGGACGATGCGTGCCGCCTCGGCGGGGTCCTTGGGCAGCCCCGTGGCACGGGCGAAGTCGTTGCCGGTCCCCATCGGCAGCAGGCCGACCGTCGGCGGGTCCTCGCCGAGGTCGCCGGTGCGGCAGAGCGCGGTGACAAAGGCGTGGAGCGACCCGTCTCCCCCGGCGATGACGACCTCGCGGCCGTCACGCCGGGCGATGGCGTCGGTGAGCTCGTCGATCGACTCGGTCTCGACGACCTCGACGTCGCCGCCCTCACGCAGCACCGCCAGCGCGGCCTCCTGGGCCTCACGGTCGGAGCTGCCCGCAGAGGCATTGGCGATGAAGAGCAGTCGTCTCACGCCCGTCAGCCTACGGTCCTGCGCTCACCCGGTCCGGCGGCGCAGGGTGAGGCTGACGAGGGCGAGGGCCACGACGATCCAGCCGGCGATGACGAGCAGCGGGGTGACGAGGTCGGCGCCGGGCTCGGGCTGGCCGGCGACGGCGGCCGGGGGCCGACATCACGCCGATCCGGCCGAGGTGCCGCTCGGCTCGGCCGCGAGCTGCCCGAGGTGCCGGCGGGCGAAGTCGAGGGACTCGCGCAGGTCCTCCTCACGCTCCTTGGGTCGCTTGCGGGTGCCGACCTCGAGGACCACCGCCCCGGCGAAACCGCTCGTCGCGACGTGCTGCAGCACCTCCGCGCAGGGCTGGGTGCCGCGACCCGGGACGAGGTGGTCGTCCTTGAGGGTCGTCAACAGCCCGTCCGCGAGGTGGATGTGCGCGAGCCGCTCGTCGAGGTCGAGGACCATCTGCATGGCGTCGCTGCGCGCGGTCGCGGTGTGCGACAGGTCGACCGTCACGTGGTCGTAGGGCTGGGGCACCGGGTCCCAGTGCGGCAGGTAGGCCTGCACCTGCCGGCCACCGGCCGCCCACGGGAACATGTTTTCCACCGCCAGGACGATGCCGGTGTCGTCCTCCCGCTCGGCCACCCCGTCGGCGAAGGTGCGGGCGTACTCCTTCTGCCACCGGAAGGGTGGGTGGAGCACGACGGTCGGCGCCCCGACCTCCTGCGCCAGCTCGATCGACGCGTCGACCTTGCCCCAGGGGTCGGCGCTCATGACCCGCTGGGTGAGCAGCAGCGTCGGCGCGTGGATCGAGACGATGTCGACCCCGTGGTGCTCGGCGAGCGCTCGCAGGGCGCCCGCATTCTGCGAGACGGGGTCCGACCAGACCATGACCTCGACCCCGTCGTAGCCGAGCCGGGCCGCGGTCTCGAAGGCCGCCGCGGCGCCTTCGGGGTAGACCGACGCCGTGGACAGCCCCACCGGGATCGGGCGCGCGTGATCAGGCATGCCGTCGAGCGTAGACCTCGCCGGTGGGACGACCCCGGTCAGCGGGCGTCAGGACATGAGGTCGAGGTAGCGCAGCAGCACTCCCTCGCGCAGCGCCCACGGGCAGATCGTCAGCTCCTCGACCCCGAGCAGGTCCATGGCGGCCTCGGCGACGATGCCGCCGGCGAGGATCTGGTGCGACCGCGATGCCGACACCCCGGGTAGTTCGACCCGCTCGCGGGCGGTCATCGGGGTGATGCGCGCGATCGTCGCGGTGACGTCGGCCAGACGCAGGCGCCGGGTGACGTAGGGCCCGTCGGCGCTCGGCGCGGCACCGGCCAGGCGAGCCAGCGAGCGCATCGTCTTGCTCGTGCCGAGCACGGTGTCGGGGGCGCTCGCCTTGGCGTAGGGGCGGATCTCCTTGGCGAGGGTCGCGCGCACGTAGCGCCGCGCCTCCTTGATCTGCTGGGCGCTCGGAGGGTCCGCTGGGAGCAGCTCGCGCGTGGTGCGACCGGCCCCGAGGAGCAGGGACTTCGCGATGTCGGGGTCCTCGTCGTCACCGAGGGTCAGCTCGAGCGAGCCACCACCGATGTCGATGACGAGCAGCTTGCCCGCGGACCACCCGGCCCAGCGGCGTGCCGCGAGGAAGGTCAGGCGGGCCTCGTCCTCGCCGCTCAGCACCCGCAGGTCGACTCCGGTCTCCTCGCGCACCCGGGTGAGCACCTGCTCGCCGTTGGGCGCCTCGCGGACGGCGCTCGTCGCGAAGGCGAGGATCTCCTCGGCCCCGTGGTCCTCGGCGACCTCGAGGCACTCGGCGACGAAGCGGGAGAGGTCGGCCGCCCCCGCGTCGTCGATGCAGCCCTCGTCGTCGACGTGCTCCGAGAGCCGGAGCAGGATCTTGTGAGAGGTCGCGGGGATCGGCGCCGCACCGTGGTGGGCGTCGACGATGAGCAGGTGGACGGTGTTGGAACCGACGTCGATGACACCAAGGCGCACGGGGCAACAGTAGACGCACGCGGACCACCTGCCCGACAGGACGCCGCATAGGGTGACGCCCGTGAGCGACGAGACCCCGACCCACCCGGACGAGACGGACCTGCGGACCGCCCGCACGTGGGTCGAGTTCGACGACCCGGCGGACGACGGGCAGCGCTTCCGCTGCGACCTCACCTGGCTCACGTCGTCGTGGACGTGCGTCTTCGGATCCGGCTGCCACGGCATCGACGCCGACAAGCCGGACTACGGCTGCTGCGTGCTCGGTGCGCACTTCACCGACAAGGACGACCTGACCCGGGTCAAGGCGATCGTCGACGAGCTCGGCGAGGACGAGTGGGAGCTGCACCCGGGCTCGACGCGCCGCTCCGCGTGGACGGAGAAGGAGGAAGGCGACCTCAAGACCAAGGTCGTCGACGGGGCCTGCATCTTCTTGAACCGCCCCGGCTTCCCCGCCGGCGCCGGCTGCGCGCTGCACCAGCACGCGATGCTCACCGGCGTCGAGCCGCACACCGTCAAGCCGGACGTGTGCTGGCAGCTGCCGATCCGGCGCACCTACCGCACCGTCGAGCTGCCGGACGAGAGCAGCTACCTCGAGGTGAGCATCGGCGAGTACGACCGCCGCGGGTGGGGGCCGGGCGGGCACGAGCTCGACTGGTACTGCTCCGGCAGCCCCGACGCCCACGTCGCCCCCGACCCGGTCTACGTCAGCGAGCGCGCCGGGCTCGTCGAGCTCATGGGGCAGGCCGGCTACGACGAGCTGGCGACACGCTGCGAGGCCCACCTCGCGCTGGTCGCGGCCGCCACGACGACGAAGGGAGGGTCCCGCCCTTCGCCCGCCGGCCGGACCCTGCTGCCGCTGCTCGTCCACCCGGCCGCGCTGGCGGCGCAGGAGCGGTGACGGTGGCTCCCTTCGACCTCACGGAGCTGGCCGACGAGCTCGGCGACGGCGTCCTCGTCACCGACGCCGACGTCGTGCGGTCCTACTCCGCGGACCAGGCGCTCTTCTGCCCCGCCGACGGCGCGATCGCCCTCGTGCGGGCACGCACGGTCGCCGACGTGCAGGCGACGATGCGCTTCGCGACGCGGCACCGCGTGCCCGTGGTGCCGCAGGGTGCCCGGACCGGGCTGTCTGGAGGGGCCAATGCCGTGCCCGGCTGCCTCCTGCTCTCGCTGGAGCGCATGGACCGGGTGCTCGAGGTCGACGCCGCCGAGCGCACCGTGACCGTCGAGCCGGGGATCATCAACCAGGATCTCAAGGACGCGCTCGCACCGCACGGCCTGTCCTACCCGCCGGACCCTGGGTCGGTCGCCATCTCGTCGATCGGCGGCAACGTCGCGACCAATGCCGGCGGGCTGTGCTGCGTGCGCTACGGCGTGACCCGCGACTACGTGCGGCGGCTGCGCGTCGTCCTTGCCGACGGCACCCTCACGACCCTCGGGACGACGACGGCGAAGGGGGTCGCCGGCCTCGACCTGCGCAGCCTCTTCGTCGGATCGGAGGGCACGCTCGGGGTCGTCGTCGAGGTGACGCTGCGGCTAGTGCCCACGCTGCCGGAGCCGCTCACCGCGGTGGCGACCTTCGCCGACATCCGCTCCGCCGCAACGACGGTCGCCGACCTCATGGCCTCGGGGGCGCAGCCCAGCCTCGTCGAGTCGATGGACCGGGCGACCCTGCAGATCCTCACCGAGTGCGGCTACGGCGACGTCGGCACGGGCGCCGGGGCGATGCTGCTCGTGCAGTCCGACGGTGGCGGCAGCCTCGAGGCCGCGCAGGCGGAGGTCGAGGCGCTGGGGCACTTCGCGCAGGCGCACGGGGCGCTCGACGTCGCCGTCTCCGACGACCCCGCCGACAGCGCCGCGCTCGTCGCGTTGAGGCGGATGGCCCAGCCCTCTTTCGAGCGGTGGGCGCAGGCGCACGGCGGCGGGCAGCTCCTCGACGACGTCTGCCTGCCCCGCACCCGGCTGCCGGAGTTCTACGACCGGCTCGAGACGATCCGGCAGGAGTCGGGCCTGACGATCGCGGTCGTCGCGCACGCCGGCGACGGCAACACGCACCCGTCGGTCTTCTTCGACACGAGCGACCCCGACAGCATCGCGCGCGCCGATGCAGCCTTCGACGCGATCATGGAGGTCGGTCTCGAGCTCGGGGGCACGATCACCGGTGAGCACGGTGTCGGCCACCTCAAGCGCCGCTGGCTGGCCCGCGAGCTGGACGAGGGCTCCCGGCGGGCGCACCTGGCGGTCAAGGCGGCGCTCGACCCGCTGGGGATCCTCAACCCGGGCAAGATGCTCGCCGAGCTCTGAGGCTGTCGGCCACTGCGCATAGGTTCTCTCCCATGGCTTCCAAGAAGGGCGGACCGACCTACCGTTGCAGCGAGTGTGGGTGGACCACGGTCAAGTGGGTCGGGCGGTGCGGCGAGTGCCAGGCGTGGGGCAGCGTCGACGAGGTCGGCGGCCCGACGACCCGCACACTGGCCGCCGCGCGCGTCCAGCGACCGGCCGTCCCGATCCGCGAGGTCGACGCGGCGCAGGCGAGCCACCGCAGCACCGGCGTCAGTGAGTTCGACCGGGTGCTCGGTGGCGGTCTCGTGCCCGGCTCGGTCGTCCTCGTCGCCGGCGAGCCCGGCATCGGCAAGTCGACCCTGCTCCTCGACGTGGCCGCCCGTGTCGGGGACCGGGGGCGGGTCCTCTACATCAGCGGCGAGGAGTCGGCGGCGCAGGTGCGCGGCCGTGCCGAGCGCATCGACGCCGTCACCGACGGGCTCTACCTCGCCTCCGAGACCGACCTGGCGACGGTGCTCGCGCAGATCGAGCAAGTGCGCCCCGACCTCGTCGTCGTCGACTCCGTCCAGACGATCGCCTCGACCGAGGTCGACGGTGCCGCGGGCAATGTCGGCCAGGTCCGTGAGGTGGCCGGCTCGCTCATCCAGGCCGCCAAGGAGGGCGGCTTCGCCATGCTCCTCGTCGGGCACGTCACCAAGGACGGCTCGATCGCCGGACCGCGTGTCCTCGAGCACCTCGTCGACGTCGTCGTGCAGTTCGACGGCGACCGGCATTCGCGACTGCGTCTGGTGCGGGCGGTGAAGAACCGCTTCGGCCCGACCGACGAGGTCGGGTGCTTCGACCTCACCGAGGGCGGCATCGTCGGGCTGAGCGACCCGAGCGGCCTCTTCCTCTCCAGCCGCCACATCAACGTGCCGGGCACGTGCGCGACCGTGACGCTCGAAGGGCGTCGCCCCCTCGTCGTCGAGGTCCAGTCCCTCGTGAGCCCCTCGCAGATCCCCACGCCCCGGCGGGCCAACGTCGGCCTGGACAGCGGTCGGCTCGCGATGATCATCGCGGTGCTCGACAAGCGCGCGGGCGCCCCGATCGGCAACCAGGACACCTACGTCTCGAGCATCGGCGGGGTCCGCATCACCGAGCCGTCGAGCGACCTTGCCGTCGCCGTGGCGATCGCGAGCGCCGTCCTCGACGAGCCGATCGCCCACGACCTGCTGGCCCTCGGCGAGGTCGGCCTGAGCGGCGAGGTGCGGCCGGCGGTCGGCGTCGGGCGCCGCCTGGCCGAGGCCGCCCGACTCGGCTTCCGCACCGCCCTCGTGCCGAAGGGAGCGCTCGACGACTCCTCCGCGCCGCCCGGGATGGACGTCGTCGAGGTCGTCGACGTCGCGTCGGCGATCGCGCAGGCGCGGCGCCGTCGCCCCCGGCCACACCTCGTGACCAGCCCGACACCCTAGACTCGGCCCGTGCCCGACCACGACGACGAGCTCTTCCGATCAACCCTTGCCGAGGTGGCGCCCGGGTCCGTCCTGCGCGACGGGCTGGAGCGCATCCTCCGCGGCAACACGGGCGCGCTCGTCGTGCTCGGCCACGACAAGCTCGTCGAGTCCCTGTGCACCGGCGGCTTCGACGTCAACATCGAGTTCTCCGCGACCCGCCTGCGCGAGCTGGCGAAGATGGACGGCGCGGTCGTCGTCGACTCCAGCGTCTCGCGCATCCTCAAGGCCGCCGTCCAGCTCGTGCCCGACCCCTCGATCGAGACCCTCGAGAGCGGCACCCGGCACCGCACCGCCGAGCGGGTGGCCCGGCAGACCGGTCATCCGGTCGTCTCCGTCAGCCAGTCGATGCACATCATCGCCCTCTACGTCGGCGGCCGACGGCACGTGCTGCGCACGACGACCGAGCTGATCTCCCAGGCCAACCAGGCGATGCAGACGCTCGAGCGCTACACCAACCGGCTCAACGAGGTGACCGGCACCCTGTCGGCCCTGGAGATCGAGGACCTCGTCACCGTGCGCGACGTCGCCGTGGTGCTCCAGCGTCTGGAGATGGTGCGTCGGATCCACTCGGAGATCGCCGAGTACGTCCTCGAGCTCGGTGTCGACGGCCGGCTGCTCACCCTCCAGCTCGAGGAGCTGACGGCCGGTCTGGACGACGACCTCAACGCCGTGATCCTCGACTACCTCGACCCTGACGGCGCCGTCGGCTCCAGCGACGAGGTGCTCACCAACCTCTCCGGCCTCGACGCCACCGAGCTGCTCGACCTCGGGCACGTCGCCAAGACGCTCGGCTTCCCGATCGTCGGCGAGTCCCTCGACGCATCGGTCAGCCCGCGCGGGCTGCGCATCCTCGGCAAGATCCCCCGGCTGCCCGGAGCCATCGTCGAGCGCCTCGTCGACCACTTCGGGTCGCTGCAGCGGCTGCTCGCCGCCGGCATCGACGACCTCATGGCCGTCGACGGGGTCGGTGACCTGCGGGCCCGGACCGTGCGCGAGGGCCTCTCGCGACTGGCCGAGAGCTCGATCCTCGAGCGCTACGTGTGACGATGGCCCGCTTCCTGGTGTCGTGGCTGGCCGGTGGGCTGGTCGTTGCCGGCGCCTGGTTCGGGTGGACCCACACCGCCGAGGTGGACGCTGCGGTGGCCGGACCTGCCGGCTTCGTCGAGCTGGGTCCGACGCCGGAGGGTGAGCCGCTGCGCACCGCGGGCACGGAGGTCGGGTTTGCCTGCTCGGGGCCGACTCCGCGCGATGCCGCGGGCATGGACGACCTCATGGGTGAGCTCGACCGGCAGCCGCGGCTCGAGGGGGCCGACCACGGGGCCTCGATCGAGCTGGCCGACGGCCGCCGGATGTACACCTACGGCGACACGATCCGCGCCGACGGGATCCGGCCCTTCATGGTCCGCAACTCCGTGCTCATCTCCAACGGGGACTGCGTGCGGCCGATGCCGACCGAGCACGACGGGCCCGCGATCCCGAGCGACGGCAAGCAGGGCTACTGGCCGATGTCGATGCGCGCCCGCGCCGTCGAGGGCGGCACGGTCGTCGAGGTCATCACCGCCACCGTCAGCGTGCGCGGCACCGACTCCTTCGAGACGAGCGGGTCCAACCTCGCGACCTTCGAGGTGCCCACCGGCCGGATGCCCCGCCTCGTCTCCCACGAGCCCCTCGGGGAGCGCACCTCCGACCCGCGGGTGCCGACCTGGGGCGCCGCGATGTGGGACGACGGCCCGTGGACCTACGTCTTCGGCACGTCGAGCAATGCCGACAAGTCGACGGCCGGGTGGGCCCTGCACGTGGCGCGGACCAGGCCCGAGGAGCTCGGCAGCCTCGACGAGTGGGAGTACTGGGACGGCAGCAGCTGGGTCAAGGGTGACCCCGGGGCCGCCCAGAGCGAGGCCGCGCAGCTCATCGGGAGCTCCAGCGGTGTCTCGCACGTGCTCAGCGTCATCGAGCGTGACGGCAGCTGGTACGCCATCAGCAAGGAGGGCGACTACCACGGCGTCTGGTTGAGCGTCTGGAAGGCCCCCTCGGTCACCGGCCCGTACACCAAGCACCGGGTCCGGCCCCTCGCCAACGACGGCAAGATCCGGCGCTACGCGCCACTGGCCCACCCCGATGTCGAGATCGACTCCGATCGGCTCCTCGTCTCGTGGAGCGAGGCACCGACGACGCACGGCCCCTTCTACACCCACCCCGAGCTCTACCGCCCGAAGTTCGCAGAGATCGACCTCCCGTGACCCGCCCCGCCCCCGAGACCGGGGCAGCCAGCGCGCTGCTGCGCTCGGCCGTGCTCGACTGGTACGACCGCCACGGACGCGACCTGCCCTGGCGCGACCCCGGCTGCTCCCCCTGGGGCGTCTACCTCTCGGAGGTCATGTCGCAGCAGACGCCCGTCGCCCGGGTGCTGCCGGTGTGGGAGCGCTGGCTGGAGCGATGGCCCACCCCTGCAGACCTCGCCGCCGACTCACCCGGGGAGGCGGTGCGCATGTGGGACCGCCTTGGCTACCCGCGCCGCGCACTGCGGCTGTGGGAGTCCGCCGGCGTCATGGTCGAGCGGCACGCCGGCCAGGTCCCCCGCGACCACGACGACCTCCTTGCCCTGCCCGGTGTCGGGCCGTACACCGCGGCCGCCGTCGCCTCCTTCGCCTTCGGCGACCCACGCACGGTCGTCGACACCAATGTCCGTCGGGTGCTCGCGCGGACGGTGACCGGCACCGAGCACGCCGCCCCCGCCCTCACCGCCGCCGAGATGCGTCTGGCCGAGGCCTCCATGCCGGACGACCGCGACGAGGCCAACCGGTGGAATGCCGCGTCGATGGAGCTCGGCGCCCTCGTGTGCACCGCCCGCGCGCCCCGCTGCGACGACTGCCCGGTGAGTCACCTGTGCGCCTGGCAGGTCGCCGGGCGGCCGGCTCACGACGGACCACCCCGTCGCGGTCAGGCCTGGCACGGCACCGACCGACAGGTCCGCGGGCGCATCGTGCAGCTGCTGCGCGAGAGCGCCGACCCGCTCCCCCGTCGGGACCTGGCCACCACCTGGCCCGACGACCCGGCGAAGGTCGAGCGCTGCCTCGCCGCCCTCGTCGACGACGGGCTCGTCGAGCCCGTCGAGGGCGGCTACACCCTGCCGAGGTGAGGGCTTCCCTCCCTTCGCCCGGGTCGCTCAGAGCTGGCGGAGCATCCGGGTGTTGCCGAGGGTGTTGGGCTTGACCCGCTCGAGGTCGAGGAACTCGGCCACGCCCTCGTCGTAGGAGCGCAGCAGCTCGACGTAGACGTCGGGGTCGACGGCCTGGCCCTCGATCTCGGAGAAGCCGTGCCGGGTGAAGAAGTCCACCTCGAAGGTCAGGCAGAAGAGCCGCTCTACCCCGAGCTCGACGGCGTCCTGGGCCAGCGTCTCGAGCAGCGCGCCGCCGACACCGTGGCCGAGGTGCTCCTGCGAGACGGCGAGGGTCCGGATCTCGGCGAGGTCGTCCCACATGACGTGCAGCGCGCCGCACCCGACGACCTGCCCATCGATCTCCGCGACGCGGAACTCCTGCAGCCCCTCGAAGTAGGCGACGGTGTCCTTGCTGACGAGCACCCGGCGTTCGGCTAGCGGGGCCACGAGGTCGCGGATCGCCCGCACGTCGGAGGTGCGCGCTCGGCGGATGGTCACGGTCACCGGACAAACCTACGCCCCCGCCGAATGGGCGGGGACGTAGGTCGGTGGTCGCGTCAGGCGGTAACGCGAAGGGGCCTCAGCGCACCTTGTACTTCGGCTGCGACTGGGCGTTGAACTCGTCCATGACGACCTTGTCGGCCTTCTTGGTCGCCTTGTCGTTGAACTTCAGCACGTCGAAGCCGCGGGCGATGTCCGAGGAGAAGAGGTGACCGTTGTAGTAGTAGGTCGACCAGGTCCCGCCGGTGCCCTCGCTCACGGGGAGTGGGCCGCGCTCGAAGTAGCCGAGCTCCTTGGGCTTCTTGGAGTTGGTGAAGTCCCAGACGCTCACACCGCCCTGGTACCAGGACTGGACCATGATGTCGCGGCCGGCGACGGGGATGATCGAGCCGTTGTGGGCCACGCAGTTTTCGGTCTCGCCCTGGTGGCGCGGGATCTTGTAGTACGACGTGAAGGTCAGCTTGCCGAGCTTGGACAGGCTGTAGATCGCGTTGGCGCCGCGGTTGGGCCCGGTGGCCGCGTCACAGGTCGCCGCTCCGCCGCCGCCGAGCTCGTCGGTGAAGACGACCTTGGTCGCGTCGGCGTTGAAGGTGGCCGAGTGCCAGAAGGCGAAGTTCTCGTTGTCCTGCACCCGCTCGATGACCCGCGGCTTCTCCGGGCTGGAGATGTCCATGATGATGCCGTCGCCCATGCACGCACCGGCCGCGAGGTTCTTGTGCGGGAGCGCGGTGATGTCGTGGCAGCCGGTCGTCGCGGAGCGGCCGGCGATCGGCGTCGGTCCGGGACCACCGGGGTTGCCGCCGTCCGGGAAGAGGTTGGGCGTGGCGATGACCTCGGACTTCGTCGGTGCGTCCTTGTCGACCTTGACGATCGAGATCAGGTCGTGCGGCGTCTGGCAGTCGGGGTACTCGTCACGCGGCGAGTAGCTCGACACGTAGAGGTAGTCGTTGCCCTTCGTCCTGCCCTTGCCCGGCACGAGGGTGTGGGTGTGCGAGCCGCAGGCCGTCTCGACCGACTTGACGTAGCGCGGGTTGCGCACGTCGGAGATGTCGAAGATCTTGATGCCCTCCCAGCTGTCCTTGACAGTGGCGGACTGGGAGGTCGACGCGCAGGAGTCGTCGCTGCGGGAGGAGTCGGTCGACAGGTAGAGCAGGTCGCCGGAGACGGTGATGTCGTTCTGGCTGCCGGGGCACTTGACCTGGACGATCGTCTTCGGCTTCTTGGGGTTGCGGACGTCGATGATCGAAAATCCGTCGTAGTTGCCGACGAAGGCCTTGTCGTCCTGGAAGGCGAGGTCGGTGCCGACCCCCTCGGCGGGCGCCTGTGACCGCGAGTCACAAGCGCCGGGCCGGTGGGGGCGAGGCGCTCAGCGCGCCGTCGTCACCCGCCTCACGGTCGGTGACGCCACCGTCAACGACCTCGCCGCCCCCTACGACATCAGTCTCCAGGCGGTGAGCAAGCACCTCAAGGTCCTCGAGGAGGCGGGCCTCGTCAGCCGGCGCAGGGAGGCCCAACGCCGCCCGGTCCACCTCGAGAGCGGGGCGCTGGCCACGATGACCGGCTGGATCGAGCGGCACCGACGACGGGCCGAGGAGCGCATGTCACGCCTCGAGGAGGTCCTGGCGGACCTCCCTTCGTCCGATCACGGCAGCACGAGCAACAGGAGCAGACCGATGAGCACCACGCCCAGCACCACCGACCACATCACCACCGCGACCATCGAGGCCGACCCCGAGGTGCCGGTCGTGCGGATCACGCGCGACTTCACGGCGACCGCGGAGCAGCTGCACCGCGGGCACACCTCCGGCATGGAGATCGGCATCAACGAGGGCTACGCCGCGCTCGATGCGGGCGAGGTCGCGTGACCTCCCTCGTCGACCTGTCCGTCACCGACCGCTACCGGTCGGCGGCGGACGGCTTCGCCCGACGCGTCGCCGGGACGACCGACTGGGACTCCCCCACCCCCGTCGCGGAGTGGCGGGCGCGTGACGTCGTCGGGCACCTGACCTCCTGGCTGCCGGCCCTGCTCGCCGCCGGCAGCGAGGTGCGCCTGACGCCCGGGTCCTCGCCCGAGGAGGACCCGGCCGGAGCGTGGGCCGCCCTCGACGACCAACTGCGGAGCCTGCTCGACGACCCGGCGACGGAGGAGGTCGTCTTCGAGCACGAGCACATCGGGCGGCTGCCACTGCCGCAGATGATCGACCAGTACTTCACCAGCGACGTCGTCTTCCACACCTGGGACCTCGCCCGGGCCACCGGCCAGGACGACCGTCTCGACGAGGCCTTCGTCGCCGATGCCCTCGCCGGGATGCAGGCGCAGGCGGAGATGATCCGCGCCTCCGGGCAGTTCGGGCAGCAACAGCCGGTGCCCGACGACGCGAGCGTCCAGGAGCGCTTCCTCGCCTTCATCGGGCGGGACCCGCGGTGGGCACCGCCGGCCTGACCGCCACAGCCCGGGCATGACGAAGGGGAGGTGACCAGCGATCTGGTCACCTCCCTTCGTACCCCTCGAGACGGCGCTGGCGCGCCTCCTCGGGGAGCGGTAGGAGTCCCCTCGAGACGGCGCTGGCGCGCCTCCTCGGGAAGCGGTGCAAGTCCCCTCGAGACGGCGCTGGCGCGCCTCCTCGGGAAGCGGTGGAAGTCCCCTCGCGACGACGCTGGCGCGCCTCCTCGGGAAGCGGTGGAAGTCCCCTCGAGACGACGCTGGCGCGCCTCCTCGGGGAGCGGTGGGTGTCAGTCGGCGGAGCCGTCGCCCGCCTCGACGAGCGGGATGTCGAGCTCGCCGACCTTGGGCGCACCGTGGAAGGTGAAGACGGCGGCCTTGCCCTCGCCCTCGACGTCCACGGCGACGATCTCGCCGGCCGTGAGCTCGCCGAAGAGGATCTTCTCCGACAGCACGTCCTCGATCTCGCGCTGGATGGTCCGCTTGAGCGGACGCGCACCGAGCACCGGGTCGTAGCCGCGCTTGGCGAGCAGCTCCTTGGCCGCGGGCGTGAGCTCGATGCCCATGTCCTTGTCCTTGAGCCGCTGGTCGAGCTTGGCGACCTCGAGGTCGACGATCTGGACGATCTCCTCCTGGCTCAGCTGCGGGAAGACGATGGTGTCGTCGACGCGGTTGAGGAACTCCGGGCGGAAGTGCTGCTTCAGCTCGTCGGTGACCTTGGCCTTCATCCGCTCGTAGTCGGTGCGCTGGTCGGTCCCCGAGGTGAAGCCCATCGCGCCCTTGGAGATGTCCCGGGTGCCGAGGTTGGTCGTCATGATGATGACCGTGTTCTTGAAGTCGACCATCCGACCCTGCGAGTCGGTGAGGCGGCCGTCCTCGAGCACCTGCAGCAGCGAGTTGAAGATCTCCGGGTGCGCCTTCTCCACCTCGTCGAAGAGGACGACGGAGAAGGGCTTGCGGCGCACCTTCTCGGTGAGCTGGCCACCCTCGTCGTAGCCGACGTAGCCGGGGGGCGAGCCGAAGAGACGGCTGACCGTGTGCTTCTCGGAGTACTCCGACATGTCGAGCGTGATGAGGCTGTCCTCGTCGCCGAAGAGGAACTCCGACAGCGCCTTGGCCAGTTCCGTCTTACCGACACCGGTCGGCCCGGCGAAGATGAAGGAGCCACCGGGACGACGCGGGTCCTTCAGACCGGCCCGAGTGCGTCGGATGGCCTGCGAGAGCGCCTTGATCGCGTCGTCGTTGCCGACGACCCGCTTGTGCAGCTCGGCCTCCATGTTGAGCAGTCGGGTCGACTCCTCCTCCGAGAGCTTGAAGACGGGGATGCCGGTCGAGGCGGCGAGCACCTCGGCGATGAGCTCCTCGTCGACCTCGGCGACGACGTCCATGTCACCGGCCTTCCACTCGGCCTCGCGCTTGGCCTTCTCGGCAAGCAGGTTCTTCTCGTCGTCGCGCAGACCCGCCGCCTTCTCGAAGTCCTGGCCGTCGATGGCCGACTCCTTCTCGAGGCGGACCTTGGCGATCTTGTCGTCGTACTCCTTCAGCTCCGGCGGCGCCGTCATCCGACGGATGCGCAGCCGCGCGCCCGCCTCGTCGATGAGGTCGATCGCCTTGTCCGGGAGGAAGCGGTCGTTGATGTAGCGGTCGGCCATCGTCACAGCCGCGACGATCGCCGGGTCCGTGATCGTCACCTTGTGGTGGGCCTCGTAGCGGTCCCGCAGACCCTTGAGCATCTCGATGGCGTGCGGCAGCGTCGGCTCCGCGACCTGGATCGGCTGGAAGCGACGCTCCAGGGCCGAGTCCTTCTCGATGTGCTTGCGGTACTCGTCGAGCGTCGTCGCGCCGATGGTCTGCAGCTCGCCGCGGGCGAGCATCGGCTTGAGGATGCTCGCGGCGTCGATCGCGCCCTCGGCCGCACCCGCACCGACGAGGGTGTGGATCTCGTCGATGAAGAGGATGATGTCGCCGCGCGTCTTGATCTCCTTGAGCACCTTCTTCAGGCGCTCCTCGAAGTCACCGCGGTAGCGGCTGCCGGCGACGAGCGAGCCGAGGTCGAGGGTGTAGAGCTGCTTGTCCTTGAGCGGCTCCGGCACGTTGTCGTCGACGATGTCCTGGGCCAGGCCCTCGACGACCGCCGACTTGCCGACACCGGGCTCGCCGATGAGGACGGGGTTGTTCTTGGTCCGGCGCGAGAGCACCTGCATGACGCGCTCGATCTCCTGCCCACGCCCGATGACCGGGTCGAGCTGACCGTCGCGCGCCGCCTGAGTCAGGTTGCGGCCGAACTGGTCGAGGACGAGCGAGCCGGCGGGCTGCCCCTCGGCGGGGCCCGCGCCCGCGCCGACGCCGGCAGCCTGCCCCTCCTTGCCACCCTGGTAGCCGGAGATCAGCTGGATGACCGTCTGGCGCACCCGGCCGAGGTCGGCCCCGAGCTTGACGAGGACCTGCGTCGCGACGCCCTCGCCCTCACGGATCAGGCCGAGCAGGATGTGCTCGGTGCCGATGTAGTTGTGGCCCAGCTGGAGCGCCTCGCGCAGCGAGAGCTCGAGGACCTTCTTGGCGCGAGGGGTAAAGGGGATGTGCCCCGAGGGCGCCTGCTGACCGGGACCGATGATGTCCTGGACCTGCTCACGGACGGCGTCGAGGGAGACGCCGAGGGACTCGAGGGCCTTGCTGGCCACCCCTTCGCCCTCGTGGATCAGGCCGAGCAGGATGTGCTCGGTGCCGATGTAGTTGTGGTTGAGGAGGCGCGCCTCCTCCTGGGCGAGGACGACGACCCGGCGGGCCCGGTCGGTGAACCGTTCGAACATGGGATCTACCCCTTCACGTGGTGCTCTGACCTCGATGCTAACCGTGCTCGCCCTCTGAGCCGGGGGGCGAACCTCTCACGGGGCACAACGCGGCGTCCTCCCAGCCTGTTCCACGAGGCGAAGGGAGTGCCGCGGTGTTCGCTCACAGCGGACTGAGGCGTACCGGCGGGCGGATCAGCCCTGCGACGGCGCCGGCACGTCGATGACGACGTCGAAGCCGAGCAGCTCCGCCCCGGTGGCCACCGGCTTCCTGCTCTCGCCCGCGTGCGCGGCGCGGGCGTCGCCGTCACGCCACGCGGCGAAGGACTCCTCGTCGGCCCAGCGGGTCACGACGAAGTAGCGGTCGCCCCCTTCGGTCGGGCGGAGCAGCTGGAAGCCCTCGAAGCCCGGGGCATCGTCGACGGTGCCCTGGCGCTCGGCGAAGCGACGCTCGAGCTCCTCGCCGGCCTGCGGGGGGACGCTGATGGCGTTGATCTTGACGATGCTCATGAGGCGACCCTAACCGCCTGCTGCGCGGCCGCGGTGGCCGCCCGGACGATGCGCCACCACAGCACGAGGGCCACGACCGCGACGACGGCGTTGACCTGCAGGGCCGCGACCCAGCCGTCGACGTCACCGGCATCGGCCAGCAGGCCGCCCGAGGTGTCGCGGACCGACCCGACGCCCATGAGCAGCCAGGCGATCCACCACGGCCAGAAGCTGCCGACCCGCGATCCGAGGGCACGGCTCGCGTCGGCCACGACCTGGTACGGGAACCAGAGGTTGACGATCGGCACGACCCAGGCGGCGAAGGCCCACCAGCGGGCCCGTCGCTGCAGATGACCCGGGTCGGCCCACTCGGCCACCCGTCGCACGCCGAGCAACCACCACCCGGTCGTCACGAGGCCGGCCAGGAGGGCGAGACCGCCCAGTCCGATGCAGAGGTTGGCGAGGTCCACCGCCGCAGAGGTCGCCGCCCGTCCCTGCACCCAGGCGTGCACGTCGTCGCGACGCACGGTCACGACGGCCGCCGCGGCGACCCACGACACGGTGAGCGTCACGGCGGACACGAGGGCCGCGTGACCGGCGACCGTGGGGGCCGGGGGCGGTGGGCCGACCGGCGTGGTGCGCTCTTCGGCGAAGGGGCTGGTGACGTGAATCCGAGGCATGGCGATCACGCTAGGTCGGGACAGCAGTCGTCGCGCGGCCATCGCGCTGCCCCTGTGGACGACGTCGAGCCCTCCGTAGGCTGACTCCATGCGCACGGTCTTCGACCCCACCGACCCGGGCAGCCACGCGTACGGGCTGCTGACAAGCATCGTCGTGCCACGCCCCATCGCCTGGATCTCCACCCTCGACGCCGACGGGGTCGGCAACCTCGCGCCGCACTCCTTCTTCACCGTCGTCTCCGCGCACCCCGCGATGGTCAGCTTCACCTCCGTCGGCCGCAAGGACACGGTGCGCAATGTCGTCGCGACCGGTCACTTCGTCGTCAACCTCGTCACGGAGGACCTCGCCGAGCTCGCCAACGCGAGCAGCGCTCCCTTCGCCCCCGAGGTCGACGAGGCCCAGACCCTCGGAGTGCGGCTCGAGCCGAGCGCGGTCGTGCCCGTCCCCCGCGTCGCGGACTCGCCGGCATCGATCGAGTGCACCCTGCACTCGACGCTCGCCCTCGGCGACGCGCACCTCGTCGTCGGCGAGGTGCGTGCCATCACCGTCGACGACGCGACCCTCGTCGACGGGCTCCCGACGATCGAGGCGCTGCGGCCGGTCTCCCGGCTCGGGCGCGACGAGTGGGGGCACTCCCCCGAGGTCTTCCGCCTGCAGCGACCGCGGCGGCCCTGACTCAGCTGCGGCGCTGGCAGTTCCCGCACCAGTAGAGCGTGCGACCGGCGACGTCCTTCGCCCTCACCTTCGACCCGCAGACGACGCAGGCCTCGTCGGTGCGCTTGTAGACATAGCTCGTCCGCTCCGTGAGGTGGACGTCCTCCCCCTGCGCCAGGGCGGCCTCGACCTGCTCGACCTGCTCGTCGACGGTGACGATCCGGCTCGTCGCCACACCGAGCGGCAGCAGCCGGCGCAGGTCGGCCCAGATGAGGTCCCACGAGGCCCGCTTGAGGCGCTCCCCCGGCGTCGCGGGGTTGATCCGGTGCCGGTAGAGGACCTCGCAGCGGTAGACGTTGCCGACCCCGGCGATCACGTCCTGCTCCATGAGCAACGCCGCGATCGACTTGCGCGACCCGTGGATCCGCTCCCAGGCGGGCCCACCATCGGTGTCCCGCAGGGGATCCGGGCCGAGCTTGGCGTGCACGGCGTCCTCCTGCTCGGGGGTGACCACCGCGCACGTCATCGGGCCGCGCAGGTCCGCGACGTGCCTCTGCGAGGCGATGCGGCAGCGGACCTGACCGATGACCGGCCGCTCGCCGACGTAGGCGGCCTCGTCGATGGTGAAGGTCCCGATGAGCCCGAGGTGGACGTGCAGAATGCGGTCGCCGGCGAACTCGACGAAGAGGTGCTTGCCGTGCGCCCGCGCCTCGACGAGCTCGTGGTCGGTGAGCAGCGCCGCGCCCGCGGCGAAGCGCCCCTGCGGGGACGACACCTCGACGACCTGCCCGGCAAAGGTGGCGTGCAGGTCGCGGGCGATGCGGTGGAGGGTGTGGCCTTCAGGCATGACGAAGGGGGCTCAGCTCGCCTTCTTCTTCGGGGCCGTCTTCTTCGCGCTGGTCTTCTTCGCCGTGGACTTCGTGGCGGCGGTCTTCTTGGCTGTCGCCTTCTTCGCGGTCGCCTTCTTGGCCGTCGCCTTTTTCGCGGTCGCCTTCTTCGCGGTCGCCTTCGCCGGCGCGGGGGACGACTCGCCGCGCGCGGCCTTCGCCTTCTCCACCGAGCGGGCCAGCGCGGCGAGCAGGTCGACGACCTCGCCCGACTCCTCCTCGTCGTCCTCGACCTGCTGGACCTGCCCTCCGTCGATCTTCGCGCGCACGAGGGCCTCGACGGCGAGCGCGTAGTCGTCCTCGAACTCGTCGGGGTCGTAGTCGCCGGCGAGCTCGTCGATGAGCATGCGCGCCATCGACATCTCCTTGTCGGAGAGCTCCTGGTCCTCGACGCTCGCGAAGTCGGCCGAGCGGATCTCGTCGGGCCACAACATCGTCTGCATGACGATGACCCCGTCGCGCACGCGCAGGACGGCCATCGTCATCCGCGTGCGGATCGAGACCGTGACGATCGCCATGCGTCCTTGGGCCTCGAGGGCCTCCCGCAGCAGGACGTAGGGCTTGGTCGCGGTCTTGTCCGGCTCGAGGTAGTAGCTCTTGTCGAGGAGCATCGGGTCGATCTGGTCCTCGGGGACGAACTTCTCGACGCTGATCTCCTTGCTGCTGCGCGTCGGGAGCTCGGCCATGTCCTCGTCCGTGAGGACGATCATCTGGCCGTCCTCGGTCTCGTAGCCCTTGGCGATGTCGTCGTAGGCGACCTCCTGGCCGTCCTTGCTGCAAAACCGCTTGTAGCGGATGCGGCCGCCGTCGGTGCGGTGCACCTGACGGAACTGCACGTCGTGGTTCTCCGTCGCCGAGTACAGGCGGACGGGGACGTTGACGAGGCCGAAGGAGACGGCCCCCTTCCAGATCGCTCGCATGGGTCCTCCTGACGACGTGCGGCCGTCGCCAGCCTACGCGCCGGGGTCGGGGCGCAGAGCGTAGATCCGCGAGCGCCCGTCCTCGTCCGCGGCGACGACGAGGCCCAGGCCTGAGCCGGTCACGCCGACCGGCACGCCGTCGGGGTCGGGGACCGCCTCGGGCAGGGGGGTGACCACTCCCCCCTTCGTCGTCGTGTGTCGCGGAGACCAGGCGCGGTCGTCGATGACCCGTAGGGTCTCCCACCCGCTCGCCAACGGCTCGGTCGTGCCCGTGCCGAGGTCGACGGCCACGGAGCCGGCGACTGCCCAGCTGCCGTCGGGCGAGGCCGCGAAGTCGTCCGCTCCCACGCGGCCCGGCACCGTGGTCGTCCAGCTCTCGGCCATGAGGTCGGTGACGTCGTAGCCCACGAGGTGCGTCGTGCGGTTGTTGCGCGTCCAGTTGACGACGAGGTGGGTACCGGCGACCCCGAGGACGCTGCCCGGCAGCGACCCGTAGGCCGGCGGCGCAAGGAGGGTGCCCGTCGAGACCTCCCCGCCGTCACCGGACTGCCACCAGTGGCCGGTCGTCCCGACGGACAGGACCCTCCCTTCGTTATCGGCGGCGACGGGGCTGCCGCCGCTCGGCAGGGTCCGGCGGCGCAGGGCACCGTCGTGGAGCACGAGGGCGGTCAGCGTCTCCTCGTTGGCGAGGAGCGGCACCGGGCTGCCCTCCACGAGCCGCACGTCGGCCTCGGTGAAGGTCCAGGTCTGCACCGTCGGCGCCGTGCCGCCGGACCCGAGGTGGGGCCACAGGTAGAGCTCGTTGCTCGTCGCCGCGATGACGGCCGGCCGGTCCTCCCAGGTGATGAGCTGCGGGGGTCCGGTGAGCGGCCCGTCGACGCGGCTGGACCACAGCTGGCTCCCGTCCGCCCCGCTGAGGGCGGTGATGTCGGGCTGCGCGACGTCACCGGTCGTCGTGATGACGGCGCCCTCACGCAGCAGGACCGTCGGGGCGCGCCCCTCGACGGCGATCGGCGACGAGACCCACTCGGCCTGGCTGGTCCACCCGTGGACGGGCGCGACCGGCGAGATGCGCACGGCCTCGTCCGCCGGGTCACCACCCCACGGCAGGCCACGGCCGATGACGAAGGGGGTGACCACCAGAGCGACGACGGCGACGGCCGCGACCCCCGCGAGCCACCACCGACGACGGCCCGAAGGCCGCGGGTCGTCGCGCCAGGGTCCGGCGGACGCTGCCGGCGCCCCACCGGCGAAGAGGTCACGCACGTCGATCCGCGGCTGCGTGTCCATCTCGTCGGGTGCCAGGTCGTCGGCACCGACGACCTGCTCGACCCGGTCCCACGCCTCTCGCGTCGGCGGCGGCAGCGCCGACTGCCGCAGCGGCGCGACCGGGGTGCCGTCCTGGTGGGGCACGGTGAGCGTCGCGCGGGCCAGCTCGGCAAACCGACCGGTCACCTCGCTCGGCGCAGGCTGCGCGGCGTGCGCCCGCGAGAGGACGACGACGGCAGAGCTCGCGAGCGCGGCCGCTCGACCACCCCGCGCGTGCATGGCCTGCAGGTGGGACACGGCGGTGGCGACGTCGCCGGTCGTCGTCGCGACGACCACCTGGTCGGTGTGCTCGACGGCACCCGGCCAGTCGAGGGGGCGGGTGGCGACGGCGATGTCGAGGTGTCGGGTGCCGCGCGCGAGTCGGTGCACCGGTGCGGGCCCACCGGCTGGCGGGGCCGCGTGCTCGGCGAGCAGGGCGTACCCCTCACGACGCACCGATGCCCCGGCGAGCATCGCAGCGGTCGTGGCCGCCAGCTGCGCCCCACCGACGACGACGACGGTGCGCGTCGCGTTCGCTTCCCCCACGGGTCCCCCTGATGTCCTGCGCTCGTCCCTGCGGGCCCGAGGGGCCACCCAGCGGGGTCAGACTATCGGGGGCCTGCGGGCGCGACCGGGCAGGATGGCCCCATGCGCCCGATGCTCGCCACCCTCACCGAGGCCCTGCCCCAGGGGCCCGGCTGGGTGCACGAGGTCAAGTGGGACGGCATGCGGGTGCTCGCCGACGTGCGCGGCGGCGGCCTGACCCTCACGAGCCGGTCCGGTCGCGACGTCACCGCGTCCTTCCCCGAGCTCGTCGCGCTCGCCGAGCTCTACGACGACATGCTCCTCGACGGCGAGGTCGTCGCTCTCGAGGCCGGCCGGCCCTCCTTCGGCGCCCTCGCCGAGCGCATGCACGTCTCCGACCCGCGTCGAGCGGCCCGCGCCGCGGTGGCACGGCCGGTCACCTTCATCGCCTTCGACCTGCTGCGCCTCCTCGGCCAGGACCTCGTCGACCAACCCTGGTCGACCCGCCGCGCGTTGCTCGAGCAGCTCGAGCTCGGCGGCCCCCGGTGCCAGGTGCCCCCCACGCATGACGACGGCGACGGGCTGCTCGCCGCCACCGCCGAGCAGGGTCTCGAGGGCGTCGTCTCCAAGCGACGCGATGCCCCCTATGCACCCGGCCGCCGCTCCCCCGACTGGCTCAAGCGGCCCCACCGCGACAGCGTCTCCGTGGTCATCGGTGGCTGGCGGCCCGAGATCGGCGGCAGCCGGCTCGGCGCCGTGCTCGTCGGGCTGCCCGACACCGACGGCTGGCGCTTCGTCGGCCGGGTCGGCTCCGGCCTCGCCGGCCGTGCCGGGGCGAGCCTGCTCACGCGGCTGCGACCGCTGGAGCGAGCGGACTCCCCCTTCGCCACGGAGGTGCCACGTGAGGACGCGACGGGCACGACCTGGGTCGAGCCCGAGATCGTCGTCGACGTCGCCGCCCTCGGGCGCAGCTCGGGCGGCCGGCTGCGGCAGCCGTCCTACCAGCGGGTGCGGACCGACCTCACCGCCACCGACCTGCTGGAGACGGGCGATGGCTGACCCCCGCGGCACCGTCACGCGCGTCGAGGTGGCCGGCCGGGCCCTGCGGCTCACCTCGCTCGACAAGGTGCTCTACCCCGCGACGGAGACGACGAAGGGAGAGGTGCTCTCGTACTACGCCCGGGCCGGTGAGACGGTCCTCGCCCACCTCGCCGGACGGCCGGTGACCCGCGTGCGCTTCCCCCACGGGGTCGACGACATGAGCTTCTTCGAAAAGAACCTGCCCTCCGGCGCACCCGACTGGCTGCCGCGGGTGCAGGTCCACGACGTCACCTATCCCCTCGTCGAGGACCTCGCGCAGCTGACCTATCTCGTCAACCTCAACAGCATCGAGCTGCACGTGCCGCAGTGGCGGGTCGCCGACGGCGAGCCGCTCAACCCGGACCGGCTCGTCATCGACCTCGACCCCGGCAAGCCCGCCGGTCTGCACGAGTGCGCCCGGGTGGCGCTCCTGCTGCGGGAGCGACTCGACGCACTCGGCCTCGAGCTCTACCCCGTCACCTCGGGCAGCAAGGGCATGCAGCTCTACGCGACGCTCGGGGGCGACCTCACGAGCGACCAGGTCCGCGACCTGACCCAGCAGCTGGCACAGGAGATGACCCAGCGCCACCCCGACCTCGTGCTGTGGAAGATGACGAAGTCGTTGCGGCCGGGCAAGGTCTTCATCGACTGGAGTCAGAACGTCGCGGCGAAGACGACCGTCTGCCCCTACTCGATGCGCGGTCGGGAGGACCCGTGGGTCGCGGCCCCGCGGACGTGGGAGGAGGTCGAGGCCGGCGCCGAGGACCCCGGCGCGCTGACCCAGCTCGACCACGAGCAGGTGCTCGAGCGGCTCGAGACCGACGGTGACCTGCTCGCCCCGCTGCTCGGGTGACTCAGCCCTGCCGGGGGCAGCCCGCGCACGGCGCGCACCCGGGCAGCGCGTAGAGCAGGCAGCACGACTCCCGCTCCGGCGGCGGCGCACCGTGCAGCCGGGCCAACGCCATCTCCCACATGTCCTCGACCATGCCGAGGCGCTGGCGGCTGCTCATCTTCGTCGGCGTCGGCAGGGCCTGGGCGATCGTCCGGGCCGTCGCGACGTAGCCGGCCCGGGCCGCGTCCAGGCGCGCCAGGTCGTCGTCGACGCGGCGGTGGTCACCGGGCCGCACCTGCACGGCGACCGGGTAGAGGTAGACGGGGTCGAGACCGGTCGACCACAGCGCGGGGTCCGCCGACAGCACGAAGGGGGTCCGCGTCGCCGCCGTCGCGATGACCGTGGCGAGCGGGTCGATCAGGTACTGCAGGACGAAGGCCGAGGGCATGCCCGGCGGGGCGACCCCCGACTGTTCGAGCGTCACCTCGGCGTAGCGCTCGATCCACGCGGGGGCCAGTTGCGTGGCCCGGGCCAGCGACACCCCGAGGTCCGGGTCGCCGTCGTCGGCGACCCGGACCCGGAGCACGGCGAGGTGCCGGTCCAGCTGCGCGACGGCCTCACGCAGCTCGGCACCCGTGGGGGCGGCGCTCAGCCGTTGGCCCGGGCGTAGGCGTCGCGCACCTTCTGGCTGATGCGACCGCGGTCGGAGACCTCGTGGCCGTTGGCCCGGGCCCACTCGCGGATCTTGGTCAGCTCGCTGCTGCTCGTGCGCGACGACGAGGCGCCACCCGAGCTCTTGCGACCGGCGACCCGACGACCGGCGCCGACGTAGCCGGCGAGGGCGTCACGCAGGGCGGCGGCATTGCGCTCGTTGAGGTCGATCTCGTAGGTCACGCCGTCGAGGCCGAAGGTGACGGTCTCGGTCGCGTCGCCACCATCGAGGTCGTCCTCAAGGATGATCTGCACACGCTGTGCCATAGGGGATCCAATCATGAGAATGAATTGACGGATCCAGACTAACCATCACTGGCGCAGATGTCGCATTCGAGAAATGCTATTCCTTGTCCGCCTTTTCGGAAGGCTCGGAATGTGCACTTGAGGACTGCTGCTTCGCCTTCTGCTCGGCATTCCATCGCGCGAGGGCCTGGCGCTCTCGCCGGTCACCTTCGATCATGTACTTGATGATCCAGTAGAAGAGAAATGCGACGCCGACGGTCGGCAGCAGGGCTGCCGCATAGGGCCACCAGGTGTCGATGAATTCCATGGGATCAGGCCTCCGGCTTCAGGTGCGGGAAGAGGATGGTCTCCCGGATACCGGCGCCGGTGAAGAGCATGATGAGACGGTCGATGCCGAGCCCGAGGCCACCCATGGGCGGCGCACCGAACTCGAGGGCCCGCAGGAAGTCCTCGTCGAGCTGCATCGCCTCGTCGTCACCGGCCGCGGCCCGTCGGGACTGGTCCTCGAGGACCTCCCGCTGGATGACGGGGTCGATGAGCTCGGAAAAGGCGGTCCCGCGCTCCACCCCGCCGATGAAGAGGTCCCAGGCCTCGATCTGGCCCGGCTTGTCGCGGTGCGGGCGCGCGAGGGGCTGGGCGATCGCCGGGTAGTCGCAGATGAAGGTCGGCTGGACGCAGGTCGGCTCGACGAGCTCGGCGACGAGCTCCATGGCGACCTTGCCCGCCTCCCACGACGGGTCGAGGTCGACCCCCTTCGCCGCCGCGATCTCACGCAGCCGCTCGACGGGCGTCGTCACGTCGACGGCCTCGCCGACGGCCTCGCTCAGCCCGTCGTAGAAGGAGAGCCAGCGCCACTCGCCACCGAGGTCGACCTCGCCCGCGGGCGTCGTGACGACGCGGCTGCCGGCGACGTCTGCGGCCGCGAGGTGCAGCTCCTTGATGAGCTCGGCCATCGTGAACTGGTCACCCCAGGCCTCGTAGACCTCGAGCGAGGTGAATTCCGGAGAATGCGTCGAGTCGACGCCTTCATTGCGGAAGAGACGACCCATCTCGTAGACCTTGTCGACACCGCCGACAACTGCCTTCTTCAGCGGCAGCTCGAGGGCGATGCGCAAGGACATCTTCTGGTCGAAGGCATTCATGTGCGTGTCAAAGGGGCGCGCTGCCGCGCCGCCGTGCACCAGCTGCAGCACCGGCGTCTCGATCTCGATGAAGCCGCGCGCGTGCAGGGTCTCGCGGATGGCCCGCACGATGCCGGCGCGCAGCCGCACCATGTCCCGTGCCTCCTGGCGCACGACGAGGTCGGCGTAGCGCTGACGCACGCGCGCCTCCTCGGAGAGGTCCTTGTGCAGGACCGGGAGGGGTCGCAGCGCCTTGGAGGCCAGGGTCCACGAGGTCGCCATGACCGACAGCTCGCCGCGGCGCGAGCGGATGACCCGGCCGGTGACGGCGACGTGGTCACCGAGGTCGACGTCGGACTTCCACGCCGCGAGGGCCTCCTCGCCCACCTCCGCGAGCGAGAGCATGACCTGCAGGCGGGTCCCGATGCCCTCCTGCAGCGCGGCGAAAGCGAGCTTGCCGGTGTTGCGCACGAACATGACGCGGCCGGCGACCGTGACGACGTCGTCGGTCTCCTCACCGGTCTCGAGGTGCCCCCAGGACTGCGCCACCTCGGCCAGCGAGTGGGTCCGCCCGACGCCCACGGGGTAGGCCTGCCGCCCCTCGGCGAGGATGCGGTCGCGCTTGTCGCGCCGGATGCGCATCTGCTCGGGCAGCTCGTCGTCGGCGGGGGTCTCCATGGGGGCGTCACTCACGGGAGCCACGATATCCGCGCGCCGCGCCGTGCCCGAATCCTCGCCTACTCCCGAGGGCGCAGCAGCTGCCAGCCGAGGAGGGCGAGCGTCGCGCCCACCGCGAGCGACCACAGCCCCCGGGCGTCGGCGGCGAGGACGAGCAGCCCGACGCCGACGGCGAGGTCGGGACCGTGGACGACGGCGCGCACGAGGCCCATCGGCAGGGCGCCACCGGGTGTGGCGACGACGAGCCCGAGCCCGGGCGGCGGCGGCTCGGCCGCCCGCACGGCCGCTGCGGTCACCCCGGCGGCGACGGCCACGGGCGCCCACGGCGGCAGCCCGAGCGGCAGCAACGCCAGCGAGCTGCCCACCCCGACGAGGGCGAAGGGGGCCACCGCCAGCACGGCGGCGACCGCACCCGGGTGAGCCGGCAGGGCACGACGCAGACCAGGGGTGGCGACCCATGCGGTGAGCCCGCCACCGGAGAGTCGCGCGAGGACGAGGCCGGCGATGCAGGTGAGCACGACACCGACCAGGGGGCCGAGGAGCAGCCCGGCGGCGAGCGCGGCGAGGCAGCCGAGCAGCGCCGACAGCAGCCGCGAGCGACGCCGGACGAGCGCCCGCAGCTCGTGGGTCAGCAGCCCGGTGAGCGGGCCCCCGACACCGACGGCGCTGGTGAAGCGTCCTCGGCGACCCAGCCGACGGCGTGCGGTCAGGGCGTCGAGAGCGGTGCCGTCGAGCATGAGGGTCGTCGCCCGGACGGCGGCAGTGACCTCTCCCGCTCGACGGAGGTCGGCGTCGGCCACACCGCGCGCGGCGGCCGCGATCGGGCGGGCACGCCCCTGCCGGACGAGTGCCGCGGCGGCGAGCACGAGGGCCAGGACGGCCCCCGCGACGGCGGTCAGCACGACGGGCGCGACGGGTGAGCCGATGCGCCCGAGCCCGACGGCGAGGGCAAAACCGGTGAGCACGCCCCAGGCCCCGGCGGCCACGGCGGCGACCCCGGCGACCTGCTGCACCCCGCCGCGCAGGAGGGCTCCACGGTCGGCGGGCGTCGAGAGCAGCCAGGTGGCCCGGCCGGGGTCGGCCCAGGCCGGACCCGCCGCTCGCAGCCCGGCCGCGGCAGCGACGGCGCCGAGCAGCCCCATCGCCATGGCCATCCAGAGGTGCTGGGTGCCGCTGAGGCAGGTCGCCGCGCAGTCGGGGCGCAAGATCGACGGCCCGGTCGCGGCGAAGAGCAGGGTGAGCAGGGTCGCGGTGACGAAGGCGCCCACGTACCAGTCCTGCAGCAGCTGCCCCCACCCGGCGGTGTGGGTGCCGCCCCGCACCGCCCGCACGGCGGCCCGCGCCGAGGCCCGGTCCCCGACGAGGTCACCCGGCGGGCCGACCGGGCCGGCCGCCTCAGGCATCGCCCTCGACGGTCACGACCCGGGCACCGCTGCGGGAGATGACCTCGGGGTCGTGGCACGCGACGAGCACCGCGCGCCCGGCGGCGGCGTGAGCGGCGAGCCAGTCCCCGAGCCAGGCCCGGCCGGTGTCGTCGAGCCGCTGCTCGGGCTCGTCGGCGAGCAGCAGGGCCCAGGGCCGCACCATGGCGGAGGCGAGGGCGAAGCGCTGTGCCTGGCCCGACGACAGCGTGCCCGGCAGCTGGTCGGCGACGTGCTCGATGCGGGCCTCGTCGAGCGCCCCGGCGACGACGTCACGCGGGTCGGCCACGCCGTGACCCCTGGCGAGCACGTCGAGGTGCTCGGCGACGGTCAGCTCGGGCAGGACCCCGAGGTCGCCGAGCACGGTGCACAGCGCGCGCCGGGTCTGCGGGACACGGGTGTCGAGCAGCGCCTCGCCGAGGCGGACCTCGCCCGCGTCGGGTGACTCGCTGCCGACGATGCAGCGCAGTGCCGTCGACTTGCCGACGCCGTTGGGCCCGACGAGCGCCACGACCTCGCCGGCTGCGACGTCGAGGTCGAGCCCGTCGAGCACCGTGCGGCCCCCATAGCCCTTGGTGAGTCCCCGGACCTGCAGCACGTCAGACGAGGTCGAGCGCGAGGTCGATGATCGGCGACGAGTGCGTCAGACCGCCGACGCTCATCCAGTCGATGCCGGTGGCGCCGTAGGCGGCAGCGACCTCGAGGGTCAGCCCACCGGTGGCCTCGATCTCGACCGTCTCGCCGCGCTCCGCGGCCCAGCCGCGCGCCGCCGTGACGGTCTCGCGCAGCAGCTCCGTCGACATGTTGTCGCACATGAGGAACCTCGCCCCGGCCTCGAGCGCCTCGATCGCCTGCGCGGTGGTCTCGACCTCGACCTCGATCGTCACGTCGGGGTGGCGCTCGCGGATCGCGGCGAAGGCCGCACCCACTCCCCCGGCGGCGAGCACGTGGTTGTCCTTGACCATCGCGACGTCGTAGAGGCCCATCCGCTTGTTGGTGCCGCCGCCGGCGCGCACCGCGTACTTCTCGAGGGCGCGGAGCCCCGGGGTCGTCTTGCGGGTGTCGAGCACGGTGCAGCCCGTGCCAGCGAGCGCATCGGCCCACCGGCGGGTGTGGGTCGCGACGCCCGACAGGCGAGACATGATGTTGAGCAGCGTCCGCTCGGCCATGAGCACCTGCTGGGTGGCGCCGGCGACGACGGCGATGACGTCGCCGGCCTGCAGCCGGGTCCCGTCGGCGACCCGCACGTCGACCGCGGGCGGCCTGCCGCCCGTCCGCTCGGCGACCCCGGCGAGCACGATGTCGATGACGGGCGCACCGGCGAGCACACCGGCCTCCCGCGCGACGACGTGGCCGGTCGCCTGCTGGTCGCCGGGGATCGTCGCGGTGCTCGTGACGTCGAGACCGTCGGGCCCGAGGTCCTCGTTGAGAGCGGTGGCGACGAGCCGCCGAGCGGCCTCGGTCGGGAAGTCGAGCGCCGTCACTGCATGCCCTCCTGTGGGTCGTCGCCGTCGACGTCCTCGTCGCCCTCCGGCCAGGCCAGCGCGACGTCGAGCTTGATGACGGCGAGCTCGCCGTCATCGGGGTCGCGCACGTGCACGAGATGGGCGGCCCACCGGTCGTCGTCGTGCTCGGGGTGGTCCCGGCGGACGTGCCCGCCGCGGGTCTCCTCGCGCAGGTGTGCCGCGGTCGCAAGGGCCTGACCGAGGTGGAGCAGGTTGGTCGTCTCCCAGGAGCGGGGACCCGGCTCGGCCCGGCTGTCGGTGCCGGCAGCGAGGGTGGCGAGGTCGGCGAGCGCTGCGGTCGTGGACTGCGCGGACCGGAGCGGGCCGACCCCCTTCGTCATCACCTGCTGCAGCTGCGCCCGACGCGAGGAGTCGAGCAGGCCCGTCGTGCCCTCGCCCCGCGGCGTGGCCGGCGGCAGCTCGCCTGCGGCCAGCCGCGCGGTGAGGTCCTCGGCGATGCGGTGGGCGAAGACGAGACCCTCGAGCAGCGAGTTGCTCGCGAGACGGTTGGCCCCGTGGACCCCGGTGCACGAGGCCTCGCCGCACGCGTAGAGACCGACGAGGTTGGTCCGGCCGTGCAGGTCGGTGCGGACACCGCCGGAGGCGTAGTGCTGGGCGGGCGCGACGGGGATCGGCGCGGTTGCCGGGTCGATGCCGAGCTCGCGGCAGCGGGCGACGATCGTCGGGAAGCGGCGCTCGAGGAAGTCGCCACCGAGGTGCCGCGCGTCGAGGAGGACGTGGTCGGACCCGGTCGCCTCCATCCGGTCGAGGATCGCCCGGGCGACGACGTCGCGGGGCGCCAGGTCGGCCATCGGGTGCAGACCCGTCATGAAGGCCTCACCGGTCGTGTCGACGAGCACGGCGCCCTCGCCGCGCACGGCCTCTGAGACGAGCGGCTGCTGGCCCGTCGCACCGGCCCCGAGGTGCATGACGGTCGGGTGGAACTGGACGAACTCGAGGTCGGCGAGCGCCGCGCCGGCGCGCAGGGCCGCCGCCATCCCGTCGCCCGTGGCGACGGGAGGGTTGGTCGTCGCCGAGTAGATCTGTCCCAGCCCGCCGGTGGCGAGCACGACGGCGCGGGCGTGGGCCGCGCCGATGCCGTCGATCTCCCCCTCCCCGATGACGTGCACGGTCGCGCCGCAGACGACGCCCTCGTCGGAGGTCAGCAGGTCGACGACGAGCGCGTGCTCGATGACCTCGATGCCCGGGTCGGCGCGCACGGCCTCGAGCTGGGCGATGAGCGCCCGGGAGATCTCGGCACCGGTCGCGTCGCCGCCGGCGTGCGCGATGCGGTCACGGTGGTGACCCCCTTCGCGCGTCAGGGTGATCTCTCCGGAGGCGTCGGTGTCGAAACGCGCGCCGAGCCCGATGAGCTCGCGCACGCGGGCCGGGCCCTCGGTGACGAGGACCTCGACGGCGGACTCGTCGCACAGGCCGACGCCGGCGACGAGGGTGTCGTCGAGGTGCTCGGCGGGCGAGTCCTCGGGCGCGAGCGCGGCAGCGATCCCACCCTGGGCCCAGGCGGTGGACCCGGCCGAGAGCTCGGTCTTGGTGACGAGCAGCACCCGCTCGACGTGCTCGCGCAGCCGCAGCGCACAGGTCAGGCCGGCGATGCCGGAGCCGACGACGAGGACGTCTGCCTCCGTCGTCCACCCCGGCGAAGGGGAGGTCAGGAACCTCGGCAGGGTGACCGCCGCGGGGTCACCCACCGAGGGCGCCGTCCCCCGAGTGGTCGCGGTGGGTGACCGCAGAGGTCTTCAGCCCGTAGCCGTCGGGCACGTCGCCCGCGTCGTGGTACTGCTCGACGATCTTGTTGTCGCCGTCGACGAAGACGACGTTGGGCTCGAAGGTGCGCGCCTCGTCGTCGTCCATCGCGGCGTAGGCGATGATGATGACGAGGTCACCGGGCGAGACGAGGCGTGCCGCCGCGCCGTTGATGCACACGATGCCGCTGCCGCGCTCGCCCTCGATGGCGTAGGTCGTCAGTCGGTTGCCGTTGTCGATGTCGACGACGTCGACCTGCTGGCCGGGGAGCATGCCCGCGGCGTCCAGGAGGTCCATGTCGATGGTGAGCGAGCCGACGTAGTGCAGGTCGGCCTGGGTGACCGTGGCGCGGTGGATCTTGCTGTGGAGCATGAAGCGCTGCACGCGAGTGTCCTTTGTCGTGTGTGGCGAGGTGTGCGTCCCCCAGTCTCGCAGAGTCGCGCCGGGCCCCGCGCACTTCCCCGGCAGATGCCTGATGCGGGAGCACTGATCTGCATCTCCCTAGGGACATCACCAGAGAGGGCCACATTTCCCTAGGGAAATACGATGGTGGGGCCATTTCCCTAGGGAAATGCGGACGAAGGGAGCGAAGGGGGTCAGCCGGCGGGAGCCGCGGCCGGCCCCTCCGCGAAGGTCTCCCGGGGCCCTCCCCCCGGGCCGACGAGCACCGGCAGGTTGTCGATGAGGCGGGTCGTGCCGACCCGCGCCGCGACGGCGAGCAGCGCCTCGCCCTTGTACCACTCGGGGACGTCCTCGAGGGTGGTCGGGTGGACGAGCACGAGGTAGTCGACGAGGGCGAGCGGCTCCTCGATGAGCACCTCGCGGGCGGCCCGCCGGATGGCGGAGGGCCCCTCGACGGCGCGGTCGGCCCCGGCACGCAGCGCGCGGGAGAGCGCGAGCGCCGTCTCACGGTCGCTCGGGGAGAGATAGGTGTTGCGGCTGCTCATCGCCAGGCCGTCCTCCTCGCGGACCGTCGGCACGGCGACGACGCTGCCGGGGAAGTCGATGTCCCGGACCATGCGCTTGATGAGCAGCAGCTGCTGGGCGTCCTTCTGCCCGTAGTAGAAGAGGTCGCCGCGGGTGAGGTGCATGAGCTTGGCGACGACGGTGAGCATCCCGTCGAAGTGCCCCGGCCGGGACTGGCCCTCGAGGACGTCGCCGAGCGGGCCGGCGGAGATGCGCACGCCGGGGTCGCCGTCGGGGTAGATGACGTCGGGGGTGGGCGCGAAGACGAGGTCGACGCCTTCCCGGGTGCAGATCTCCAGGTCGGAGTCGAAGGTGCGCGGGTACCGCGAGAGGTCCTCCTTGGGCCCGAACTGCAGCGGGTTGAGGAAGATCGTCACGATGACGTGGCGGGCCCGCTCGCGGGCGGTGCGGATGAGGCGGGCGTGCCCCTCGTGGAGGGCACCCATGGTCATGACGACGGCGACGTCACCCTCGGTGAGGGCGGCGCGGGCCGGGCCGAGCTCGTCGCGGGTGCGGGCGACGACGGGGGCGGTGGTCATCGGGTCTCCTCGTCGAGGGTGGTCAGGATCCTGGCGGCGGCGTCCTCACGGAGTCGCCCGCTGCGCTGCGCGCGAAGGGCGGTGGCCCGGGACTGCGCCCGGTAGGCAGTGGCGACGTCCTCGGGCAGGGCGGCCAGCTCCGCGAGGTGCGCGGCCACGGTACCGGCATCGCCGCGGGCGACCGGTCCGGTGAGGGCGGCGTCGCCCGATGACAGTGCGTTGTCGAGGCTGGCCTGCAGGAGCGGCCGCAGCACGCGGTCGGCGGGGTCGATGCCGGCCGACCGCAGGACCTCGAGGGCCTGGGCGACGAGCGTGACCATGTGGTTGCTGCCGTGGGCGAGCGCGGCGTGGTAGCGGCCCCGGGCCGCCTCGGGGACCCACACCGGCTCCCCGCCCATCTCCACGACGAGCGCCTCGGCGACCGGCCGCAGCTCCTCCGGCGTCGTGATGCCGAAGCAGCATTCGCTGAGGCGCGCGAGGTCGAGGCTGGTCCCGGTGAAGGTCATCGCGGGGTGGATCGCCATCGGCAGCAGCCGGTCCTGCACGCCGGCGAAGGGGGCCAGACCGTGCCGGCCGGAGGTGTGCGCCACGAGCTGCCCGGGTCGCCAGGCGCCCGTGGCGTCGAGCCCAGCGACGAGGTCGGCGAGCGCGTCGTCGGGGACGGCGAGCAGCACGAGCTGGGCGGCGGCCACGACCTCGGGCACGGGCAGCACCGGGACCCCGGGCAGCAGGACCTCGGCCCGCTCGCGCGAGTCGTCGGAGACGGCGGAGACGGCGACGACCTGGTGGCCGGCGTCGCGCAGCGCGGCACCGAGCACGGCACCGACCCGGCCGGCGCCGACGACCCCGACGCTCAGGGTGGGTCGGCCGGGCCTCGGGGGCGGGGAGTCGTTCACCGGACCGACGCTACCCGCGCGGCCCCTCCCCTTCGCATCTCCCTAGGGAAATCCCCACCCAGACCGTCATCTCCCTAGGGAAATGCGCACGTCGGCTGACATCTGCCACGGGGTGTGCGCGCCTGGGGAGGGCGGGTGCCTAGGGTCGTGCGGGTGGAGCGGACGTGGGAGCAGGCCTGGGCGACGGCACTGTACGGCGACGGGGGCTTCTACCGGCGGCCCGAGGGGCCGGCCGGGCATTTCGCGACGTCGGCCCAGGGGGGCACGGCCGGTGTCCTCGCGGCCGCCCTCCTCGAGCTGGCGCGAAGGGAGCACCTCACGACCTTCGTCGACGTCGCCTGCGGTCGCGGCGAGCTGCTGGCGGCCATGGCGGAGGTGGCGGTCCCCTCCCTCCGTCTCGTCGGGGTCGACGTCATCGACCGGCCTGCGGGCCTGCCGGAGCGCGTCGAGTGGGTCCGCTCCCCCGGCGGCCGAGACCTGCCCGACCTCGGGCGGCTCGACGAGGCGCTCGTGCTCGCCCACGAGTGGCTCGACGTCGTCCCGTGCCCCGTCGCTGAGGCCGACGACGACGGCGTGCTGCGCGAGGTGCTCGTCGCCCCCGACGGCGCGGAGCATTTCGGCGACCCCCTCGGCGGCCCCGACCTGGCGTGGACGCAGCAGTGGTGGCCGGGGCCGCACTCCCCCGGCGACCGGGTCGAGGTCGGCCGCGCCCGCGACGAGGCCTTCGCCGGTCTCGTCGACCGCGTGGGCTCGGGGCTCGTCGTCGCCGTCGACTACGCGCACACCCGCGACGACCGCCCCGTGGCCGGGACGCTCGTCGGCTTCGCACACGGGTCACTCACCGCCCCCGTACCCGACGGGTCCTGCGACCTCACCGCGCACGTCGCCGTCGACTCGCTGGGCGCCGACCGACTGCTCGCCCAGCGCGAGGCGCTGCGCGGACTGGGTGTCGACGGCGCCCGCCCGTCGCTGGACCTCGCCCGCACGGACCCGGCGGGCTACCTGACCGCTCTGGGCGCCGCCTCGCAGGCGGCGGCCCTGACCTCAGGAGGGCCGGGTGGATTCGTCTGGGCCCTGCGCCGGGTCGCGCCCCGTGCCGGCTGACCCCGGGGTGTCCTGCTCGTCCTCGGGCGCAAGCGCCTCGACGAGGCTCGAGGCGATGAGCGGCTGCCCGTCGGCGGAGGGGTGCAGCCCGTCGATGTAGTAGCGCGAGCCCGGCCGTGCCGCCGGCAGCACGGCGGAGAGGTCGATGAAGCTCACGCCCTCGTGGTCGGTGCGGGCCGCCATCTGCCGCAGGTACCCCGACCAGTCCGGCCCGTCGGTGCCCGGCGTGAACCAGCCGACGAGCAGGATCGGCCCCTCGTAGCCGAGCGAGCGCGCCTGCCGCACGAGCGTGTCGAGGCTGCGCCCGAAGTCCGCGGGCCGCACCCCCGCCCGGCGGTCGTTGAAGCCGAGCGGCACGAGGACCAGGTCGGGGTCGAGGGACAGCGAGTCCTTGAGATAGGTCGGCGTCTGGGCGATCGTCTGCGCCGACACGCCTGAGCGGGAGGCGTCGAGCACGTGCACGCAGCGGCTCCGGTCCCCGCGGAAGGGGGTGAGGTCGGTGACCGTCGCGAAGTGCGAGCTCGTCGCCGGCTGGGGGTTGCTCACGGTCACCCGGTGGGAGCCCGGCCCCAGGTCGCCCGACGACCACACCTTGCGCTCCGCACTCGGGTCGGCGTCGGTGGGCACGGAGATGCCGTCGGCCGGCACCTGCCCGTCGATCTCGACGCGCAGCGGTCCACCGGCGAAGCGGGTGCGGTAGCCGATGTCGACGGAGCGGGCGTCCACGAGCCAGGTGACGCTCGCGCCCGGGCGCAGGGTGAGCCCCCGGCCCCCGGGCCCGAGGGTCGGCGCGGGGTCCGCCCGCCCGCCCACGCGAGGGTGCGGCAGGCTCTGGGCCCGGTAGTCGGCGGGCACGAGCGAGGTCGTGCCGTGCCAGCCACCGGGGGTCGTCGGGCAACCGGGGGCGCCGGCTCGCTGGCGCAGGCCGGCCTGGAGCCGGTCGACCCAGCGGCGCTCGAGGTGGTTGCTCAGGCCGTACCCCTCGCTCACCGAGTCGCCGAGGACGACGACATTGGCGGCCTCGACATCGGAGGTGCTCACGGCATCGAGCCACGGGTCGAGGACGGCCGTGCGCTCCCAGGTGGCGCCGCCCGTCGGCTCCGGGGCCTCCTCGGTGTCGGTGCAGCCGGCGAGCAGGGCGAGCCCGAGCGCGAGGGCGCTCAGCCCCGCACCCGCCCGTCGTCCCCTGGGTCGCACCCGACCATCGTGCCAAAGGCTCACGGGCCCACCGCCTGGCGCATACTGGCGGGCATGACGAGCGCACCGGGCCCCGCCGGTACCCGAACCCTTGACGTCGGGGTGGGCGATGGTTCGCTCGCGAGCGCCGACATGGTGCTCAACATCGGCCCGCAGCACCCAGCCACCCACGGCGTCCTGCGACTGCGGGTGGCTCTCGACGGCGAGCGGATCGTCTCCGCGGACCCGGTCGTCGGCTACATGCACCGCGGCGCGGAGAAGCTCTTCGAGGTCCGTGACTACCGCCAGATCACCGTGCTGGCCAACCGGCACGACTGGCTGTCGGCCTTCGGCAACGAGCTCGGGGTCGTCCTCGGGGTCGAGGCGATGCTCGGCATGGAGGTCCCTGAGCGGGCGACGTGGGCGCGCACCCTGCTCGCGGAGCTCAACCGGGTGCTCAACCACCTGATGTTCCTCGGCTCCTACCCGCTCGAGCTCGGCGCGATGACCCCGATCTTCTACTCCTTCCGCGAGCGGGAGGAGATCCAGGCGGTCATGGAGGAGATCTCCGGCGGCCGGATGCACTTCATGTTCAACCGCGTGGGCGGGCTCAAGGAGGACCTCCCGGCCGGGTGGCTGGACCGGGTGACCGCCGCCGTCGCGGCGGTCCGTGCCCGGATGCCACAGCTCGAGGCGCTGCTCGTGGGCAACGAGATCCTCGAGGCGCGCACCCGTGGCATCGGGGTGCTCTCCCCGTCGCTCGCCGAGGCCTACGGCGTCTCCGGGCCGATCGCCCGCGCCAGCGGCGTCGACCTCGACCTGCGGCGCGACGCGCCCTACCTCGCCTACGGCGAGCTCTTCGCCGCCGACGGCCCCGGCCGGGTCGTGACCCGGACCGCGGGTGACTCGCTCGCCCGCCTCGAGGTGCTGCTCGAGCAGACCCACGTGAGTCTCGACCTCGCCGACGCGTGCGTCGAGCGGATGCGCTCCCTCCCGCCGGGGCCGGTCAACCAGCGACTGCCCAAGGTGCTCAAGGTGCCCGAGGGCGAGCGCTACACCGCGACCGAAAACCCGTTGGGTCTCAACGGCTACCACCTCGTTTCACGGGGCGACAAGACGCCGTGGCGGCTCAAGCTGCGGTCGGCCTCTTTCAACAACGTGCAGGTGCTGAGCGAGCTGCTCCCCGGCGCTCTCGTCGCCGACATGGTGTCGGTGCTCGGCTCGATGTTCTTCGTCGTCGGCGACGTCGACAAGTGAGGCGAAGGGGGCCGGCCGCGCCCCCCCTCGTGCCGGCCACCGCAGGTGACCAGCTGGTAATAAAAGGCTGGGAAATGGTTGTGAGCCTTCTCAGCGAACGGTATGTTGGCTCGCGGAAGGCGTCCTCAACGTGGTGGCGCGACCAGAGATCCAAGGGGAGAATTTCATGGCCAAGCGCCTCAAGACCCGCCTGTCCGCGGGTGCCGCAGTCGTCACCGGGCTGAGCGCCTTCGGGGTGGGCCTCATGGCGACGCCAGCCCAGGCGGACACCGTGACGCTCAACTACACCTGCTCCTTCGACGTGCTCAACGTCGGCGTGACCTACGACGCGGCCCCCGTGTCCGTCGACCTGACCGTCGACGCGCCCACCTCCGTCGAGGTCGGCGAGGAGATCGACTCCGCCGTGACCGCCGACGTGACGATTCAGAACGAGCAGCGCGACGCCCTCTACGGCCTGCTCGGTGTGCGTGCGGTCGACGGACCCGACGCCGCCACTGCCGCTGCCGAGGACGGCGGGCTCAACACCAAGAATGCCCGCAACCAGGCGGACTTCACCCTGACCAACGGCACCGAGTCGGCCGACGGCATCATGCCGCTCGAGGTCCCGGTGACCGCCGTGCCCGAGTCCGGTGACCTGACCGTCTCCGCGACCGGCGCCGTCGAGCCCGTCAAGGCGGAGGTCCCCGGCACCTACACGATCGAGGCCGGCGACTTCCAGGCCTACATCCGCGGCTACTCCAACGCGGACGGCACCGGCTACAAGACCAACATCACGATGGACTGCACCAACGTCTCCGAGTCGTCGACGGTCGCGACCGTCGAGGTCACCGAGGCCAGCGGCGAGCCGAGCGAGACGCCCGACCCGAGCGAGACGCCCGACCCGAGCGAGACGCCCGACCCGAGCGAGACGCCCGACCCGTCTGACACGACCACGACCACTCCGGCCGAGCCCAACGACTGGTTCACCGAGCCGGGCAGCCTGCCGATCACCGAGGACGGCAAGCACTTCACCGTCGAGGGCACCGCCACCCAGGCGGGCACCGTCAACGTCGTCCTGCTCGACAAGGACAAGCAGGTCCTGCGCACCGAGGCCTGGGAGGTCTCGGAGGGCTCCAACAGCAAGGACTTCGCCTTCGCCGACGGCACCAACTACGTGCGTCTCGTCTCCGAGGACTGCGTCGACGCGGACGGCAACGACGGCTCGGTCGCCGGCGGTTGCAACGTCGAGTACGTCGCCCCGTGGGTCAACCCCGACGACGCCGGCTCCGGTGATGACGACGACAACGGCAGCTCGGACGACGACGGTGCCGGTTCGGGTGACGACGACGGCGCCGCCCCCGAGACGCCCGGTGTCGTCCAGACCGACGGCTTCACGCGCGTCGAGCAGCCGGCCGACGACAACACCGCCGCTCTCCTGCTCGGCGGGACCCTCCTCGCCGGTGTCGGTGCCGCGTCGGTCGTCATCGTCCGTCGCCGCCAGAGCGCCCAGCACTGAGGCAGCACCACTGACCACTGTCAGTGGCTGACGTCCACGGGCCGTCGGATCGGGGTCTTCCCCGAGCCGGCGGCCCGTGGCACGTGCCGGGGGGGAACTTCGCCGACTCCCCGGTCGTTCGCACCCGTGAGCACCCCCGTGACGCCAGGAGGAGACCTGTGACCCCACCGACGCGCCGTCAGCGCTGGCGGGACCGCACGCAGTACCGACGCACCACCGCGCTCCTCGCGGTCGCGGTCGCCGTCCTGCTCGGCGGCGGTGTCGCGGCTGGCACCTGGTGGGGCCAGCACGACGACGAGGCGGTCTCCCCCGGCACCTACGTGCCGCCGAGCCAGATCACGTCGACCACCCCTTCGTCGTCGTCCACCACGACGACAAAAAAGCCGAAGAAGACCTCGACGAGCTCGAGCACGACGGCCGCGACGCGCAGCGACGCGACCCACACCCCCGCCCCCAAGCAGGCGCCGGCGGGCACCCCCACCCGGGTCCAGGTGACCTCCGGGGGCCGCGAGCTCGTCGACGCCTCGCTCGGGGCGACGAAGCTCGACGCGCAGAAGGTCCTGGCGCCGCCCTACGGCACGGCCGGCTGGTACGCCGAGCCGGGCTGGCCGAAGCCGGGCAACAAGGGCGCGAGCATCCTCGTCGGCCACATCAACCACCAGGGCAACCCCGACGTCTTCTGGAACCTGCCGAGCGTCAAGCTGGGCGACATCGTCACGGTGACCTACGGGTCGGGGCGCCAGGTGAAGTTCAAGATCACCCGCTCCGAGGCGGCCCCCAAGACGGGTGTCCCCAAGGACGACACGATCTGGGACTGGGACAACCCCGAGCCGGTCCTGCGCCTCATCACCTGCGACCCCGACACCCCGCTGAGCGGCGGCCACTACGAGGGCAACTGGGTCGTCTGGGCCGACGAGATGGTCAGCTGAGGCTCGACCGCTCCTCGTCGTCGTCATCGTCGTCGACTCGGCACCATGCCTGGACGACGAGCCCGGCCACCGTCAGCAGCACCGCACCGACGGCCGCCACCGCCCATCGGAGCGCCATGCCTCCTCGACCGGCGTACCCGGCGTCGGGCGCGAGGGCGAGCGCCTGGCCGAGGTAGAGCCCGGCGATGATCGCTCCGGTCACGGCGCTCGCCTGCGCGAGCCCGAGGATGCGGGCGGCCACGAGCGGCTCGACGTGGGTGCGCCCGCGGCGCATCCGCCACATCCGGGAGCCGGTGACGAGGACGATGCCGCCCATGGCGAGCAGCAGCAGCCCGGTGAGCCAGCCGACGCGCAGCGGCGCGTGCCCACCGGCAAGCCACCAGTGACCGGCGGACCAGCTGAGGGCTCCGCTCGCGACGAGCACGACCGAGACGGTCGCGACGCCCAGGCCCCGCTGGAGCATCAGAGGTCCTCGATGTCGCTCGTGTCCAGCCCCGCGAGCAGCTCGGCCACCGCGACGGGTCGCCCGTCGACCCGCAGCACCGCGTCGGGGTCGACCCGCGACCAGGGCTGCAGGACGAAGCCGCGCTCGTGCGCCCTCGGGTGCGGCAGTGTGAGCGCCGCGTCCTCGCTCGTCACGTCGCTGCCGGTGGCAGGCTCGCCGTACTGGACGAGGTCGAGGTCGAGCGAGCGCGCCCCCCAGCGCACCTCGCGCACCCGCCCGTGGCGTGCCTCGACGGCGTGCAGTCGCGCGAGCAGCTCCTCGGGCGTGAGCGAGGTCGTCGCGACGGCGACCGTGTTGACGTAGCGGGGCTGGTCGGGCCCGCCGACCGGGTCGGTGCCGACGAAGGGAGCCCGCCGCACGTCGTGCAGGGCGTCGCCGAGGTCGTCGAGCGCGGTCTGCAGCGTCCGCGGGGCGTCGCCGAGGTTGGCGCCGAGCGCGATGACGACGGGCACCTCACGTCGTCGGGTGATCGTGACGGCGACGTCGCCGAAGGGCACGCCGACGGGGGCGGAGGGCTTGTGGACCGTCACCTCGACGGCATGCACCCCCGGGCGCTCGAGCGCGTCACCGGCGATCTGCTCGGCGAGGGCCTCGATGAGATCGAGCGAGGGCCCTTCGATGCGCCGGACGACCTCGGCGCCGACCTCGGCGTAGTTGACGGTCGCCGTGAGGTCGTCGCTCGTGCCCGCGGGCCGCAGGTCGAGGTGGAGCACGACGTCGACGACGAAGTCCTGCCCGTCTCGCTTCTCGTCCGCGAGGACACCGTGGTACCCGCGCGCGCGCACCCCGAGGAGGCTGATCCGGTCGCTCACGGCAGCTCGCCCCAACCGCTCTCCCCGGTCCCTGAGGAGCCCCGACCACTCTCCCCGGTCCCTGAGGAGCCCCGACCGCTCTCCCCGGTCCCTGAGGAGCCCCGACCGCTCTCCCCGGTCCCTGAGGAGGTCGCGAAGCGACCGTCTCGAAGGGAACCGACCTCCCCGAGTGCCGTCGTCACGTCGATGGCGTCGACGGTGGCGGTCACGTCGTGCACCCGCACGCACCAGACACCGGCCCTGGCCGCGCGGGCGCTCGTCACGGCGGTGGCCACGGCGCGGCCGTCGAGGGGCCGCTCGTGGCCCTCCTCGCGACCGACGGAGCCGAGGAAGCCCTTGCGGGAGGTCCCGAGGAGCACGGGGTGGCCGAGGTCGACGACCTGCTCGAGCCCGGCGAGCAGGCGCCAGTTGTGCTCCGCGGTCTTGGCGAAGCCGATGCCGGGGTCGAGCACGAGCTGCTCGGGGGTGGCCCCGACGGCGCACAGCGCCTCGACCCGGGCCGTCAGCTCGGTGCACACCTCGGCGACGACGTCGGCGTAGTGGGCCCGCGACTGCATGTCGTGGGCGTGGCCGCGCCAGTGCATGACGACGAAGGGAGCCCCGCTCGCCGCGACGAGGTGCGGCATCTGCGGGTCGGCCAAGCCCCCGCTCACGTCGTTGATGATCGCGGCCCCGGCCTCGAGGGAGGCCGCGGCGACGCTCGCCCGCATGGTGTCGACGGAGACGGCGATGCCCTCGGCGGACAGCGCGCGCACGACGGGCACGACTCGGCGCAGCTCCTCGTCCTCGCTGGGGCGCTCGGCGCCGGGGCGGGTGGACTCTCCCCCGACGTCGACGACGCTCGCTCCGGCGGCGACGAGGGACCGGCCGTGGGCGATCGCGGCGTCGGTCTCGATCCACCGCCCGCCGTCGCTGAAGGAGTCAGGCGTGACGTTGACGATGCCCATGACGACCGGACCGGGCCGGTCGTGCTCCGCCGCGATCCGGGTCAGGACCGGGTGGGTCACCGAGCGGCTCCGGTGAGCAGGGCCATCGCCTCGGCGCGCGTCGTCGAGTCACGCAACTGACCGCGCACGGCGGAGGTGATCGTCGTCGCCCCCGGCTTGCGGACCCCGCGCATCGACATGCACAGGTGCTCGGCCTCGACGACGACGATGACGCCGGCGACGTCGAGGTGCTCGACGAGTGCGTCGGCGATCTCACTGGTCAGCCGCTCCTGGACCTGCGGCCGCTTGGCGAAGATGTCGACGAGCCGGGCGATCTTCGACAGGCCGGTGACCTTGCCGCTCTTGCCCGGGGTGTAGCCGACGTGGGCGACGCCGTGGAAGGGCACGAGGTGGTGCTCGCAGGTCGAGTAGAGCGCGATGTCGCGGACGATGACGAGCTCGTCGTGGTCGATGTCGAAGGTCGTGGCCAGCAGCTCCGCGGGGTCGGCCCGCAGCCCGGCGAAGACCTCGGCGTACGACCGCGCCACGCGGGCCGGGGTCTCGAGGAGACCATCGCGGTCCGGGTCCTCACCGACGGCGAGGAGTATCTCGCGCACGGCCGCCTCGATGCGACCCAGGTCGACGTCAGCCATGGCTCAGGCGTGGCCGGGGCCGTCGCCGTCGACGGCCTCACCCGGCGGGACCTGGCGGATCTCGGTCGTCGGGTGCTCCTCGGGGAGGACAGCACCCTCCTCCGCGGCGCGGTCGATGGCCTGGGTGACCTGCGGGTCGGTCGGGGGCGCGGTCTGCTCGGCGCGCTCCTGCTCGCCCTCGCGGGCTCGCAGGGCGGCCTGCTCGGCGGGGGTGAGCACCGGCGGGATGTCGGAGATCGTGCGGTGCTCGCTGCTCAGCCACGTGGGGCGCTGGGGACGCTTGCGCACGTCGGCGAAGATCTCGGCGAGCTCCTTGGCGTTGAGCGTCTCGTGCTCGAGCAGCTCGAGCACGAGCCGGTCGAGGATGTCGCGGTTGTCGTTGAGCGCGTGCCATGCCTCGTCATGGGCCGCCTCGATGAAACGGCGCACCTCCTCGTCGACCATCGTCGCGACGTTTTCGGAGTAGTCACGCTGGTGGCCCATGTCGCGGCCGAGGAAGACCTCGCCCTGCGACTGGCCGAGCTTGACCGCACCGATGCGCTCGCTCATGCCAAACTCCGTGACCATCTTGCGGGCCATGCCGGTGGCCTTCTCGATGTCGTTGGAGGCGCCGGTCGACGGGTCGTGGAAGATGATCTCCTCCGCGACGCGACCGCCGAGGGCGTAGGCGAGCTGGTCGAGGATCTCGTTGCGCGTCGTCGAGTACTTGTCGTCGACGGGCATGACCATCGTGTAGCCGAGGGCCCGACCGCGCGGCAGGATCGTGATCTTGGTGACCGGGTCGGTGTGGTTCATCGCGGCGGCGACGAGGGCGTGGCCCCCTTCGTGGTACGCGGTGATCTTGCGCTCCTGGGCGCTCATGATCCGGGTGCGCTTCTGCGGGCCGGCGATGACCCGGTCGATCGCCTCGTCGAGGATCGCGTCGTCGATGAACTGCTTGTCGGTGCGCGCCGTGAGCAGCGCGGCCTCGTTGAGGACGTTGGCCAGGTCGGCACCGGTCATGCCGGGGGTGCGGCGGGCGACGGCGAGCAGGTCGACGCCGGGGGCCATCGGCTTGCCGGCGGCGTGCACCTCGAGGATGCGGTGGCGACCGATCATGTCGGGGTTCTCGACGGCGATCTGACGGTCGAAGCGGCCCGGGCGCAGCAGCGCCGGGTCGAGGATGTCGGGGCGGTTGGTCGCCGCGATGAGGATGACATTGGTCTTGACGTCGAAGCCGTCCATCTCGACGAGCAGCTGGTTGAGCGTTTGCTCCCGCTCGTCGTGGCCTCCGCCGAGTCCGGCGCCGCGGTGACGACCCACGGCGTCGATCTCGTCGACGAAGACGATGGCCGGCGAGTTGGTCTTGGCCTGCTCGAAGAGGTCGCGGACCCGGCTGGCGCCGACACCGACGAACATCTCGACGAAGTCGGACCCGGAGATGGAGTAGAAGGGCACGCCCGCCTCGCCAGCGACGGCGCGCGCGAGGAGCGTCTTGCCGGTACCGGGCTGGCCGTAGAGCAGGACGCCCTTGGGGATCTTGGCCCCGACCGCGAGGAACTTGCTCGGGTCGCGGAGGAACTCGACGATCTCGTGGAGCTCCTCGACGGCCTCGTCGGCGCCGGCCACGTCGGCGAAGGTGACCTTGGGGGTGTCCTTCGTCGCGAGCTTGGCCTTGGACTTGCCGAACTGCATGACCTTGGAGCCGCCGCCCTGGGCCTGGCTGAGGATGAACCAGAAGAGACCGACGAGCAGGAGCAGCGGCAGGAGGGAGAAGAGCAGGCTCGACCAGACGCTCGGCTCCTCGACGGTGTCGTTCTGGACCCCCTCGACGTTGGCCTCGACGACCTTGAGCATGTCGTCGGCGCGGGCGTCGATGAACTCGGTCTCGACCTTGTCGGCGTCCTTGACCGAGTCACCGTCGGAGTAGGTCTGCCCGTCCTTGAGGTCGAGCTGCAGCAGGTTGTCGGTGGTGAAGTGCGCGTCCTTCACCTTGCCGTCCGTCACGAGCTTTTCGGCAGCGGAGGTGTCCACCCGCGCGTACTCGCTGTTGCCGCGCGTCATGAACATCAGGACGAAGACGGCGATGAGCAGCAGTGCCCAGAAGGCAGGGGCACGGAAGATCTTCTTGGCGTTCATACGGGTACGGGGACTTCCCGGACTTCCTGACTCGACGACGTGGCGGCCACCGGCTGTGCCGGGACATCAGGACGAAACTACCTGACCCCCGCTCACCAGCGGCTAACAGGCCAACGAGCACCTGCGCCCCGGTGTTCCCGTGGCCAGCTCCGTGGTCGACACAAGCAGCACCCGGCGCTGGGGATGAAGCCCCGCTCGTCGGCCTGCTCCTCACGCGGTCCTGAGGCGGGGCTTCATCCTTGATTCGCGCCGCGCACTCCTTGCGTCTCCCCCTCGCTCCCTGAGGAACGAGCGCCCCACCCCCTGCTCCCTGAGGACCGCGGAACGAGCGCCCCACCCCCGCTCCCTGAGGAGCGAGGAACGAGCGCCCCACCCCCGCTCCCTGAGGAGCGAGGAACGAGCGTCTCGAAGGGGAACGTCAGGAGTAGACGTGCGGCGCGAGCGTCGCGACGTCGCGCAGGTTGCGGTAGCCCTCGGCGTAGTCGAGCCCGTAGCCCACGACGAACTCGTTGGCGATGTCGAAGCCGACCCAGCGGGTGTCGATCTCGACCTTCGCGGCATCGGGCTTGCGCAGGAGGGTGAGGATCTCGACGGAGGCGGGCGAGCGCGAGTCGAGGTTGGCCCGGATCCACGAGAGGGTCAGGCCGGAGTCGATGATGTCCTCGACGATGAGCACGTGCTTGTCGGTGATGTCGGTGTCGAGGTCCTTGAGGATCCGCACGACACCGGAGGACTTGGTGCCGGAGCCGTAGGAGCTCACGGCCATCCAGTCCATGGGGGCGGAGCCGGGCAGGTGACGCATGAAGTCAGCCATGACCATGACCGCGCCCTTGAGGACACCGACGAGGAGCACCTCCTTGTCGCGGTAGTGCTCCCAGACCTCGGTGGCCAGCTCGGCCAGCCGTGCCTGGATCTGCTCCTCGGTGATGAGCACCTCGACGAGGTCGTCCTGGATGTCCTTGGAGTCCACGGTTCTCCTTAGCGAGCGGGCCTGGGCGGTCTCATTGTCCACCAGCGACCGGGGTGATGCGCACCCGGCCGTCGGCCCGCCCCACCCGCAGGTTGCCGGGCACGTGCAGCGGGCCCTGACCGTGCCAGTCGGTGACCAGCCCGTCGCACGCGGCGACGTGGGCGGCGGTGACCGCGCCGGCGGGCGAGCCGGCCCGCAGCAGCAGTCGGCGCCACACGCGGGAGCGAAGGGCGGGAGCCAGGTCCGCCAGCACCCCGACGGGCACTCCGGCCGGGTCGTCGTCGGGCACGGCCGCCTCGGCGAGGTCGTCGAGCAGGTCGGCGTCGTCGCGCAGCAGGTCGGCGCTGCGCACCAGCGCCTCACCGAGCCCCGGGCCCAGGTCGTCCTCGAGCATCGCGAGGGCCTGACGCACCCGCACGCGGGCGTAGGCCCGGTCGGAGTTCATCGGGTCCTCCCACGGCACGAGTCCCCATGCCGCACAGGCCTGCTCGGTCGTATCGCGGGGCAGGTGCAGCAGCGGCCGGACGAAGGGAGTGCCCTCCCGCACCACGAGCGTGGGCATGCCGGCGAGCGAGCGAGCGCCCGACCCGCGGGCGAGCCCGAGCAGCACCTGCTCGGCCTGGTCGTCCCGGGTGTGGCCGAGCAGCACGACGTGCGCAGGGTGCTCCTCCCCCATCGCGGCGGCGGTCTCGGCGAGGGCCGAGTAGCGGGCCTCGCGGGCGGCTGCCTCGAGCCCGTCGCCGCTGGCGGCGACGACGGCCTGGACGATCGCGACGGGCGCGAGCAACAGGTCGCCGCACTGCTGCGCGGCGAGCAGGGCGGTCTCCGCGGAGTCGGGCTGGAGACCGTGGTCGACGATGATCGCGCCGACGGTGACGTCGTGGGGGGCGCCCTCGGCGGCCAGCGCCCCGGCGAGGGCGAGGGAGTCGGTGCCCCCGCTCACGGCGGCCAGGGCCAGGGACCCGGGGGGCAGCCCTTCGAGGACGGCGCGGACCCCCCTTCGGCAGTGGGCCTGCGCAGGGTGACCGGCCCCCATCAGCCGTGGACCCGCCGCACCCAGGTGGTGGGGTCGGTGATCTCGAGCGGAGTCGGCAGGGTCTCCGGCGAGGTCCACACGGCGTTGAAGCCGTCGACGCCGACCTGCTCCTGCACGCCACGGACGAAGTCGGCACCGTCGCGGTACTGGCGCATCTTGGCCTCGAGACCGAGGAGCCGTCGCAGCATGCGGTCGGCGGCGCCGGCCCCCTTGCGTCGGCGGGTGAAGCGCTCGCGGATCGTCGCGACGCTCGGCACGTGCTCGGGGCCCACGTCGTCCATGACGACGTCGGCGTGCCCCTCGAGCAGCGACATGACGGCGGTGACGCGGGCCATCTGCTCGCGCTGCTCGGGCGTGATGACGAGGTCGGGCAGGCCCTGGCCCTCGCCGCTGAGCACCTTGGGCAGCTGGGCGGTCACCTGCTCCAGACGCGAGCGCAGCGACTCCATGTCGGGTGCGAGCTCACCGGCGAGGTCGCGGGCCTGCCCGATGAGGTGCTCACGCAGCCAGGGCACCGCGGTGAACTGCACGCGGTGGGTCTCCTCGTGGAGGCAGACCCACAGCCGGAAGTCGCGGGGCGTCACGCCCAGCTCGCGCTCGGTCGCGACGATGTTGGGGGCGACGAGGAGCAGCGCCGGGGTGCCGTCGGGGGCGATGTCGTACTGCCCGAGGACCTTCGTCGAGAGGAAGGCGAGCATGCCGCCGGCCTCGACGGCCGTGACCTTGGAGCCGATGGCCTGCGCGGCGGCCGAGGGCTCCTTGCCACGGCGGGAGGCGACCCGCTCCAGCGCGGGCTGCAGCAGGGCGGCCATCGAGTCGGCGTTGACCTCGATCCACGTCGGGCGGTCGACGACGAGCGGCGCCGGGGCGTCCCCGGGGGCGGTGAGTCGTGAGGTGGCCGCGACCGGCGCGACGGCCGCCGCTGCCAGCTCGCGGATCTCGGCGACGGCCTCGGCAGCCTCGTCCTCGCTCACGTCGGGGCCCGGCGGCACGAGCCGGGCACCGGTGGACTTGGCGAACTTCCAGTCGACGTACTGCGTCACGCCCCCATCCAAACACCCCGCGCGCCGGCCCGACACCTCTGTCAGTCGCAGCCGCAGTCGGTGATGCCGGCGACGATCCGGTCCAGTGCGGCCCGGGCGCCCAGCGTGCCGGTCGTCGAGGGGACGCGGTCGGCGATGATGACGTAGGTGAGCAGCCGTCCGTCCGCGGTCGTCGTTGTGCCGGCGAGGGCCGAGGTGCCGGTGAGCGTGCCGGTCTTGGCGCGGGCGATGCCCGCGGCGTCCCGCGACTCGTCGGTGCGGTAGCGCTCGTGCAGGGTCCCGGTCAGGCCGGCGACGGGCAGCTGCGAGAGCACGACGCTCATCGTCTGCGCCGAGCCGGTGATGCCGAGCTGCATGACGTCGGAGATGACCCGGGCGGGGACCACCTGGCCCGAGCTGAGCCCGCAGTTGTCCTTGAGCTTGACCCCGGTGAGGTCGATGCCCGCGTCGTCAAGGGTGGAGCGCACCCAGGCGGTGGTCTCCGCGAAGGACGCGCCGGCCCCGTCGGCGACGGCGGCCTGGCGGGCGACGTTTTCGGTCAGGGCGTTGTCGCTGTCGTCGAGGGCCAGGGCGAGGACGTCGCCGAGGGGCGCCGACTCGACGGAGGCCAGCTGCTCGCCGTCGGCGGGGGCCGCCCGGCGCCACGTCGTGGGCGAGTCGTCGACCGTGACCTTCACGCCCGCCTTGTCGAGCTGAGCGGCGAAGGACGCGAGCACCGCCTTCTCCGGGAAGGTCGGCGACGGCTTGAAGGGCTCGGGCCGGTCCCCCGCCAGCCCGATCATCGAAACACCCTGGGTGTAGCCGGCCGCGACGTCGGCACGGTCCCAGGTCGGCGCGTAGCGCTCACCTGCGGCGTACGTCGCGTCGAGGCGAAGGGAGCGGGACCCGCCCCCCTTCGTCCCGAGGGAGTCGGCGACCTGCTCGGCGAGGTCGGCGAGACCGGCGCGGCCCTCGACGGCAGTCGGGTCACCGTCGCCGCGGGCGAGCATCGTGTCGCCGGCGGCGACGAGCACGAGGTCGTCCCCGTCGGCGACGACGGTCGTCTTCATCGTCCGGCTCAGATCGGTGCGCTCGGCGACGGCGGCCGCGGTGAGCAGCTTGGCGGTGGAGGCCGGGGTCTGGGGGCGGTCGGCCCCCTTCGTCCAGACGGGGTCACCGGTGACGGCGTCACGCACGACGATCCCGACCCGCGGGCCGAGGGCGGAGGAGCCGACGTCGTCGGCGATCGCGTCGCGCAGGCCGGCCGCGGTCGGCAGGGGGGCGGACTCGTCGGCGGGCGGGAGCACGGGCGTGGGCTCGACCGGCTCGGGGGGCTGCTCCGAGGCCGCCTCGTCGATGGTGAGCACGCCGGGGACGCGGTCGTACGCGTCGGCCACCCCGTAGCCCACCGCGAGCGCGGCGACGGTGGTGACGGCGACGAGAGCACGTCTCACGGGCGGCCCCTTGCGGTGTTTTGGCGGAGGTGGTGGAACACTGGCCTCCGAGAGTAGTTCACCCATTCACGGACAAGAGGTACACCTGTGGAGTTCGACGTCACCATCGAGATCCCGAAGGGCCAGAAGAACAAGTACGAGGTCGACCACGCGACGGGCCGCATCCGTCTCGACCGCATGCTCTTCACGTCCATGGCCTACCCGAGCGACTACGGGTACATCGAGGACACGCTCGGCGAGGACGGCGACCCGCTCGACGCCCTCGTGCTGCTCGACGAGCCGACGTGGCCCGGCTGCCTCGTGCGCGCCCGGCCGATCGGCATGTTCCACATGCGCGACGAGGCCGGTGGCGACGACAAGGTGCTGTGCATCCCGGCCGGTGACCCGCGCAAGGAGCACATCAAGGAACTCGAGGACGTCAGCGAGTTCGACCGTCTGGAGATCCAGCACTTCTTCGAGACCTACAAGGACCTCGAGCCGGGCAAGTCCGTCGAGGGCGCCCACTGGGTCGGCCGCGAGGAGGCCATCCAGACGATCCTCGAGGCCATCGAGCGCGCCAAGGCCAATGGCGTGACCACCGCCCGCTGGAACATGCCCAACTCCGGCCACGCCCCGCAGGAGGACGTGACCCACTCGGAGGAGGACATCAAGGCCGCCGCCGCCCGTGCCCGCGAGGAGCTGGCGACGAAGGAGAAGCCGCTCAGCGACGACTGAGCGATCGCGCCAACCCGCGGCGGCCCTGCCGCATCATCCACGCGTGGTTGGCCCGCAGCACTGCAGGCGCGAGGGTCGSCGCCCGGGACCACCGGGCGGCGACCCTCACGTCTTGGTCGAAGGTCGCGCACGCCCCGCCGCCCTGCGGATCGCTGTCGACCGACCACTGCGCCCACCCCTCGAGGTCACCGTCGAGGCGAACCCGCAGGCGGCCCCGTGCGTGGTCCTCGATCTCGCGGGTGAGGACCAGGTGCAGGGTGAGCGGCAGGGCGCTGCGGATCCGGGCCCGCCCACTCCGCTCGTCGAGCCGCCCGACGGAGCGCACCTGTGGCCACCACGCCGGGTATCCATCGATGTCGGCGAGTGCCGCGAGCACCGCCTCCCGGGGGGCAGCGAAGGACCACTCGTGGTGGAAGGTGAAGGTCGGTCCGGTCACCCGTCCATCCTCTCCCCGCGGCTCCCTCCTCCCCCGGTCCCTGAGGAGCGAGGCCGTCCACGGCCCTCCCGTCCCCCCGGTCCCTGAGGAGCGAGGCCGACCGCGGCCCTCCCGTCCCCCGGTCCCTGAGGAGTGAGGCCGCCCGCGGCCCTCCCGTCCCCCCGGTCCCTGAGGAGCGAGGCCGACCGCGGCCCTCCCGTCCCCCCGGTCCCTGAGGAGTGAGGCCGCCCGCGGCCGAGCGTCTCGAAGGGACGTCAACTACGTTGGCCCCGTGCGCTACTACTCCCGCGACGGACTGACCTTCGACGTCGACGACACCGGCCCCGAGGGCGCCGATCTCGTCGTCCTCCTCCACGGCTGGCCCCAGGACCGGACGGCCTGGCAGCACGTGACGCCGCGACTGACGGAGGCCGGGCTGCGGGTCATCGCGCCCGATCTGCGCGGCTACTCCCCCGGGGCCCGTCCGGGCAACCACCTCGAGTACGGCCTCGACGAGATCGTCGGTGACGTCGTCGCTCTCATCGACGCGGCTGGAGCCGAGCGGGCGCACGTCGTCGGGCACGACTGGGGCGGGGCGCTGGCTTGGGCAGTCGCCGCGCGCGAGCCCGACCGGGTCGAGACCCTCACCGTGCTGTCGACGCCGACCGGCGCGGGCATGGCGGCGGGCTTCCGCGCGGGCGAGCAGCACAAGCACAGCTGGTACATGGCGGCCTTCGCGCTGCCGCTCGTGCCGGTGCTCTTCTTCCGCCTCTTCGCCCAGCAGATCCTCGAAAAGATCGGCATGCCCCGCGAGCGCGCGGCCCACGACGCCGTGCGGCTCAAGACGCCCGGCGCGGCCCAGGGCACCTTCGCCTGGTACCGGGCGGCGCTCTCCCCCACCCTCATGTGGCGAGCCCGCCGGACGAAGGGGGGTCCTCGCCGCAGCGTGAACCGCCGGGTCATCCCGACGGCCTACCTGTGGGGACGCAAGGACCCGGCCTTCGGCGAGGTCGCGACGACGCACACCGTCGAGCAGCTGCGGCGCCGCGCGGGCGACCGGCCGGAGCTGGCGATCACGCGCGAGCTCGACGCCGGGCACTGGCTCATGGAGACCCACCCGGACGTCGTGGCCGACGTGGTGCTCGAGCGGATCGGCAGCGGGCGCGACGAGGCGCTCGCGGACTGATGCGCACCTCTCGTCGCGCCGTCCTGCTCGGGGCGCTCATCCTGCCGGTCGCGGCGTGCGGCCGGAGGAGCGACGTGCCCGACGTGCAGGCCGCGCTGCGCTCCGCGGTCGAGGCGCTGCCCGAGCACGTCGCCGGACTCGTGCAGTACCAGGACTCGACCTCGGCAGGCACGACCATCAGCGGGGTGCTGACCCTCCAGGGCTCCGACCACGCAGCCGTCACCGCCTCCCTCGAGCGCGTCCTCGAGGCGGTGGCCCGCACCTATCGCGACCAGGCCGACGCGCGCACGGCCTTCGTGCGGCTGGAGGCCCATCCGGCCGACGACCCGGCCACGCGGGTGCTCACCACCGAGGTCGTCGCACCGTCCGAAGACGCCAACACCACGACCGACGACCTCGATGCGCACTTCGACCTCTGAGGCGCGCGACCCGATTACGCGCGAGGGGCGCTCATCCGTATACTCGTGCCTCGCGTCCTCGGGCGCACGCCGCCTTAGCTCAGTCGGCTAGAGCGTCTCACTCGTAATGAGAAGGTCGTCGGTTCGATTCCGACAGGCGGCTCACCTGAAGCCCCCGGCCCCCAGTGGCCGGGGGCTTCGTCGTCCCTCTCTTCACACGTATTGCCCTAAGGTTCACGCGGTGAGGCCCATCGGCATGGGTCGACGCACTGCGGGTGCTCCCCCTGGGGGGCCGTACACACCACAGCAGGTCTCCCGCATGCCTAGAGGAGAGAGATGACCCAGGAAGCGTCAACGGGGGCGGACACCCGCCCGAGTGCGGGCGACGACCGACCCATCACGGTGGCTTCCGTCCCCGGATCGCACGTCTACGTCCGACACATCGCCCACGAGGGGAAGCCCTCGGGCGTGCGGCGGCTCGAGGACCCGGATCCGCAGGCCCCCGAGCGCTCCACGCAGCAGCAGTGGTGGCCACCCGTCATGCTGGACCCCGCGTGGTTGGCCGACGCCGACTACGACTTGCTGCACGTGCATTTTGGCTTCGACGCGCGTGACCCAGCCCAGCTGGACGAGGCGCTGTCCGTCGCTCGTCGGCGAGGAGCGCCGATCGTCTACACCGCCCATGACCTGCGCAACCCACACCACGTGGACAGCACGACGCATGCACGCCAGCTGGACGTGCTCATGCAGCACGCGGACGCCGTCATCACCCTCACTCCCGGGGCAGCCGATGAGATCCGTCGTCGGTGGGCGCGAGACGCCATCGTCCTGCCCCACCCGCACGTCGTCGACCTGCCGACCATGCGGGCCCACCGCACCAGCGACGCGCGCTCCCGCAAAGCTCCTGGTGAGTTCCGCGTCGGGGTGCACGTCAAGAGCCTGCGGGCCAACATGGACCCGCTGGCCGTCCTCCCCGTCCTCGAGGAGACCGTCGCCGACCTGCCGGGCGGGGTGCTGCAGGTCAACGGGCACCGCGACGTGCTCTCCCCCGACGGTGCACGACGCGACGCCGCCCTGACCGACCACCTCGAGACGGCCACGCACCGTGGCCTGGTGGACCTGCGGGTGCACGACTACCTCGACGATGCGGCCCTGTGGGACCTCCTCGGTTCGCTCGACGTCTCGGTGCTGCCCTACCGGTTCGGCACCCACTCGGGGTGGCTGGAGGCCTGCCGGGACCTCGGGACGACGGTCGTGGCGCCGACGTGCGGCTACTACGCCGAGCAGGGTCCGGTCCTGACCTACGAGATGGACGAAGGGAGCTTCGACCCCGAGAGTCTCGCAGCGGCCGTCCGCAGCGCCTACGCACACGGTCCGCTCCCCTCACCCACCGTCGATGAGCGTCGCCGTCAACGCCTGGAGGTCGCGACCGCGCACGAGGACCTCTACCGACGGCTGCTCTCATGAGTCACTGCCGCAGCGGCCTGCGCATCTGCCTGATCGCGTCCAGCCGGTTCCCCGTGCGTGAGCCTTTCGCCGGCGGTCTTGAGGCGCACACGCACGCGCTGGCCAAGGAGCTGCGTCGTCGCGGCCACCACGTCACGCTCTTCGCCCGGTCCGGCTCCGATCCCGACCTGGACGTGCACGAGCTGCCGCTGGCCGTCTACACCCCTGACGACACGGCCCGCCAGGACATCGCCGCCCCACCGGAGGTCTGGATGGAGGAGCACCACGCCTACTTGGGACTCATGCTGGACCTGATGCACGCCGGCCAGGCCCGTTACGATCTCGTGCACAACAACAGCCTCCACCACCTGCCGGTCGCGATGTCGCGGGCCCTCGACATGCCCGTGGTCACTACCCTCCACACGCCGCCCCTGCCGTGGCTGACGTCCGCCGCGCAGTTCGCCGGACCGAACTGTTACTTCGTCGCGGTGAGCGACGCCACTGCTCGGGCCTGGGCGAACGTCGTCCCGAGCATCGCCGTGCCCAACGGGGTCGACCTCGACCACTGGCGGCTGGGTCCGGGCGGGGGCCCGGCCATCTGGTCGGGCCGGATCGTGCCGGAGAAGGCACCTCACCTCGCGATCGCGGCAGCGCGCCGAGCGGGGGTGCCGCTGCGCCTGGCCGGCGAGGTCCTCGACCAGACCTACTACGAGCGCGAGGTCGCGCCCCTGCTCGGCGAGGACGCCGAGTACCTCGGGCACGTGACCCACCGCGAGCTGGCTGACCTGGTCGGCGGTGCGAGCGTCGCCCTCGTCACTCCGGCCTGGGACGAGCCCTTCGGTCTCGTGGCCGCTGAGGCCATGGCGTGCGGGACGCCGGTCGCCGCGTTATCCCGCGGCGGGCTCGCGGATCTGGTCACCGCCGAGACCGGGGCTCTGGCGGACCCGGGTGACGTGCCGGGTCTGGCGGAGGCGGTGCGTGCCGCGCTGACGCTCGACCGGCGACAGGTCCGGCGCCAGGCCGAGGAGCGCCTGTCCCACCGCACGATGGTCGACGGCTACGAAGGGGTCTACAGCCGGGCTCTGGAGGCTGCAGCCGCGTGATCGGCTACTACGTGCACCACCACGGCTCGGGGCACCTCCACCGGGCCCAGTCCGTCGCGGCCGCGTGGCCTGGTGAGGTGACGGGCTTGTCGACCCTGCCGCGGCCGCCGGGGTGGAGCGGCGACTGGATCCAGCTGGACGACGACGCGCCCGCGGCCGGCCACCCCGACGTCACAGCCGACGGGAACCTGCACTGGGCTCCGGTGGGTCACACCGGGCTCTCGAGCCGGATGGCCCGAATCTCGTCCTGGCTGGAGGCCGCCCGTCCGAGCCTGCTCGTGAGCGACCACTCAGTCGAGATCACCCTGCTCGCCCGTCTGCACGGAGTGCGGGTGGTCGCTGTCGTGCTGCCCGGTGACCGTTCCGATCCGGCGCATCTGCTCGGGTACGGCGTGTGCGAGGCTCTCGTGGCGATGTGGCCCGCCACCGCCCGGGTTCACACCGGCCTGCCCCCGGATCTCGTGGCCCGTCTGCGGTGCGTGGGTGGGCTCTCGCGCTTCGCCCCCAGCGAACCGCGGCCGCGACGTGCCGGAGAGGCTCACGTGGCCGTCTTGTGGGGGCGCGGTGGTGACGGCCCCCCGGAGCACGAGCTCGCCACGGCCCGCCGCCGGACTCGCGGCTGGACGTGGACCGTGCTCGGAGGGGACCAGTGGGTGGCAGATCCCTTCGACGTCCTGCTCAATTCCGATGTGGTGATCACCCACGGCGGTCAGAACGCGGTCGCAGAGACCGCCGCCGCGCGCCGTCCCGCGATCGTGCTCCCGCAGGCGCGCCCCTTCGACGAGCAGCTGGCGATGGGGCAGGCCCTGGACGACGACCGGTGGCCGGCCATCGTGTGCCACTCGCTGCCGCAGGACAGCTGGCTGACCCTGCTCGAGCGAGCGCGTCGGCTCGACGGCCACAGCTGGCAGGGGTGGTGCGACGGGCATGCCGCCGAGCGGTTCGTCACAGTCCTGCTGGAGGCAGGTGCAGCATGAGCAGCATCACCACGATCACGATCGCCCACGGTCGAGGCCGACACCTGCTCAACCAAGGGCGCACCCTGCAGCAGGGCACCAGAGGCCCGATCACCGGGTCGTCGTCGCCATGGACGACCCGGCTCACGAGGCGCCGGTAGCCCACGTGGTGCAGCTCGGACGCGACCCTGACGGGCTGCCGTTGGCCGCTGCCCGCAACCTGGGTGCCGTCCGAGCCCGTGAGCTGGGCGCCGACGTCCTGGTCTTCCTGGATGGACGTCGAGTCGCCACCGGTCAGGCACCTGGACGTCATCCTGAGCAACGCCGCGATCTTCAACCTACGGTGGGGCGAGTGGCCGATGACGACCTGGCTCCAAGGCTTCGCGGATCTGGGTCTGCTCGAGTACGTCGACGGTCACTGGCAGCGCGTCGGGTCGGCCTGACTCCTCGGGTGGTCCGGCTGCAGAGACCCGCACGGGCCACCGGATCAGCCGTCCCAGCGCTCGCGCCACATCTGCTGCGCGTACCCGATCTCGGTGCGGATCGCAGTCATGATCACGTCGGTCACCTCGCGGGCGGCCGCATCGTCCGTGCGACCGGCCCACGCCGACAGGTCGATCGGCTCGCCGACCGACAGGCAGGCGGTGTGGCGGTGCCAGACGTGGTGGTGGCCCTGCTGCGGGCCCCAGGTCCCCACGGGGATGACCGGCGCCTGCGGATGACGAAGGGCGAGACGCGCCGCCCCCGTACGGGCCGGCCCCGGCATCCGGTCGGGCTCGGTCGTCAGCTTCCCCTCCGGGTACAGCGCGACGAGCTGGCCCTCCTCGAGGCGCTCCGAGGCCGCGTCGAGCGCACCGGCAGCCGCGGCCGAGCCGCGGGCCACCGGGATCTGCCCGGTCGCCCGGGCCAGCGCACCGACGACCGGCCAGCCGAAGACCTCCTGCATCGCCAGGAAGTGCGGGAAGCGCCGGTGCCCGATCGCCACCCGGGCGACCGCCAGCGGGTCGGTCAGCGTCAGGTGGTTGGCCACGAGGATCACCGGCCCTCGCCGGGGCACCGAGCCCGCGGTGTGAAACCGCACCCGGTGCGCGACCTTGGCCACGAGCCACACGAGCGCGAAGCCGACGGCATTCTTCACGTGCTGGCGGGGCGAGATCCGTGGCCGCATGGTCACTCCGCGCAGGTCAGCTCGTCGCCGTCCGGCGTCACGCCGGTGAGCCAGTACTGGTCCACCGCGTTGTCGACGCAGGAGTTCTGCCGCATGTAGGCGGTGTGCCCGTCGCCCTCGTGGGTGATGAGCGCGGAGTCGGCGAGCTGCTCGTGCAGGCGCTGCGCCCACTCGTACGGCGTCGCCGGGTCGCGGGTGGTGCCGACGACGAGGATCGGGTCGGCCCCCTTCGCGTCGACCTTGTGGGGCGTGTTGGTCGCGTCGACCGGCCACTGCGAGCACGGCGACTCCGACGACAGGGCACGCCCCCAGATCGGGGCGGCCTCGACCGCCTTGTCGACGAGCGCGTCCTGGTCGACGTCCTTTTCGGGACGGTCGAGGCAGTTGACCGCAGGCAGCGCCTCGAGGAGGTTGGAGGCGTACTCGCCGCCCGAGTCGCGCCCGGCGTAGGTGCGGCCGAGCTCGCTGAGCGGCCCCCCGTCACCGTCCTGCGCAGCCTCGAGCGCGTCGGTCAGCTGCGACCACATGCCCTGGTCGTAGAGGGCCTGCCCGATGCCCCACGTCGCCCACCCCTCGGTGAGCTCGATGCCCGCCGAGGCCGGTAGGGGCTGCTCGTCGAGCTCTTCGAGCAGGTCCTGCACGCTCGTCACGACGGCGTCGACGCTCGACCCGAGCGGGCAGTCGTCGTCGACGCAGTCCTGCGCCCACGCCTTGGTCGCGGTGTCGAAGCCCTTGGCCTGGCCGATGACGACCTCCTCGGACGAGGCGTCCGGCGGGATGACGCCGTCGAGCACGAGCCGGCCGGAGCGGTCGGGGAAGAGCTCGGCGTAGGTCGCCCCGAGATAGGTGCCGTAGGACTTGCCGAGGTAGGTCAGTTTGCCGTCGCCGAGCGCGGCACGCAGCACGTCCATGTCCCGGGCCGCATCGGCCGTGGAGACGTGGCCGAGCAGCTCACCGGTCTTGTCCTCGCAGCCGTCGGCAAACTCCTTCTGCGCCTCGTCGTCCGCGGTCCGCTCGTCGTCGGTGTCGGGCGTGGGGTCCTTGGCCAGGTAGCGGTCCATGCCGGCGTCGTCGAGGCAGTCGACCGGGTGGGAGCGGGCCACGCCGCGCGGGTCGAAGCCGACGACGTCGAAGCTCTTGCGGATCTGGTCGCTCACGACGAAGTCCGCCGCGGCGGCGTACTCGACGCCGGAGCCGCCCGGGCCACCGGGGTTGACGACGAGGGAGCCCGCGGCCTTCCCCTTCGCCTTGATCCGCAGGACGGCGATCTTGATCGTCTCGCCGTCGGGGTCGTCGTAGTCCATCGGCACCTCGAGCTCGGCGCACTCGCCGTCACCACGCTCGCACTCGCCCCACTGCAGGTCCTGCTCGTAGTACCGCTCCAGGCCCGTCGTACCGGCGGGCGGCTGCCGGTCCCCCGGCGTCAGCCCGCTCGGCTCCGGGCCGGGGTCGAGCAGGGAGCAGCCGGCCAGCGGCAGCATCAGTGCCGACACGGCGGCGACGACGCGAAGGGGGCGCGACCGGCGAGAGCTCATGCCCCGACGCTACCTGCGGGTGGGCAGCTGCAAGGAGACCGCCATCGCCTCGAGCGCGAGCAGCGGCGCGACGTTGGCGGCGATCCGCTCACGCGCCGTGGCGATCGCCTCCATCGCCCCGAGCAGGCCTTCGCTGGTGAAGGCGTGCGCGACCTCCTCGACGACCGGGCGCGCGTCCTCGTTGACGAGGGCGACCGGCGAGCCGGAGCGGACGACGAGGGCGTCGCGGTAGACCGAGAGCAGGTCGACGAGCGCCCGGTCGACCATGTCGCGGGTGAAGCGGGTCGCCCGCGTCTTGTGCTCCTTGTCCAGCGCCGTCACCTGCGCGCGGATGTGCGGTGGCTGCGTCCGCGCGCTCGGGTCGGCCCCGAGGGTCTCGAGGAGGCGCTGCTTCTCGGCCGCGGCACGCGCGTCGAGCGTGCGGTCACGCTCCTCCTCGGCGATGTGCAGCAGGTCGGCGGCCGCGCCCACGGCGTCGGAGACCCCCCGGATCCGCGCCGCCATGGCGATCGTGTCGCGACGTCGGATGCGCGCACCCTCGTCGGTCGCCAGCCGCTTGGCCAGCCCGATGTGGCTCTGCGCGGCGCGGGCGGCGTAGGTCGCCATGCCGGGGTCGATGCCGTCGCGACGCTGCAGCAGGGCCGAGACCTCGGCGACCGGAGGGGTGCGCAGCCGGACGTGCCGCGAGCGGGAGCGCACGGTGATGAGCACGTCCTCCAGGCTCGGGGCGCACAGCAGCCACACCGTGCGCGGCGTCGGCTCCTCGAGTGCCTTGAGCAGGGCATTGCCCGACTGCTCGGTCAGCCGGTCGGCGTCCTCGACGAGGATGATCCGGTAGCGACCTACGCTCGGCGAGCGACCGGCGAGCTGGACGAGGTCGCGCGTGGCCGCGACACCGATCGACAGCGCCTCCGTCGCGAGCACGTCGACGTCCGCGTGCGTGCCGTCGACCGCCGTGCGGCACTCTCGGCACTCGCCGCACCCACCGCTCGGGCACAGCAGCGCACCGGCGAAGGCGCGCGCCGCCGTCGAGCGGCCCGAACCCGGCGGCCCGGTGAAGAGCCAGGCGTGCGTCATCGCCGACGGGTCCGACACGGCCCGGGTGAGCGTCGCGATCGTCTCGCTCTGGCCGACCACGTCACGCCAGATCGGTGCCGCTGCGCCTGCCGGAGACGCGGTCACAGCAGGCCGTCCGCGACGAGCCGGGCCCGCACCTGCTCCGCGACGACCTCCGGCGCTGCGGCGCCGTCGACGACGAGGTAGCGCTCGGGTGCCGCCTCGGCCAGCGCGAGGAAGTGCTCCCGCACCGCCGTGTGGAAGGCGTCGGCCTCCGACTCCATCCGGTCGTGGCTGCCACCGCGACGGCGCCGCCCTTCGGCCGGGTCGACGTCCACGACGACCGTGAGGTCCGGGGTGAGCCCACCGACCGCCCAGCCCTGCAGCTGCGCCACCTCGTCGACCCCCAGCGAGCGCCCGGCCCCCTGGTAGGCCACCGACGAGTCGACGTAGCGGTCGGTGACGACGACCGCTCCGCGGGCGAGCGAAGGGAGGACCACCTCCGCCACGTGCTGCGCCTTGTCCGCCGCGAAGACCAGCGCCTCTGCGCGCGGCGTGATCGCCTCCCCGTGCAGCACGAGGTCGCGCAGGGCGGCGCCCAGCGCCGTCCCGCCTGGCTGGCGGGTCACGACGACCTCGCGCCCCGCGGCCTCGAGTGCCGCGACGAGGTGCCGCACCTGCGTCGACTTGCCCGCGCCGTCGCCCCCTTCGAAGGCGATGAAGTACCCACTGTCCGTCACGCCGTCGACCCTATGGCACCGCCCCGACACGGTCCTGCGGCCGTCCCCACCCGGTGGGCCTATCGTCGGGCGCATGACCTTCAGCGACGAGACCGCACGAGCCCTGACCACCCGCGCGCTGACCGCGCAGACCGACGGCCGCGTCCCGGGGCTCGTCGCCGGCGTCGCGCGTGACGGCCGGCTGGAGTGGTCCACGGGCATCGGCACGATCGACGTCGCGACCCCGGGCGAGGCACCCGACGCGGACACGCAGTACCCCGTGGCGAGCAACTCCAAGACCTTCACGGCCGTCGCGATCATGGCGCTGCGCGACGAGGGCCGACTCGACCTCGACGACACGGTCGAGCAGCACCTCGCGGACTCCGCCCACGCCCGCGTGACGATCCGCCAGCTGCTCTCGCACACCTCCGGCATGCAGCGCGAACCCGTCGGCGACGTCTTCGACACCATGGTCATGCCCTCCCGCGAGGAGATGCTCGCCGGCTGGTCGCAGGCCGAGCGCGTCGGGCGGCCGCACGACCGCTGGCACTACTCCAACCTCGCCTACGCCGTCCTCGGCGAGATCATCGGGCGCCTCGACGGGTGCACCTGGGAGGAGTCGATCCGGCGGCGCATCCTCGACCCGCTCGAGATGACCCGCACCGGCACCGTCCCCTCCGGCCGCCGGGCGAAGGGGTACTACGTCCCGCCCTTCGCAGACGTCCCGGTCGAGGAGCCGGTCTTCGACGCGGCCGCGATGGACCCGGCCGGCGGTCTGCGGTCGACCGCCACCGACATGGCGCGCTGGGGCGGCTTCGTGGCCGACCCGGTCGACGAGGTGCTCTCCCCCGACACGCTCGAGGAGATGTGCCAGCCGCAGGTCATGGCCGACGTGACGGGGTGGACCTCCGCGTGGGGGCTGGGCTTCCAGCTCGTGCGGCACGAAGGGCGCACCTGGGTGGGGCACACCGGCGGCTGGCCCGGCTCGATCACCGGCGTCTTCACCGAGCGTCCCACTGCCACAACGGGACTGATCCTGATGAACAACTCCGCCCCCGTCCCTCCTGCGGCCGCCGCCATCGAGCTCGGGACGATCGCGATCGAGCGCGAGCCCGTGCAGCCCGAGCCCTGGAAGCCCGGGACCGAGCTGCCCGACGAGCTCGTCCCGCTGCTCGGGCACTGGTACTCCGAGGGGACCCACTTCGTGCTGTCGGTGCGCGAGGGCCGGCTCGAAGCGCGGGTGGCCGGCCAGCCCAAGGAGATGCCGCCCTCGGTCTTCGAGGCCGAGGCCACCGACCGCTACCGCACGGTGTCGGGCCGCGAGCGCGGCGAGCTGCTGCGGGTCACCCGCGATGCCTCCGGCTCCGTCACCCACCTCAACTGGGCCACCTACCGCTTCACCCGCGAGCCCCTGGCCTTCGGCCAGTGGCTCTGACCGCCCCCCGACTGCGCATTTCCCTAGGGAGATGCGCAGTGGAGGGGTCGGCCAGAGCGAGCAGGCGAAGGGGGCGTCAGGCGAAGTGCTTGCGCAGCTCCCGGTTGAGGATCTTGCCGGTGGCATTGCGCGGCAGCTCGTCCATGAAGACGACCTCGCGGGGGATGCAGTGGCGGGCGCGGTGGGCCCGCACGTGCTCCCTGACCTCGTCACCGGTGAGGGTGTGCCCGTCGTTGAGCGCGACGAAGACCGCGAGCCGCTGGCCGAAGTCGTCGTCGGGGACGCCGATGGCGGAGACCTCACGCACCGCGGGGTGCTCGGCCAGCAGGCCCTCGACCTCGATCGGGTAGACGTTTTCGCCACCGCTGACGATCATGTCGTCGTCGCGACCATCGACGAAGTAGAGGTCGCCCTCGAGGTGCCCCACGTCCCCCGTCGAGACGAGCCCGTCAATGAAGTCCTTGGTGTTGCCGTTGGTGTAGCCGTCGAACACGAGCTCGTTGCCGCAGAAGATCCGACCCTTCTCCCCCGCCGGCACCTCGCGACCGTCCTCGTCGAGGATCCGCACGACCGTCCCCAGGGGCGGTGTACCCGCCGTGTTGGGGTGGCGGCGCATGTCGGCGGGCGTCGCGATGCACACCCAGGACGCCTCGGTGGACCCGTAGAGGTTGTAGAGCACGTCGCCGCACTCGTCCATGAACTTCGTCGTGAAGCCCGAGGGGTAGGCCGACCCGGAGGTCGCGACGACGCGCAGCCTGCGCCGGGAGCGGGCCGCGGGGTCGCTCGGCAGCTCCATCATCCGCTGGAGCATGACCGGGATGGCAAACATGGCGTCGGGCTGCAGCTCCTCGAGCGCCGCCCGCGCCGCCTCGGGCTTGAAGCGCCGCTGCAGGATGATCGTCGCGCGCAGCGCCATCGACAGCTGCATCGCCGCGTAGCCCCAGGTGTGGAAGATCGGCGCGGAGATGAGGATCCGGTCGTGGGCGCGCAGGGGGATCCGGTCGATGATCGAGATGAGCGGGCCGAAGCCACCGGGAGTCTTGCGGGCCGCTCCCTTCGGCGTCCCGGTCGTGCCGGAGGTGAGGATGATCGTGCGGCCGCCCTTGGTCGGCACCGGCAGCGCCTGGGGGCGGGGCGCCTGCTCGACCCGCCGAGCCAGCTCGGTCTCGGTGATGCGGGGCATCTCCTGCGGCAGGTGCGAGACCACCTCGGCGAACTCGTCGTCGTGGATGAGTGCCTTGATGCCCTGCTGCTCGGCGACGACGGCGAACTGCGGCCCGGCCAGCCCGGTGTTGCCCAGGACGAGGTCGACCCCGATCGCGGAGGTCGCCGTCATGACCTCGATGGCCTGCACGTGGTTGCGGGCGAGCAGGCCGATCCGGTCACCGGGGCCGAAGCCCATCTCGGTGAGGATCGTCGAGATCTTCTCGGAGTTGGCGAGCAGCTCGGCGTAGGTCGTGGCGCCCCGGGTCTCGTCGATGACCGCGACGGTCTTCGGCGAGCGGTTGGCGGCCTGGCGCAGCTCGCCCGCGAGGCCGAAGCCCCACTTCTTCAGTGCGGTGAGCTGCTTGACCTGGGCGGCCGGCGGCCCGGGGGTGAGCATCCCGCGCTTGGCCATGGTCTTGGCGACGATCAGGGGGTTCATCGGTATCAGGCCTTCGGGATGTCAAAGAGGGTGGGGAACTTGGCGGCCGTGGCGATGTCGCCCTTGACCTTGATCTTGCCGCGCATGACGAGCATCGTCGGGTTGCCTCGGCCGGTGACCATCTTGAGGAACTCCGGCGGCGCCATCATGAGCGAGGTGTCGTACCGCTCACCCGGCTCGGGCGAGACCGCACACGTGCCGTCGTCGACGACGATCTCGTAGGTGTCGTGCGGGTGGTCGTCCGGCCCGCCGGTGATCCGGAACTGGATCGTGCTGCTCACGCCTGCGGCCCGCTCCGGGCGGAAGAGCTCCGGGAAACGCTCGAAGATCGCGTCGAGGATCGGCGTGCGCAACTCGCCGCGCATGACCTCCGAGACCTCCTTGTCGGACATCTGCTTGGCGGTCTGGGCAAACTCTTCGGGCGTCATCGACGCAAAGGTCGACGGGTCCAGGTCCATGCGGGCAGCTCCTTCGGTGCGGTTTCCCGGACCATACCCACGAGTAACGAAGGCGGCAACGGGTGCGACCAGGGGCCGGACGCCCTTCAGGACTTCTTGGCGCTCGCCTTCTTCGCCGCGGTCTTCTTCGCCGTCGCCTTCTTGGCCGTCTTCTTGGTCGCCTTCTTCGCGGTCTTCTTCGCCGACTTCTTGCGGGTCGTGGGGCCCTTGGCCCGCTTCTCGGCGATGAGCTCGTAGGCTCGCTCCGCGGTCAGCGTCTCCGGCTCGTCACCGCGACGGAGCGTGGCATTCGTCTCACCGTCGGTGACGTAGGGGCCGAAGCGACCGTCCTTGACGACGACCTTCTTGCCGCTCACCGGGTCCTCGCCGAACTCCGCGAGCGGCGGCTTGGCCGCGGCGCGGCCCCGCTGCTTGGGCTGGGCGTAGATCGCGAGCGCTTCCTCGAGGGTCATCGTGAAGAGCTGCTCCTCGGTCTCGATGGAGCGCGAGTCGGTGCCCTTCTTCAGGTACGGGCCGTAGCGGCCGTTCTGCGCGGTGATCGGCACCTCGACGGACTTCTCCGTGCCGTCCTCACCGGTGGTGGTCTCGGTGACCGTGCCGATGGTGCGCGGCAGCGAGAGGAGCTTCAGCGCCTGCTCGAGGTCGACCGTCGAGGGGTCCATGCTCTTGAAGAGCGAGGCCGTGCGCGGCTTGACCTTGGCCTTGCCGCGCTTGGGCTTGTCGTCGGCCGACTCCTCGAGCACCTCGGTGACGTAGGGTCCGTAGCGACCGTTCTTGACGACGACGTCGCGGCCGGTCTCGGGGTCCTGGCCCAGGACCCGACCGTCGTCGGCGGCAGCGGCGAGGAACTCGCGCGCCATCGCCGGCGTGAGCTCATCGGGCGCCACATCGTCGGTGATCGTCGCCCGCTTGGGCGCCGGCGTCGTCTTCGTCTCGTCGGTGACCTCACCGGTGGCCGGGTCCACCCCCTTCGGCACGACCTCCTCGACGTAGGGCCCGTAGCGACCGACCCGCACGACGATGCCGTCGCCGATGTCGATCGTCGAGATCGCCCGTGCGTCGATGTCACCGAGGTCGGCGACGAGGCTCTGCAGGCCCTCGTTGCCCCCTTCGCTGCCGTAGTAGAAGCGCTGCAGCCAGGCCACGCGCTCGGCGGAGCCGGAGGCGATCTCGTCGAGGTCCTCCTCCATCGACGCCGTGAAGCGGTAGTCGACCAGGCGACCGAAGTACACCTCCATCAGGCGGGTCACCGCGAAGGCGAGCCACGTCGGGACGAGCGCGCTGCCCTTCTTGCGGACGTAGCCGCGGTCCTGGATGGTGCTGATCGTCGAGGCGTAGGTGGAGGGGCGGCCGATGCCGAGCTCCTCCATCTTCTTCACGAGGGAGGCCTCGGTGTAGCGGGCCGGCGGCGACGTCTCGTGGCCGGAGGGGGTCGCGTCGACGACGTCGACGGTCGCGCCCTCGGCGAGCTTCGGCAGGCGGGCCCCGCCGTCCTTCTTCGCCTCGCGGGGCTCGTCCGTGCCCTCCTCGTAGGCGGCGAGGAAGCCCTTGAAGGTGATGACCGTGCCCGAGGCGGAGTACTCGGCGGCAGAGGCGACCTCGCAGCCACCGAGGTCGGCGGCGAGCTTGATCGTGGCGGTGGAACCCTTGGCGTCGGCCATCTGCGAGGCGATCGTCCGCTTCCAGATCAGCTCGTAGAGCTTGAACTCGTCGCCGCGCAGCTCACCGGCCACCTGGGCCGGGGTGCGGAAGCGGTCACCTGCGGGGCGGATCGCCTCGTGCGCCTCCTGGGCGTTCTTGGCCTTCTTGCCGTAGACGCGCGGCTGCTCCGGCACGAAGTCGGCGCCGTACATGTCCCGGGCCTGCCCACGTGCCGCGGAGATCGCCGAGCCCGACAGGTTGGTGCTGTCGGTACGCATGTAGGTGATGTAGCCGTTCTCGTACAGCTTCTGGGCCACGCCCATGGCCGCCTTGGACCCGAGGCCGAGCTTGCGGCCGGCCTCCTGCTGGAGGGTCGAGGTGGTGAAGGGGGCGTACGGCCGTCGGGTGTAGGGCTTCTCCGTGACGGAGGAGACGGTGACGTCGGCGGCGATCGTCGCCTCGGCGACGGCCGTGGCGGCCCGCTCGTCGAGCTGGCGGGCGGAGCCCTTGAGCGCGCCGGTGTCGTCGAAGTCGGAGCCGGTCGCCACCTTCGTCCCGTCGAGGGAGGCCAGACGGGCGGCGAAGGGGGCGGAGGTCGAGGTGAAGCTGCCCTCCACGCTCCAGTAGGAGGCGACCTTGAAGGCCATCCGCTCGCGCTCCCGCTCGACGACGATGCGGGTGGCGACGGACTGCACGCGACCGGCGGACAGGCCGGCCTTGACCTTGCGCCACAGGACCGGCGAGACCTCGTACCCGTAGAGACGGTCGAGGATGCGGCGCGACTCCTGCGCGTTGACGAGGTTGATGTCGAGCTCGCGGGTGTCCTCGACGGCCCGCTGGATGGCCTCCTTGGTGATCTCGTGGAAGACCATCCGCTTGACGGGGACCTTGGGCTTGAGCGTCTCGAGGAGATGCCAGGCGATGGCCTCACCCTCGCGGTCCTCATCGGTGGCGAGGTAGAGGGTGTCGGCGTCCTTGAGCAGGCGCTTGAGCTCGGCGACCTTCTTCTTCTTGTCCGGGTCGACGACGTAGAAGGGCTCGAAGCCCTCCTCGATGTTGATCCCGAAGCGCCCGAAGGGGCCCTTCTTCATCTCGGCGGGCATCTCCGAGGGGGTCGGGATGTCGCGGATGTGACCCACCGATGCCTCGACGGCGAAGTCGGCGCCAAGGTACCCGGCGATCGTCTTGGCCTTGGCGGGTGACTCCACGATGACGAGCTTGCTGGCCATGTGTGCCTCGTTTCCTGATCCCACGTGCAGCGGATTCGTCGCTGCTTCGACGTCGGGCTCTTCTGGCGCCGACCGTACACCGAGCTGGGGACTCCCTTCGCACCCCGGGTGGCGGGCCGACGGTCCGCTTGACAGTTAGTTAAAGGTACAAGTAATGTCGTGGCCATGACCTCGACCCCGCCCGTCCTCTTCCTCTCGCACGGCGCTCCCCCGCTCGCCGACGACGCGCGCTGGACCGCCGAGCTGGCCCGCTGGTCCGCCGAGATCGAGCGCCCCAAGGACATCCTCATGGTGTCCGCCCACTGGGAGGACGCCCCCGTCACCGTCAGCCCCAGCCAGCGCAAGGTGCCGCTGACCTACGACTTCTGGGGCTTCCCCGAGCGGTACTACCGGGTGCAGTACGACGCGCCCCTGGCTCCCGACCTCGCCGACGAGGTCTCCGCCCTCCTCAAGCCGAAGGGAGTCGACGTCCAGCGCGACGAGACCCGCGGGCTCGACCACGGCGCCTACGTGCCCCTCGTCGAGATGTACCCCGACGCCGACGTGCCCGTGCTGCAGATGTCGATGCCGACGCTCGACCCGCACGAGCTGCTCGAGCTCGGCCGCGCCCTCGCCCCGCTGCGCGACCAGGGCACGCTCATCGTCGGCTCCGGCTTCACGACGCACAACCTGCGCTGGTTCAACCCGCGGGCCGGTGCCGACTCCACGCCGCCGACCGCGTCGAGCGAGTTCGACCACTGGGCCGCCGAGACCGTCGCCGCAGGCGACGTCGACTCCCTCGCGCGGATGTTCGAGCTCGCCCCCGCCGGCCACGAGGCGCACCCGCGCACCGAGCACTGGGCCCCGCTCTACATCGCGATGGGTGCGGCCGAGGCGTCCGGCGCCAGCGAGCGGCGGACGACCGTCGAGGGCTTCTGGTACGGCCTGTCGAAGCGCTCCTGGCATTTCAGCTGACCGGGGAGGGCTCCCCGTCGTGCTGCCGGCCGCCCGTCGCTAGGCTCGTCGGCAGCGTCCGGCGCCACGGCCGGCCCACGAAGGGGAGGACCCACCCATGAAGAAGCTCGCCACCGTCTTTGCCGCCAGCGCGCTGGCCCTCGGCCTGAGCGCTTGCGGCAGCAGCCCGGAGGAGGACGCCGAGAAGGCGGTGACCGACTTCGCCCAGGCCTTCGAGGACAAGGACTACGAAAAGGTCTGCGACGCCATCGACCCCGAGATGGTCAAGACGATGGAGCAGGGCGGCATGAAGTGCGTCGAGGGCATGGAGGAGGGCGGCGACGAGATGGCCGAGGAGGCCAACGCCGACGACATCGAGATCCTCTCCTCCACCGTCTCCGACGACGAGAAGACCGCCACCGTCAAGGTGAAGAACTCCAAGGGCGAGGAAAACGACGTCAAGCTCAAGAAGGTCGACGACGAGTGGAAGATCACGATGGGCGCCTGACCTCGGGCAAACCCGTCGAACCCTCCCTCCGCACGAGCTCACGCTCCTGCGGAGGGAGGGTTCTTCCGTGTCCAGGCACCCGCGCCGTTCCCTCAGAGTCCGCCCGCTGCGCGGACTCCCCGCGCTCCCTGAGGAGGCCGCCCGCGGCCGCTACCCGACCCGCCCCCTGAGGAGGCCGCCCGCGGCCGCTACCCGACCCGCCCCCTGAGGAGGCCGCCCGCGGCCGCTACCCGACCCGCCCCCTGAGGAGGCCGCCTGCGGCCGTCTCGAAGGGGACTCAGCCGGGCAGCAGCAGCCCGTCGGCGGCGAGCCGGCGCACCAGGCCAGCTCCGGCGCCGAGGGCCTCACCGGTGGGCAGGTCGAGCAGTGCCGAGATCGCCGTGAGCGACTGGCGGGCGGTCAGCTCGCCGTCGCACACCGACACGAGCGCGGCGTCGAGGGTGTCGAGGCGGATCGAGCGGGCCAGCCCCCCGCCCTGGCGCAGGACGATGACATGGGGGTCGCTGGCGCCGGGCGCCGCGTGGGTCTCCGTCGTCACGTCGTCGGCGCAGCGCCACGCGGTGTCGAGCAGGGCGTCGTCGTCGAGCCCGGCGAGCCGGTCGCGGGCGACGAGCCCCGCCGCGATGGCCGGGCCCATCGGCGAGGCGACCGCCCCGGTCGCCTCGACGAGGTCCACGAAGGGCGCCCGCCGCGACGTCGGGCGGTGCAGCGTGATGACGCCGAAGCCGATCTGCTCGACACCCCGCTGCTCGAAGTCGTCGAGCCAGGCACCGACGAGCGCCTCGTGCTCGCTCGTGCCGGGCAGGTGCCCGCCGTCGCGGGACCACAGCTCCGCGTACTCCGCAGGGTCCTGCACGTCGCGCTGGACGACCCACGCGTCGAGACCACTCGCTGCGACCCACTCCCCGACGCGCTCGCGCCAGTCCTGGCCCGCCACCGACTCCCAGTTGCCGAGGAGCTGGGCGATGCCGCCCGGCGCGAGGTGCGCGCCGACCTGCTGGGTGAGGGCGGCGACGACGGCGTCGCCGGCGGCCCCGCCGTCGCGGTACTCGTAGAGCGGCACGTCGGCGGTGCGCGGCGTGATGACGAAGGGAGGATTGCTCACGACCAGGTCGAAGGCCTCCCCCGCGACCGGCTCGAGGAAGGAGCCCTCGCGCAGGTCCCAGTCCTGCTCGTTGAGCGCCGCGTTGAATGCCGCGTAGCCGAGGGCCCGGCGGGAGAGGTCGGTGGCGACGACCGCGTCGGCGTGGCCGGAGAGGTGCAGGGCCTGCACGCCGCAGCCGGTCCCGACGTCGAGGGCGCGGGCGACCCTGGGGCGGGGTGTCCACGACGCGAGGGTCGACGAGGCGCCCCCGATGCCGAGCACGTGGTCGACGGGCAGCGGGCCGCTGCGGGCGTGCTCGGTCGGGTCGGAGGCGACCCACCAGGCGCCTCCCGCGTCGTCGCCGTAGGGCCGCAGGTCGCAGGTGGCGAGGACGTGTGCGCCCTGCGGCTCGACGATGCCGAGGGTGACCGCGCCGGTGACGCCGGTGCGGGGCAGCGCCCGGGCGAGGTCGTCGGCGGCGGTGGGCAGTCCGAGGCCGAAGCAGCCGACGAGGATGCCGAGCGGGTCGCTGGCCCCGGCCACCGCGCGGCGGGCGGGCAGCGACTGCTCGCGCCCCAGCGCGTTGGCCGCGAGGTCGCCGAGCCGCTCCCGGACGGCGTCGACCTCGAAGGACGCGTCCCCTAGGTCGGCGCGCAACGCGGCGATGAGCTCGGGGTGGGTGCGGGGCGTGGTGCTGGCGGTCACCCGACCGAGCCTAGTGGGGCGGTCGCCTAGGCCCGGTCGACCGCCGGCGCTCCCTCGCCGTCGCCGACGGCGACGTCGTCGCGCTTGGTGATCACGAGCGCGGCGGCGACGACGAGCAGGGCGACCAGTGCGATGGCCCACCTGACGAGCCGATCCGTGCCGTCCCCGAGGTAGAGGGTGATGACGGCGGGCGCGATGAGCACGGCGACGAGGTTCATCACCTTGATGAGCGGGTTGATCGCGGGCCCGGCGGTGTCCTTGAAGGGGTCACCGACGGTGTCGCCGATCACCGCCGCCTCGTGACCCGGCGACCCCTTGCCGCCGTGGTGCCCGTCCTCGACGATCTTCTTCGCGTTGTCCCACGCGCCACCGGAGTTGGCCAGGAAGACGGCCATGAGGGCACCGCAGGCGATCGCCCCGGCGAGGAAACCCGCGAGAGCCCCGATGCCCAGACCGAATCCGACGACGATCGGGGTCAGTGCGGCGAGCAGGCCCGGGGTGGCGAGCTTGGCGAGCGAGTCGCGCGTGCAGATGTCGACGACCCGCGCGTACTCGGGCTTTTCGGTGCACTCCATGATCCCGGGGTGCTCACGGAACTGACGGCGCACCTCGTGGACGATCGAGCCCGCGGCCACGGTGACCGCGTTGACCGCCAGGCCCGAAAACAGGAAGACGACCGCAGCTCCGAGCAGGAGCCCGACGAGCACGCTCGGCGTGACGATCTGGGTGTTGACCATGAGCTCGAGATCGGCGACCTGCTGGGCCGTGACGCTCCCTTCGTCGACGGTCGACAGGGCACCGCGCCAGGCATCGGTGTAGCTGCCGAAGAGGGCGGTCGCGGCGAGCACGGCGGTCGCGATGGCGATGCCCTTGGTGATCGCCTTCGTCGTGTTGCCGACCGCGTCGAGCTCGGTGAGCACCTGAGCCGCCTCACCGTCGACGTCACCGGACATCTCGGCGATGCCCTGCGCGTTGTCCGAGACCGGGCCAAAGGTGTCCATGGCGACGATGACCCCGACGGTCGTCAGCAGTCCGCAGCCGGCGAGCGCGATGAAGAAGAGGCCGAGGACGACGGAGGAGCCGCCGAGCAGGAAGGCGAGGTAGATGCACACGGCGATGGTCACGACCTTGTAGACCGCCGACTCGAGGCCGAGGCTGATCCCCGACAGGATCACGGTGGCGGCGCCGGTCTCGGTCGTGCGGGCGACGTCCATCGTCGGGCGCTTGTCGGTGCCGGTGTAGTAGCCGGTCATCCGCAGGATCACCGCGGCGAGGACGATGCCGAGGACGACCGCGAGCAGGGCGGCGCGCCGCGGGTCGCCGACCAGCTGGGCGACCGTCTCGTCGGAGGAGCCGAGCTCGGCGTATGTGCCGGGCAGGTAGAGGTAGGCCGCGGCGGCGCACAGCACGGCCGAGATCGCCGCGGAGATGAAGAAGCCCCGGTTGATGGCATCGAGCGCCGACTCGCCCGAGCGCGCCCGGGTGATGAAGATGCCGATCATCGCCGTGACCGCACCGATGGCCGGGATGAGCAGGGGGAAGACGAGCCCGTGGGCGCCGAAGGCCGCCGAGCCGAGGATGAGCGCGGCGACGAGCATCACGGCGTAGGACTCGAAGAGGTCGGCGGCCATGCCCGCGCAGTCGCCGACGTTGTCGCCCACGTTGTCCGCGATCGTCGCCGCATTGCGGGGGTCGTCCTCGGGGATGCCCGCCTCGACCTTGCCGACGAGGTCGGCGCCGACGTCAGCGGCCTTGGTGAAGATGCCGCCGCCGACCCGCATGAACATCGCGAGGAGCGCGGCGCCGAACCCGAAGCCCTCGAGCACCTTGGGCGCATCACCCCGGTAGACGAGGACGACGACGGCCGCGCCGAGCAGACCGAGGCCCACGGTGAACATGCCGACGGTGCCGCCGGTGCGGAAGGCGATGCGCATGCCGTCGTCGCGGCCGGTGGAGCGGGCCGCCTCGGCGACGCGGACGTTGGCCTTGACCGCGAGCGACATCCCGAGATACCCGATGGCGGCGGAGAAGCCGGCGCCGAGGACGAAGAACCCCGAGCGACCCCACCGCACGCCCGAGGAGTCCGCGGGCAGGAAGAGCAGGAGGACGAAGACGAGCGCGACGAAGACGAGCAGGGTCCTGAACTGGCGGCGCAGGTAGGCGTGCGCGCCCTCCTCGACCGCCCCCGCGATCTCCTGCATGCGGGGCGTGCCCGCGCCGGCGGTGAGCACCTGGCCTCTGAGGACGACGCCGAGCACGAGGGCCAGCAGGCCGATGACGGCGACACCCCCGACCAGACCCAGGTTGGTGCCGTCGAGGTCGATCGACGATGCGGTGGACAGGGTCGCGAGCGTGACAGCCATGCCATCCTCCTTGATGGGCGCGGGTCACGGCCGGTCCGTCATCAGGCGGGTCAGCCGCGCTGTCACCCTACTGCCGGGGCGCCCCCGCTGCCCGGACCGCGCCCTCGAGGTCGGGGTGGATGTCGAGGAGCTGGTCGAGGCCGGTGATGGCGAAGACGCGCAGCACCCTCTCGTGCGAGGCCGCGACGGTGAGCGTCCCGCCGTGGCGGGCGAGCTTCTTGAGGCGGCCGACGACGATCCCGAGACCGGTCGAGTCGAGGAAGGTGACCCCTCCGAGGTCGAGCGTCAGGCGGCGTCGCCCGTCGGCGATGAGCGCCTCGAGGGCATCGCGCAGCACCGCGGCGGAGGCCACATCGATCTCCCCGGTGACGTGGACGATGTTGACCTCTCCGGCTGCGCTGGTCGTGACGGAGATCGGCATCCGCCTACCGTAGAACACATGTCCCACACCCGCCCGCAGGCCCGCGACCTGCTCGCCGACCTGGCGCGCGGGCGCGAGGAGCGGGTCCGGCACGTCGAGTCGCTCCCCGCCCGCGAGCCGGAGCACGCCGACGTCCCCGCGTGGGTCGCCCCTCCCCTGCGACAGGCCCTGGCCGGGGCAGGCATCGAGCGACTGTGGTCCCACCAGGCGACCGCTGCGCAGGCCGCCCGCGAGGGGCGGCACGTCGTGCTCGCCACGGCGACGGCTTCGGGCAAATCACTGGGCTATCTCCTCCCTTCGCTCACGGCCGTGCTCGAAGGGAGGGCCGCGGCCAACGGTCGCGGTGCCACCGCCCTCTACCTCTCCCCCACCAAGGCGCTGGCCGCCGACCAGCTCGCCCGCATCCAGTCGTGGGCGATCCCGGGGATCCGCGCCGCCACCTACGACGGCGACACCCCGACCGACGAGCGCCGGTGGATCCGTGACCACGCCGACGTCATCCTCACCAACCCCGACCTCGTCCACCACTCCCTCCTGCCCGGCCACGAGCACTGGGCGCACGTGCTGCGGCGACTGCGCTACGTCGTCATCGATGAGTGCCACGTCTATCGCGGGGTCTTCGGCTCGCACGTCGCGCTGCTCATCCGTCGCCTGCGGCGGGTGGCGCGTCGGTACGGCGCCGACCCCGTCTTCGTCCTGGCCTCCGCGACCGTCGGCGACCCCGGCGGGCACGCCACCCGCCTCGTCGGTGACGACGTCCTCGCCGTCACCCACGACGGGTCGCCGCGCGGCGCGATGACCTTCGCGCTGTGGCAGCCGCCCGAGGACGACGAAGGGAGCCGCCGCTCCCCCACGACGGAGGCCGCCGAGCTCATGGCCCAGCTCGTGGGTCGCGACGTGCAGACGTTGGCCTTCGCGCGCTCCCGCGCCGGGGTCGAGGCCCTGGCCACCTCCGCGGCACGGCAGGTGAGCGCCGCCGACGAGGGGCGGATCGCCGCCTACCGCGGCGGCTACCTCCCCGAGGAGCGCCGCGTCATCGAGCGTCGGCTGCGCGACCGTGACCTGCTCGGGCTCGCCGCGACCAATGCCCTCGAGCTCGGCATCGACATCGCCGGGCTCGACGTCGTGCTCATGGCCGGCTGGCCGGGGCGGCTGGCGTCGGTGTGGCAGCAGGCGGGCCGCGCCGGCCGCGATGGTCAGGACGCCCTCGCCGTGTTGCTCGCGGCCGACGACCCGCTCGACACGTGGGTCGTCGACCACCCGGAGGCGATCTTCGACGCACCGGTCGAGGCGAGCGTGCTCGACCCGGCCAATGTCCACGTGCTCGTACCGCACGTCGCATGCGCGGCCGCCGAGATCCCGGTGACGCTCGACGACGAGCGGTGGTTCGGCGACGGCTTGGCGGGGGTGCTCGAGGTCCTCGTCGACCGCGGCATCCTGCGCCGCCGGCCGGGTGGCTGGTACTGGACCCGGCCGGACCGGCCGGGCGAGCACGTCTCCCTGCGCGGCATCGGTGAGGTGGTGAGCATCGTCGAAGGGAGGTCCGGCCGCGTCGTCGGCACGATCGACGAGTCGTCGGCGCACGCCCAGGCGCACACGGGTGCGGTGCACGTGCACCAGGGGCGTACCTTCGTCGTCACCGAGCTCGATCTCGATCAGGCGACGGCCACGGTCGTCGCCGGCGACCCGGGGTGGACGACGCACGCCCAGTCGGTCTCCTCCTTCGACATCGTCGCCGAGGAGGCCGGGGTCGACCACGGGCCGGTGCGGGTCTCCTTCGGGCGGGTCGACGTGCGACGGCAGGTGACCGGGTTCCTCCGGCGGCTGCCGAGCGGCGAGGTCATCGGGCGCCACGACCTCGACCTGCCCGAGCGCACCCTGTCGACGCGAGCCGTGTGGTGGACGATGACGCCGGAGGCACTCGCCGCAGCCGGAGTCGCCGAGGCCGACGTGCCGGGTGCCGCGCACGCCGCCGAGCACGCGGCGATCGGGATGCTCCCGCTGCTCGCGACCTGCGACCGGTGGGACATCGGTGGGGTCTCGACCGACCTGCACCCGGGCACGGGGTTACCGACGATCATGGTCTACGACGGGCACCCGGGCGGGGCCGGATTCGCGGCGCGCGCGCACGAGCGGATCACCGAGTGGCTGACGATGACCCGCGACACGATCGCCGGGTGTGCGTGCGCCGGGGACGGCTGCCCGGCGTGCGTCGTCTCGCCGAAGTGCGGCAACGGCAACGAGCCGCTCGACGCGCGCGGCGCGGTGGCCCTGCTTGACCTGCTCCTGGGCACGCTCGGTCCTACAGTGAGCGAGGACCCGTTGCCGCAGACGGCGGGCTGACGCCACCGAAAGGAACCCCTCATGGTCATCCTCGGCATCATCCTCGTGCTCGTCGCTCTCCTCATCGGGGCGGCGCTGCTCCTCGGGACCCAGGCGCCGGAGGTGTCGGGCCAGGAGGTCGACATCCGTCTCCTCGACGCGGTGACGATCAACCTCAACCCGCTCACCCTCGTCATCGCGGGCATGTTGACGATGCTGCTGCTGTGGCTGGGCCTGGTCACGATCAAGTGGGCGCTGACCCGCAAGGCGAAGGCACGTCGCCTGCGCAAGGAGCAGGAGGCGGAGTCGCGCCGCCGGCTGGCCGAGCAGGAGGCGGCCCACCAGGAAGAGCTCGCACAGCGCGAGCGCGACCTGGAGGAGCAGCGGGTCTCGACGCAGATCGCTCGCGAGCGGGCCGAGGTCGCCGAGAGCCACGACCCCACGACCGGCGCGGCCACCCAGCGGATCGACACGCGCGGGGCCGCGCCGGCCGACGACGCCACCCGCCCGATCCGCCGCGACCCGCGCGCCTGACGGGCCGGCCGTGATCTGGGTCGGTCTGGCCGTCGCCGGGTGCGCGGCCGCCTTGCACGTCTTCATCTTCTACCTCGAGTCCTTCGCGTGGACGACCCGCGCCCGGGGCGTCTTCGGCACCTCGGGAGAGGAGGCCCAGGTCACCCGCGAGCTCGCCTTCAACCAGGGCTTCTACAACCTCTTCCTCGCCATCGCCGTCGCGCTGGGCATCGTCGTGCACGCGGTCGGGCACGAGGCGGTCGGCCTGACGCTCGTGCTCACCGGTGTCGGCTCGATGCTCGCCGCGAGCCTCGTCCTGCTCCTCTCCAGCCCGGACAAGGCCCGCGCCGCCGTCAACCAAGGGGTCCTGCCCGCGCTGGCGATCGCGCTGCTCGTCGCCGGACTTGCCCTCTGACGCCGCCGGTCAGGGTCCGTCGAGGAGGCCGCCCACGGCCGTCTGGTCGGGCTGCGGCCCCGCGCGGGCCCTCCCTTCGGCCTGGTCCGGCCCGACACCGCCGAGACGAAGGGGGATCCTCGCCGCGACCGTGACCGTCACGTCCCCGTCGCCGGTGACCCGGCAGTCGAGGAGCCGGACGTCGTGCCGCTGCGCCAGACGGTCGGACTCCGCGCACGCCGCGGAGGCGTCGAGAGAGGCTTGGTACTCGATCGCCCCCGCGAGTGCCGACAGGTCGGCAGCCGACCGCGCGATGTGCGCGGCACGGACAGCCGAGAGCACCGCGAGCGCCGCGACCGTGACAGTGAGCAGCACGGCGATGAGGGCGAGCGACATGATCGTCGAGGAACCTGCTTCGGCGTGCAGGTCACGCCGGGTCATGAGTCGGCTCCACGCGCGCCGTCGAGAAGCACGAGGTCTCCCCCGTCGCGAAGGCGAGGACCTCCGGCGGTGAGCTCGTCACCGTCACCGTGACGTCGCGACCGCCTCGGGCGACCTCGACACTCGCCCCCTCGGGGGCGAGGGCTCGGGCGTCGTCGAGGGCGCGCCCCGGGTCCTCACCGCGGGCGATCTCGCGAACGGCCACGCGCGCGGCATCGACGCAACGGACCCGGTCGATGCCCCAGGCAAGGGCGCCGAGACAGATCGTCAGGACGAGGACGACGGCGGGGAGGGTGAGGGCGAGCTCCGCCGTCACCATCCCCGACTCGTCGCCCGCCCTAGCGGATGCCGAGCGCCTCGAGGATGACATCGGACAGGCCCGACTTGATGGTCCCCGACTTCACGACCGCCAGCAGGACGATCGCGAAGGTGCAGGCGGCCAAGGTGCCCACGGCGTACTCGGCGGTCGTCATGCCGGCCTCGCAGACCAACCGGGCCCGGTGACTCCACCGGACGATGGACTTCTTCATGGGACGCTCCTCCCCTTCGGCGGCACCCGATGTGCCGCGGTGAGGTCCACCCTTCGCCCGCACCTCCCCTCGCGACCGCTACTCACGCGATCTGTGCACGACCCCACCCGGCACCCACCGGCTGTGGATGCCGCCTGGGCCCGAGCCCGCACCACGGGGATACCCGACGGCTGATCGCTGCACTGTCCGGGGTCCTCCCCGAGGTCGTGACGCTCGCGCTGGACGGCTGGCCGCCGCGCGGCCACCGGCGCACCGACGAGGCCGCCGTCATCTCCGCGTACGAGAGGTGGACCGCCGGAGAGCCGCTGCCCGCCGTAGCCCAGACGCTGGGGATCACACCCACCCGGCTGCGACACGACCTGGCCACCGGCTCCGCCGCCCCGCCGCCGCGACTTTCGACGGCTGACACCAGCCACCGCTTCGGGTGGGACCCCTCGACCGGCTACCGCAGCTACCAGGTGGGCTCCTGCCCGCCCCGGACGGACGGGAGGGGACCCGGCCGTGGTGGTGGGAGCACACGATCGAAGGGTGGGCAGCCCACCGGGACATGCACCCCCTGCCCTGCCTGCGAGGTCATCTACCCGACGTCCACCGGATTGCGCGGCCACCTGACCCGGGAGCACCCAGGCTCGTAACCGCGCCGATCACGCGAGCCAGGGAGCTGGTCCGCCTGCCGCTCGGCTCACGCTGACCTCAACTGTCCCGGACGCTGGGCGATCCTTGTGGGCCCTCACACGCGCACGTGACCGGTGAGCCAGCCGTCACATGCGCTCCTCTCGACCTGCGCCAGGCGAGATCCTGTGGTCGCATGGTCACGAAATGCGGCTCGTTCGGAGTCTGCTGGCGTGGGGGACGTCGGGACTGCTGCACGGATAGGTGACAGTCGGTAGTCACGCAGCCTGGTCGGCTGGTGTGGTCATGGTGGTCTCGTATTCGATGGGCGTCAATCGGCCGAGGCGGTCTTGTCGTCGTCGGCGGTGGTAGGTCCGTTCGATCCTCCAGGTGACG